>CAZPVS010000001.1:0-133744 GCA_964590315.1 uncultured Candidatus Saccharibacteria bacterium
CTCTACTCCAGTAGCAGGGTCATAAGAGTAAAGCGCTGAGGATATCGTGCTGTCACTAGCGAGTCCCAAATAAAATGAGTCATCAATATCGTACCTCTGAAAAATAATAGACTGGGCTAAAATGCCCAATAAAACTATGAAAAAAATTGCTGTAGGCTTGATAAGCTTTGGCTTCGGTAGCTTTAGCTTATGGCTCTTTACTGCCAGTAGTGCCATGGTAAGCCAAGGTGTTGTTACTAGTAAGATAACAGAAAAAAATACTTTTGAATTGCCATTCAGTAACATAAAAGGTAGTGCGACAAGCTGAAAGAATGCCATGTAACTGACAAGGCCAATCAAGAGAGAAGGGGCGGTTGCGAGTAAAGGCCACTTAGATATTTGCTTAACGTGCCTTCCTATAAGCCATAATGACGCTAACAAACCAAACACAACAAGAGCTATATGAAGAATGCCCAGTAGGATATCTGCACTAATCATTCTTCGACAATTTTATAGATAACTCTTGGTGTAGATCCTGTACGCGACGTTCAAGCCGGTCTGTTTTTATCCTTGAGCGATTAGCAATAAATAGCACCGTAATTATCCCGGTGATTTGTATAACGTCGAACAGACTCAATGGCTCCGTTTGTGTAAGTTTATTTGAAAACAAAAACTGGTATATGTACTTAGCCGAAGCTAAGCCGGTGAATATTAGTAACCAAATACTTGTCTGAAAAATCATTTTCTTTCGGGAGATTTTATTCATCTTATAATCTACGAGTATCCCAAGAAGAGCTGCCATAATTAATGGTGTGTTGAGAAGTACAAGAATTAAATATCTACTCACTGAAAATCTCCACTACGCGTCTAGCAAGCAAGGTTTTTACAATATTAAATGCATTCCAATTATTCTGACCCTTTGCCTTCGAATACTCTGTATAGATGGCTTGTATGGGATACTCTTCAATCTTTAGACCAATTTGTTTAGCTCGCCATAGCATTTCAGAGCAAAACTCGTAGCCACTCGTTTTCCACTTGAGCCTCATCAGAGCATTCTTAGAGAAAACACGGAGCCCAGATTGAGAATCAGTAACCATTATCCCAAAGAGAATAAATGTTATGTAGGTGAGGCCTTTATTACCAAGTATCTTTACACGAGACATGCCTTTTTTGTTGATAAGCCTGCTGCCAATCAATAGATCAGTATCATTCTCAAGTAAATTTACAACACCATTTAGTACGTCTTTTGCGGCATGTTGGCCATCAGCATCACAGGTCGTGGCAACATCAAAGCCATTCTGCTGGGCATAACTCAGGCCTGTTGCTGTGGCACCACCACTACCGGAGTTAAGGATATGCCGAATAACGTGTGCACCATTTTTTGTAGCTACTTCAGCCGTATCATCTTTTGAGCCGTCATCTACGACTACTATCTCATAGGAATACTCACTCTTCCCAAAGACCTTATTTAGGTCAGTGATGACATCAGCAATTACCTGACCCTCATTGTAGGCGGGGATAACTAGTGCAATTCGTTTTTTCTTAGTCTTTGCCATATTCCTTAAGATAATTGTAGCAGGTGGTCACCGTATCCAGACTTCTGGAGAGGTGTTGCTAGGGTGTATAATTGTTCTTTTGTTATGAAGCCTTCTTGGTAGGCGACGGCCTCTGGAGAGCCGATAATTTGGCCAGTCCTTTTTTGTAGTACACGGACGTAGTCTGTGGCATCTGACAGGCTGTCAATGGTACCGGTGTCTAGCCAGACATCACCGTCGTCCAGGGTGGTGACTTTGAGCTTGCCACGCTTTAGGTATACTTCATTAACACTGGTAATTTCTAATTCACCGCGCTCGCTCGGCTGGATATTCTTAGCTATCTCTACTACGTCATTGTCGTAGAAGTAGAGACCCACGACTGCATAGTTTGACTTAGGTTGAGAAGGCTTTTCTTCTATGGATATGGCATCCCTGTTCTGGTCAAATTCAACAACACCATAGCGTTTCGGGTCAGAAACCCGGTAGGCAAAGACGATACCACCATCAGGATCAGAGCACTGCTTTAACGACTCTTCCAGTTCTGGCCCATGGAAAATATTATCACCGAGGACCAAGGCAACCTTATCATCACCGATAAATTCCTCCCCAATGATAAACGCCTGAGCAAGCCCTTCTGGCTTGGGTTGGGCGGCATACTGCAAATTAATGCCCAGATCTGAACCATTACCGAGTAATCGCTGGAATTGTGCCTGATCATCGGGTGTAGTAATGATCAATATATCCCTGATACCTGCCTGCATGAGTGTGCTCAGTGGGTAGTAGATCATCGGTTTGTCATATATTGGCATGATTTGCTTAGAAATACCCTTGGTAATAGGATACAGACGCGTGCCCGACCCACCGGCAAGAATAATACCTTTCATATGGGAAACTCCAGTTGATTAACTCACTCTATTCTAGCAAATTTAACGCTTAATGTAGCGAGCTAATTCTTTGCGCCAGTCGGGAGGGGCGTACCCAGCGGCCTTAATCTTAGAAAGATCAAGTGTACTCTGAAGTGGCCGTGGCGCAATAGTACCCTTGTCTTTGTAATACTCTTGCGTGGTTACTCCCGTAACATCATCTGCTGATGCGCCGGATTGCATATACACTTCTTTGGCGATATCTGCCCAGCTAACCGAATCACCGTCATTCGATACATTGTACGTACCGTAAGACGCCTTGGTTTCGACGAGATGTTTAATCGCGTTTGCTAGAGTTGATGTGAATGTTAATCGCCCAACCTGATCATTAACGACGCTAGGCCGTATTCCTTTATCAGCAAGTGATTGCATGGTTTTGACGAAGTTACTACCATCGCCGATAACCCATGACGTGCGGACGACATAGTGTCGAGGCGTAGATGCTGCCGCAATATCCCCAGCCGCTTTGGATTGACCGTATACGCCTAGTGGACTGAAGGCTTCATCTTCTGAGTGAGAAGAAGATAATCCATCAAATACATAGTCACTGGAAACATGGACTAGGGTAAGACAATGCTCAGTTGCTACCTTAGCCAGGAGTTGTACGGCAGTGGCATTGATCGCCCATGCTGCGGTACGGCCTTCTGGTGTTTCAGCTGCATCGACAGCCGTGTAGGCGGCGGCATTAATAATAGTGCTGTATTGTTTCCAGTTACGGGCTGTATACGCCCGGGCATCAGTTATATCAAATTCTTCGCGGTCAACAAATTCTGCTTCTGGGTACACCTCTCGTAGCGCGTTACCGAGCTGGCCATTGCCGCCGAGCACAAGAACCTTAAGGGGCTGCATGGGTTTCACCTCCGCAAGCCGCGGATGGGATTCGTCTTTTTCTGATAGTTCGGCATGTTCAAGCGGGATAGGCCAGGAAATATTCACTGTCTCATCTGCTAAATTAAGGAATGTGTAATAAGGGACAGCCTCCTGACTCCAGTGGTCAGTTACTAAATACGTGTATACGGTATTATCTTCCAATGCCTGAAAGGCATTACCAACTCCCCGGGGTACGAATACTGCTTTGGTAGGGTCAACCTCAATGCTGAATGTTTGGCCAAAAGTGGCACCTTCGCGTAAGTCAACCCAGGCTCCATAAATACGACCTGATCCTACGGATACGTACTTATCCCACGGTTCAGCGTGGATCCCACGGGTCACGCCCTTTTCCGCATTATAGGAGATATTATTCTGAACAGGCCGAAAATCAGGAAGGCCAAGATTCGTCATTTTTTCGCGCTGCCAGTTCTCTTTAAACCAACCACGGTTATCACCATGGACCGGTATATCAACTACAAGCAAACCAGGGATATTAGTTTCTGTAACCGTTAGATTTTTGGAGAATTGCAGTGATTCAGACATAGAGAACCCTTTCTAATGGCCAGCTTGCTGGTATTTGGCTTCGGTTTCGGCTTTTTGGGGTTTCCACCACGACTCATTAGCTCTGTACCAGTCGATGGTTGCTTTTAGGCCTTGCTCAAAATTAGTGTATTTTGGCTGCCAGCCCAACTCGTTGACTAATTTTGTATTATCGATAGCGTAGCGGAGATCATGACCTGGACGGTCCTTGACGTGTTCGTAATCGCCAGGGTCTTTGCCCATAGTGCTCAGAATGAGTTCAACCACTTCTTTGTTGTTCTTCTCACCATTAGCACCGATGAGGTAGGTATCTCCACTCTTGCCACGCTCCATGATACTAACCACTGCGGAGTTGTGATCGTCGACGTGAATCCAGTCTCGGACATTCTTGCCCTCACCGTAGAGACGTGGCTTACGGCCCTCGAGTACTTCTGTAATTTGACGAGGAATGAACTTTTCGACGTGCTGGTATGGCCCGTAATTGTTGGAACAATTACTGATGGTTGCCTGGATGCCAAAACTGCGTACCCATGCCCGTACGAGCAGGTCAGAACCAGCTTTTGTACTGGAGTAAGGGCTAGAAGGGTTGTAAGGAGTTTCTGGAGTAAACTTAGCAGGATCGTCAAGCTCTAGGTCACCATACACTTCATCAGTAGATACATGGTGCAGACGTTTGCCGTGCCGACGAACCGCCTCCAGAATTTGGTAAGTGCCGACAATGTTTGTTTCTACAAATGGCCATGGGTTTTGCAATGAGTTGTCGTTATGAGACTCTGCGGCGAAGTGCACCACGATGTCACTCGCTGCTACAAGCGGATCAAGTACCTCAACGTCACATATATCGCCCGAGACAAACTTGATTTTATCTAGAACGCTCTCAATATTTGCCGGGTTACCCGCGTAGGTTAGTTTATCGATAACGGTGACCGAATAATCCTCAGCATGGTTATCAATAAGATAATGAACAAAGTTTGCGCCAATAAAGCCGGCGCCGCCTGTAACAAGAATATTTTTCATATACCTATTGTACCGGTTTTTTCGATGGCCGGTGTTGTCGTTTGAGGATGTGGTGGAGAATGATAAAAATACAACGGTTTAACTGATAATCTTTGTAACATCTGCCACAAGGGATTGGAGCGTTTTTTGGTTGTTTGATTCTGCATTTAAACGCATAAGTGGTTCGGTGTTACTGGCGCGGACATTGAACCAAGTGTCTTCATCAATGTTGACGGTTAAGCCGTCCAAAGTATCTTGCTGGTAGTCAGCATATGTAGTTTTGATCCGGTCTAACGCAGCAGGTTTGTCCTCTACTATAAAGTTAGTTTCTGGAATGGCCGCAAATCGGGTGTAGTATTCCCGTAATTCCGACAGTTTCTTACCACGTAATGCAGCAACATAAATTCCGATGACCGCTCCAATCAGACCAGAGTCAGCGAACCAGTTGTCCTTGAAGTAGAAATGCCCAGATGCCTCGCCGCCAAATGGTGCGTTGGTATCGCGCATGACCTGCTTGATGTATGCATGCCCTACTTTGGTCATAACTGGCGTGCCACCCTTTTCGGTAATAACTTGGGGCACGCTCCGGCTATTGCGGGCATCATAGACGATACTACTACCAGGATAGATGTCGAGGAAGTAATCGGCCAACATGGCAGACATGACACCGCCAGTGAGGACTGCTCCCGTTTCGTCGACCAGGAATGCCCGGTCCCCATCACCGTCAAAAGCCATGCCACCATCCAGACCGTTTTGTTTAATAGTTGCTATGAGATCTGTGAGGGTTTCGAATTTGAGAGGGTTTGCTTCGTGATTAGGAAAGGTGCCATCGAGTTCAAAATACATCTCTGTGACCTCCCAGGGGACGAATGGTTCCAGTTCTGGGAAGATTTTGCCCGCCATGCCGTTGCCCGCATCGACCGCTATTTTGAGGGGGATCAGTTTATCTGTGTCGATAAAACTTAGCACATGATTTATCCAGCCTTCGGTGACGTCATGTTCTATGAGATGACCCTGAGTAGACGGCTCTTTAAGATGCTGTGCTGCAACGGCATCACGTATCTCTGCCAAGCCGGATTCCAGACCAATAGGCCGTGCTTCTTCACGACACAGCTTGATTCCGTTGTATTCGCCAGGATTGTGGCTAGCGGTAATCATGGCACCACCCGCGAGACCTTCTTTCCCGACAGCGTAGTAGATCATGTCGGTGGTGACTTGTCCGATATCCCACACCTCCCGACCTTGTTTGGTTAATCCTACTACCAGTGCTGCAGCAAGTTCTGCAGAATCAGGACGCATGTCATGCCCGACCGCTATCGGACCCTGTTCTGGGAGCCAGTCAGCAAAAGCTCTACCTAAATCTTCAAGCAAGGTAACGGTCAGCTCTGTGCCGACCTTGCCACGGATATCATATGCAAGAAATACGTCTGGAAGTGATAGTTTGGACATAAAGAAACACCTGTTTACTGCGTATAGTATAGTTTATGCGAGCGAATTTGGTATGATTATCAGAGCATTGAGGGGGAATAACAAACTGATGAAAAGAATTATCGTGAGCGGCTATTTTAACCCATTGCATGGCGGGCATCTTGATATGATTGAGGCCGCAAAACAACTAGGTGATTACTTGATTGTTGTGGTAAACAATGACAAGCAAGCAGTAATGAAAAAAGGGAAGATTATTCTTGATCAGGAAAACCGACTTCGGCTTATTAGTGCGCTACGAGATGTGGATGAAGCAATGTTGTCAGAAGATACCGAGGACACTTCTCAGACACAAACGTTGAAGAAAATACGGGAGACATATCCCGATGATGAATTGGTATTTGCGAATGGAGGCGACAGAACAGCCGGGCTTACCCTCCCTGAGAACGAGTACAACATGTGCACTGCTTGTAATATCAAAATGGTATTCGGTGTAGGTAGTCATGAGTTCGAAAAGCGCGACTCATCAACTCGAATTAATCAAGCACTTGGCCAAGAGGTCTAGTTAGTTCGAAAGGGGCGGACTTGCTGGGATTACACAGTAGCTAATTTCTATAGCTTGTGCCTCGACGGACGGTTAACTGGTTGCGCTTGAATCCAAGTATTGCAATCATACCCTCGATCACACCGGTACTTAACTCACTCGTGTGGTCGGAGTTCAGGAAACCGCGTTTTGCATTGGATATAAGATAATCAACCTCACTTACAGATTCACCTGCTCTCATGGACGTGTATTGTTGTCTTGAGAAGTTATCCTCTGGATGCTGTGGAAGGGTTACTCGTACAAGCGTCCCCGCCTTTTCTGTATGGCAGCCAAGAGACGACAGTGCTTGTATGGCAACACTTCCTTCATCGAAGGCACTTCTAAATGCTTCAGGAGTATTACCTATATCATACTCGACACGAAGTTCGTCTAGCTCGGTAGCTTGAATCTCATATTTCGGAGTCATAAGTATGTAATTTCCCAGTTTTCATTCAGCAGTTTTCAATTATTGGTCATTTGCCAGTGAGCATTGCGTAGTTATTGAAAAATGTGAATTGTTACGTGATAAATCCCCATATAGGGGCAAGAACTATCTTATAACAGAATTGAGTGCTTCGAGTATATTTTTATGGAAATTACTGATAGAGTATGCATGAGCTGCACTTTTAATATCATCTGCGATATATTTATTGGCATTAAAAGAAAAGAGGAAGGCAGGGTCCTAGTCTATTTAGGACGGGAGTCCTGGAAGGCTTGTTTGCTGGAGCACTGGTTCCGTGAACAGTATTTCGGTGAAATTGCGCGGATTCACGGTATGAAAACTACTGTCCGGGTAATCGCGCATGTAGCCGACAGGTTTTTTGGCCATTTTTTGTGTGCCATATTTGCACTCAAAAGCGCGGACAAGGTCGCCCTCTTCCTCGACAATGTCTATCTCGCGACCGTCTGCGTTACGCCAGTAGAATGATTTGACGAACCTATCCGTGGTCTGGAGGTACTTAAGTCGCTCGACGGCACAGAAATTCTCCCATAGTGCACCGACGTCATCACGAAATTCCAACGGTTTGAAATTACCAATAATAGCGTTACGAATCCCCAAATCGACAAAATATACTTTCCGCAGCCGCCCAACCTGGGAGCGCTGGTTTCTTCGATATTGGTTCCTTCGAAAAACAATAAAAGCCTTTTCGAGCAAATCCACATAACGAAGCACGGTGTCCTGGGATATTGAAAGCCGCTGGCCTATCTCGCTGTAGTTGACCTCACTGCCTATCTGGTATGCGAGGAGTCGGAGCAAGTCATTAATAATGGTCTGATCGTATATTACATTTGGCGAGAAAGCGTCACGGAATACGTACTCATTAGCGATTCGTTGCAACTTGCGGTGCGCTTGTTCGGCGGATATCTGCCAAAATGCGGGGTATCCGCCGCGATCCATAGCAACAAATGCATTAGGCTCGATGTCGGTTTGGGACGTGGAAACTTCCCGGACGCTGAAGGGGTATAGATGTATTTCTTCACTCCTTCCAGTTAACGGCTCGGTTACCTTATTTGCCAGATCAAGACTGGAAGAACCAGTGACGAGCAGCCTGACGTCGGGATATGTATCATGGAGTAACTTGATACTGATGCCTATGTTTTCGACGCGCTGCGCCTCATCAATAATCACTAAATCAGAGTTACCGATATAGGCTTTGAGCTGTATAGCTGATTTTTTGGTCAGGCTACTCACCACAAGCGGATCGTCACAATTGAGATACAACGGGTTGCTATATGACTCAGCAACCTGGTGAGCAAGGGTGGTCTTGCCTACTTGTCGGGCTCCATATATGATAGCCACCTGTCCTTCACTGAGAACAGACTCTACCTTCGATTGTATATGACGACGTATTAGCATAAAAACTAGTATAAATATCCTTTTAATCCGAGTCAAGTACCGAAAAAAGTCCTTTTAATCCGACTGCTTATGCTTTAAAAGGCATTGATTCGTACTAATAGGGTAATGATCAGCGCAAGAGCCCAATAGAAAAGAACGGTGGTTTACCGTAGACAATCTTTAATTACGGAACGTATGTTTTTGTGAAATTCTGATATTGAGAACTGTAAAGATACAGATGTAATAGCAGATGAGTTATATTTGGTGGCATTGAATGATTGGAGGGCGGCGAGGAGAGAGTCTACTGTTTGTTCAGGGAAGAATTCACCGGTTACGCCAGGCGTTATGTAGTCGAGGGCGCCCCCCGCTTGATAGGCGATGACAGGCGTGCCTGTTGCCATGGCCTCAATAGGCGTAATGCCAAAATCTTCGTGGCTGGCAAACAGAAACGCCTGCGCACTGGCGATGATATGGGGCATTTGCTCATCAGTGACATCAGTCAGGAAGGTGACATTCGGCCCGGCTCGTTTGACGAGATCGGCATAGGCCGGCCCGCGGCCAATGACGGTGAGTGGCACATTTGCTTGCGTGGCGGCATCTACAATGATATCAACCCGCTTCATAGTGGCTAGCCGACCAGCGGTGACAAAGCCGATGCGTTGCTGCGCTGGGGTGACGTTAAACCGTTCAGTGTCGACTGGAGGGTGGACGACCGTACTCTCGCGGCCGTAGTAGCGCTTGATATCTGCCTGGATATGCGTGGAGTTAGCAAGCATGTAGTCTGCTCGTTGTGCTGCTTTATAATCCCATCGCCGTAATGGAGCGACCAGTAGCCGGAGCCCAAGCCGTGCCAGCGGATCAAATACGCCAAAGCCGGGCCGTTTCATATAGTCATCGTAGTGCCGCCAATAATAATGGGTGGGGGTGTGGCAGTAGTTGATATGTGTGGCCAGTGGAATAGGGCCAGTGGAAGATGGCTTAAGAAGGCGGCGGAAGCGTGTCATGAGTGGCCGGTAGTTCTTGCGGACGGCAAAGGCCTCGCCATTACCGGAGGTGCTGATGATGAGGTCGTAGCCGCTGAGATCAAGGTGGGTGAACCACCATATGCGCCCGAGTATCATGAACTTACGGAGTTTACCAAAGTGCTGCAGCCAGCCAGTCACGACCTTGCCGTCGAGCTTCTGCCGCCATTCTTCAGTACAGTACGAGGTGTATATGGGGGCGTCAGGGAACATGTGGTGCAACTCGAGGACAACCTTTTCGGCACCGCCGCCGACGAGCCAATCATGCACTATCACGACACGAAGTCGGGATAGTGCATGATTGGCTAATGGAAGATGGCTAATGGAAGATGGCCTGGTCATCTTTGTAGCCCTGACTTAAATGCATTGAGTAATTTCTGACATACAGTAGTCTGATTAATTAGCTGAATTAATGTAGCTTGCTGTATATACCCAAGTTTCTCTGCCAAGTATAAAAAATTCTTGGTCTCGAGCAGTGATCCATAGGCAATTGTATAGAAATGTAGTTTATCGTTCTTGCTGGTTCTACCAAAACCTTCGGCTATATTTGCAGACACTGAACTCACAGCCCTCCGAAGCTGACTTGTAATACCAAATAACTCTTCTTTAGGGAACGATTTTGTTGCTGTATATACTTGAACGGCTAAGTTTTGGGATTCCTGCCATACATTTAAATCCTCGAATGAGCTTATTGTGTGCGCCATATTCTAATAGCCACATTCCATTAGCTATTTTGCTCCTATTCCAAAGAGGACGGCGCGGATAGTACGGAGGAGAATGGAGAGGTCAAACCAGAAGGTCCAGTTCTGGACATAGTAGACGTCAAGTTTGCGGCGTTCATCAAAGCTGATATCACGGCGGCCAGAAATCTGAGCTAAACCGGTCAGGCCGGACTTGACGCTCAGGATGGCATGCTTTTTCTCATACGCGTTGAGTTCCTGTGGGATGAGTGCGCGTGGGCCGACTAGACTGATATCACCTTTTAGTACGTTAAATAGCTGGGGGAGTTCGTCCAGGCTGGTGGCGCGTAAAAACCGACCAATCGGAGTGACACGAGGGTCTTTAGCGAGAAAGTCACCGTTCTGCCGGTACTGTTTGCCAAGATGCGATTTCCCCATGAGCGCAAAGGCTTGTTCTGGAGTGGTGCCATCGTATTTGCGATATTGGGTGCGGAATTTGTACACGGTGAATGCTCTATTAAACCGAGTCAGACGGGTCTGTTTGAAGAAAATACCGCCCTTGGGGTTGGTCATGAGCATGAGAGTGCTGATGACTATCATGATCGGCAAGGCGATAACCATGCTCAGGCTCGTGAAGAACACATCAAAGAGGCGTTTCACCACACGTCCCCAGCCGATAAGTGCTGTCTGATGCACTGCAATGACCGGCGAGTTGGCAAAGAGTTCTACCGTGATATTCCCGACAAATAAATCACTGTTGCCCGGCACAAAACGGTAGGAAATATGGTGTTCCTGCGCAAAACGCAAGATCTCGTTGTTTCTATCCGGATTACTGTAGAGCTCTGTCTGAATGATGCCGTGGATGTCTTCCTTTGAGAGGGTGGTCAAGGCATTATCAAATGTCGTGAATGAGGCAAAATCCTTATCTGATGCACCGACAATACCAAGGACACGCAAGCCAGTATTGCGGGTGTCGCCGACCTGATGTGCAATTTCTTGGCTGATAGGCGTATTACCGACAATGAGGATGTTGCTGACCCCGATTCCGAAACGGTACAGCAGGTGCCGAAGTACCCTGGCAAGCGAACGGAAGACGAGCAAGAATACAAAGCCAAGCCCAAAGGCATACAACGGCACCAAGCGGCCTGGTAGCAACTGATGATCGGTGAGATAGTCGTAGCTGATTATCAGCAGTGTACCAATAAAGGCTCCCATGAAGATTCGACCAAATTCAACAAAGCGTTTTTCGTAGATCTCTTGCCGGTACAAGCCGATAAAGGCATGAACCAGTAGCCACACTGGCAAAATGCTGATGATTGCATAAATAAAGGTCTCACCGGAGATAGTCGCAATCTTGCCGTCCTCCATGTAGCGGAAGCGCAAGAGATACGCTGCTGCAAAAGCAGCGATGAGGGCCAGGAAGTCACCGGCAAGGAGGAAGATACTGTAGATCAGTGAGGCGTTATTCTTCATCTTACCGTTAATTGTATCACTTCTAAGAAGGCATCCCTGCTCCAAATATATTACGTTTTTGGTCCGATCGGACCAAAAACGTAATAAAGTTATGTTGTGCTACACTAAATCCAAAGTGAACTAAATGTGAACGAAAAGCAAAACTAATGAAATTTAGACTCAAGAAAAAAGACCGCAAAGAACTGACCCGCTTCGGTGAGTATATGATCGGTGGTGGAGTATGGTTCTGGAGTGGCTATATCATCATTGTCGGGCTGACTGGCCGGTGGACACCGTTTGATGACCCAGCGGCAGACTTGTTCCTAATCAACTTCATCGGTAATGCGGTCGGTATTACGCTGAACTTCTTAATATCGCGATACTGGGTGTTTAAGACGAAACGGCCAACGAAATTGGGTGTGGCAACGGCTCGGTACATTATTTATACCGGCCTGAATGCGTTTGGGCTAAACTTCTTAATCCTGCACTTATTACGCCAAGTCGGTATTGAACCAGCAATTGGACAGTTTATTGCCTCGGCATTCTTCACGGTGTGGAATTATTACTGGTATAAAGTGTGGGTGTTTCGGGGTCGGACACCGATACGGCGGACCAAGCACCATGCGTGAGTATTATTCATTTATCATTTACCAATTTTCAGTAGAACGGACTTTTGTAGCTTTTATGGTAAATATGAAATGGAAATTAAATGGTAATTGGGAAATGACCAATGGAAACTAACAACGTGCGGCCGACCAAAAAGCAGCGAGAGTTACTGAGTTTTATCGAGGCATTCATCGGGGAGCATGGCTATAGCCCCAGTTACCGAGAGATTATGTCAGGCCTGAATTACAATTCGGTTGCGACGGTGGCACTGCATGTAAATAGCCTTATTAAGCGGGGTCATTTGCGCAAACGGGACCACTCGGCGCGGTCTATAGAGCTGGTTGAGCAAACAGAACAGCCGCTCAAGACTAACGAGATTAAGCCTGGTGAGGAAAAATGGCTGGTTGAAAAGGTGGAATACTTGTTTACCAGGGCGGAAAGCGGTGCTATCACGCAAGGTCAACTTGATGAATTGTATGTGCTGATTGGTGCGCTGAAGGTTTTGGGACTTGATGGTGCAGCACATTCGTTCCTCCCACGCCTTAAATCTCTTACTACCCAGCCTGCCCACTAGCAGTACTAATGACCGCTGGCTGATGAGGGATTTGAGGACAACTGAAATGATAGAATAAGTGTAATGGATATACTGCATGCAATTGTGCTGGGCATTATTGAAGGAGTGACTGAATTCCTGCCCGTTTCAAGCACGGGTCACCTGACAATTGCCGAAAAATTACTCGGATACGATATCGACGACCCGGCAATGACCGCCTTTACGGCGTTTATACAAACTGGAGCGACACTCGCTACCATTATTTATTTCAGGAAAGATATTTGGCGAGTGCTGAAGGCTTGGCTGGCTGGTGTACGCGGCGGGCCGCGCGACAATCCGGACTATCGTATGGGCTGGGCAATTATTGTTGGGTCATTGCCGATTGCGGTTATAGGACTGCTTTTTAAGGATCAGATAGAGACGAGCCTTCGTAGCTTGTGGCTGGTAGCAGCAGGGCTGATTCTATGGAGCGGTGTCATGTATGTTGCCGAAAAATACGCCAGACAAGATCGGACAGAAAAGGACACGACCTGGAAGGATACATTGTTTGTTGGCGCCATGCAGTGTGTCGCGCTAATCCCGGGTGTGTCGCGCTCCGGTGCTACTATATCGGCATCGTTGTTTAAGGGATTTGATCGGGTGACAGCAACCCGTCTGTCGTTCTACTTGTCCATACCCGCACTCATGGCGGCCGGTATTATGCAGGCCGTGACACAAGCAGAAGAGATTGGTGTACGAATTGGTTGGGTCCCGACAGTTGTCGCGACAATTGTATCGTTCTTTGTGGCATATGCCGCGGTGGCGTGGCTGTTGAAATACATTGCTACCCATTCATTCACCGGGTTCATTGTTTATCGGCTGGTGCTGGGCGGCGTACTCTTGGTATTGCTTGTTACCGGTGTTGTTTCATAGATCATCATCTGCCCGTGTATGAGTCCGATGGTTTATACTGTAAGATATAAGCATAAGTAACTAAGTGGACCATAATGGCAAAAAATAATCCAACAAAACGCTCTTTCTTTGGCAAAAAACTATTATTTATCGTTCTGTACGTGCTGATTGTAGCTGGCCTTGCGGCTTTTGGCGGTATTTACTATACGAAGTACCAGGATCTCAAGACGGCAACACCTGAGCAGCTTCAGCAATCACAAATCGACGAGACACTAAAAGAAGTTGGTAAGCTGTACGCGCTTCCTGCAAACGAAAAGCCCGATGTCGCAACCGTTAAGGACAAGGAAGCGCTCAAGAAGCAGTATCCATTCTTTGACCAGGCCGAAAATGGCGATATTGTACTGATCTACAAAGAAGCCAAGCTGGCACTGCTATACCGTCCGGGTACGAAGCAGTTGGTCAAGGTCGGCCCCGTCAATATAGAGTCCGGATTGTCTATCCGCACGGTTGGTTCCGCGGGTGAGCGAGCGACTGTCGAAAAACTGCTGAGTGACAACAAGCTGACTTTCTCAACCGGCGGTGAGGCAAAGACTGACATTTCCGGCGTACTTGTGGTAGATCTGAGCGGTAAGAATGGCGAACAAGCGAAGAAGGTCGCTGAAGTAGTGAAGGGCACGGTAGGCAGCCTCCCTGCGGGTGAGGAAAAGCCGACTGACGTCGATATATTAATCCTTGCAGGCCCCGAAACTACCACTCCGACACCAGAAGAAATACCCCAGCCATAGTGTGCCAGATGTAGCGTATACTACTACAGCTAGCGTAAGCGATTAGTGCTACACTACGGGTAGTTCGTTTCAACAAACAAGTGCTGGAATCAGGTGTGAATCCTGAACTGTGCCGCAACGGTAAGCCCTATGCTCTGAAGGAAAAAGAGCAGCCGGACAAAATGTATTCCATTTTGCCCGCGCGTTGAGAAAAAACGTAGTTTTGTCTTAACAGGGACGAGTCCGATACAGCTGTAAACCTCTCGAGCAAGAGTGTCGGTATAGTTTTCCATACCCTCATTTTCGCCCTGAGAATGAGGGTATTTTATGATCATGACACATCCCGAAATAGTCGCCGACCGAGCAGTCGGTATCGAACATCAGCTCTTTTCTCAGGGCTATACCGAGGGCTATGTGCTGGTCGATGACATCCCTGCTGTGTATGAGGAGCGGCAAGTTGTTCGGTATGCGGCCGAGCAGCTGCTTGCTTCACGGCGTGGTGAGGCAGCCAAGGGATATGAATACGAGCCGGTTGACGCACTGTCGACGGCTGAGAGTGTACTGCGGGTAGAAGCGCGTCATGGCACCGATACTCATGAGTATACGGAGCGGTGGAATGGGTTACTCCTTGACTGCCAACGCCTCGTCGGCGAATGGTACCGCAAGAAAAAGCCGGAATACTTTGAGCCCGTTCGGCAGGTATTTAACTCCGAAACAGCAGAATTTTTCTCTCACGGCCTATCAATCCGTCAGATGACAGAAAATGCACTCGTTCCGATTACCGAGGATCCGGAAGAAGAGGCCCGGCGTATTAATGAACGGGTCGAGGAAGCGACACCGCAGATTGTACGGCAATTGGGCGCGACCGCATTAGCCGGTCGGAGCATTTTGACCATTTCTGAGTGTACCGATAGTGCCATATCCAGCTATGAAGCCGATATGAAGTCAGGCGCTCGGCATAGAGGATATCGCGGCTATGTCCCCGAAATTAAGAAACTGATGCTCCGTTTTATTAGTTTTGACCCCAATTCTGATGACCGATACGAGACGCAGATTGGTTTGCCGGGTGAGTTCCACACTCACGAAACATTGCAGATAGCACTTGCCCGAAAAGGTGTGGACACGCAAACCATGGACAAGACGGAGCTGCATGGTGCGCAAATATTGATTGACGATGACCCGTTTAGCTTTGTGAAGCACTTGGACGAGGTTGCGACAAAAGAGTGGTGCACTGATATTTTCATGGGCGAGACGGTACCCGCTGATTTTGTAAAAGATTATGAAGCCTTCCGGCTTGAAGCCTTGCAGCGCAAGGAAGATATTAAGGGATGGGCAGAGACAGTGGCTGTGTTTGTGCTTGATTTGGCACGGAGTGGGTATGATCGACGCAAGGCGCCATTAAAGGTCGAGGGATTTGTGAAGAACCTGCTACTGAACTTAGCCAAAAAGGATGAGACGATTGCCGAGCAGATGTTTGATGCGAAAACCGCAGAAGGTTTACGTAATGTAGCTGCACTGGAGGCACAAGGCCGATTCGAGGAAGCCCAGATCCGGCTGCAAGAAGTCGAGCGTAGTGCGCCCGGCGGCGGCTCATGTGGCGGCGGCTCATGCGGCCTTGAAGGCGTCGCATCCAATAGTAAAGAGGACGAGGACTTGCGTAAGAAGTTAGGAGCTGACGCAGGGGATACTATTGTAAAAGACCGTGAGCGCGCATGCAAATGCGGGAGCAAAAGCATTGTCTATGCCTATAACAAAAGCAAAGTCATTAAATATTGCCAGAGTTGCCATGCCTATGAGAAAACATTCAAAAAAGCAGCGTAAAATAGAGAAACTGGCACGCACGAATCACCCTAAATGAAAGTTGAATAATGAATAAGAAAATCGGGATTTATCCTGCTGCATTTGACCCAGTACATGCGGGTCATATTGCCTTTTCCCAGGCTGCAATTGCCGAACATGCGCTCGATAAGGTGTTTCTGGTGCCCGAGCCAACGCCACGTCACAAGCAGGGCGTAAAGGCATTGACGCACCGCACTGCGATGCTGCAGCTGGCTGCCGCCGAACATGATAGTTTCGGTATCGTTTCATTGGATAAACAGCGTTTGACTATGCACGAGCTATGGCCACTGCTTGTATCACGATTTCAGGGTGCTGAATTGTATATGCTGCTTGGCAGTGATGCTACTGATAGGATGTTGTCATGGCCGGATGTGGCTGATTATGCAGAGACCGTGCCGCATTTCATCATTGCCAGACGCAATCGTAAGCAAGCCGATGTGCACCACATGATGGATATGCTGCAGGGTACGAAAAAGCTTGATATTACCTATAGTCTCATTGCCGATGAGGATACCAGCCATAGCTCACAGGCGATTCGTACCGCCTTAAAGCAGGGTAATACCCCTCAGGGCATACATCAGTCGGTGCTTGACTATATACACGCGCACCGACTCTACATATCTGGCGCGGCTTGAGTGAAGTGCGACTCGAGATACTCACGATGTTTTTGCTTGAACAGTTCGAATTGCGCTTTATCTAAGCCATTGCGCTTCAAGAACACGCTGACCTTTTCGCTACCGATGTAGTGCGGAATCATGACGTATGTCGCGCCCATGTCGTAAAGCTGCAATGCTTCTTGCTGATTGGAGGCATGACAGATGATAACGGCCTTGCTATTGATTTTGGTAATTGCAGCGACAAGTTGCTGCGTCATGGTGAAATCAGTAAAGGTACTGACGATGAGTTGGGCATGTTCGACGCCAATTTCCTCCATGAGTTCTGGGTCAGTGGCATCGCCGTACATAAAGGGAACGTCATGACGCTCAAGCGTCTCAATGACACCGGGGTCGTAGTCAACGACAACAAAGCGCTTATTCATTTGTTGGAACGTGGCAATAAACTGGTGTCCACCCTTATGGTAACCAAAGAGAATAAACGGATAGCTTTTACGTTTGACGTGCTCCTTATATGTTGACTCGCGCTCAAACAGATGAAGCTTGACTCGGTCAAAGAGCAAGAATAATTTCTCGTCGTAGTGCATAAGATAGGTTGATACGGCGATCGTAATCATTGCAACCAAAGTTATAGTTGCAGCTACTTCTTCACGAACCATGCCCGTCGAGGCAGCAAGTACGGCCATAATGATAGAGAACTCACTAATTTGGGATAGATTGATACCCGCCTTAAAGCTTACGCGTTTGGTATAGCCAAGTAAGCCGAGCGTGAGAGTGATGATCGTGGGCTTCAGAATGATAACGAGAGCAGATAGTATAAGCGACGGGATAAGGACCGATCCAAGGCTATACAGATCAAGACTTTCGCCCAAAGTAATGAAAAATACGACGACAAAGAAATCTCGGAGCGGCTTGAGCCGCGCAGTGATTTCCTGTGCATACGGCACTGAACCAAGCGCCACACCGGCGAACAGAGCGCCGACTTCCAGGGAGAAACCAGCGAACTCAAACAGCGTGCCGATACCGAATCCCCAGCTCAGTGCGAACAAAAACAGAAGTTCTTGTGACGAAGCCATGTAACGGGTAATCTTTGCAAGATATTGAGTGCTGGCGATTATGAGTAGTGCCATAAGCGCCAGACCTTTCACGGCCAGTAGCCCTAGTTGCTCGACTTCAAGTCCGCCACTCTTTCCGGCGGCAATAAATAAGAGTGCAAGCGTGGCAACTAAGTCCTCGAAGAGGATTACACCAATTGCCAGTTGGCCGTGCAGACGATTCTGCTCTTTACGGTCACTGAGTATCTTGACGATGATAATGGTGCTGCTGAAGAAGAGGGAGAGGCCGATAATAATTGCCTCAGTCTTGAGGAAGCCCATCATTGACGCAGCAAAAAATCCAATCGACGTCATGATAACTAATGTTGACAGCGCAGTAATCAGGACTGATCGGCCTTGTTTCTTCAGCTCCGACACATTCATACCGAGACCAATAATGAACAATAGTAGGGCGATACCCATATGGGAGAAGGTATCGAACATTTCTTGGTTCTGTGTGCTAATTAACCCAAGTAAGGATGGCCCCACGAGGAGTCCCGCCAGTATGTAACCGAGTAATAACGGCTGCTTGATAACCTTCATGATAAGCGCCATGATTGCAGCGATACCAATCGCAAAACTTAATTCAGCAAAGACGTTGCCGTGAAGAAATTCAGATATATTTAATGGAGACCCTAAGGCTGCGATAAAACTTGTAATCATATGTTTCTTTTGGCTTTCCTTTAGATATATTATAACCTAAGAATAAGCAATTATGCAAAACCCCCTCAATCCCCTCAATGTATTCAATCCGCTGATGTCACACCAGGAGTCAGTGCAGCGCCGACGCAAGGCCATCAAAAGCTTTAAGGCAAAGGCTGACGCTAAACGTACTCCGTCTGAGAAGTTTGCCGATCTATTGACGGCCAAGTTTGGCTCAATTGTATTCTTGTCGCTTAATGCACTATGGTTCTTGGTCTGGATTGCATGGAATACGAATATTGTTCCGGGGGTTGAACCCTTTGATCCGTTTCCGTTCGGCCTCCTTACTATGGTGGTTTCGCTTGAAGCAATTGTGCTAGCTATCATTGTGCTGATTTCCCAGAATCGCGAAGCGCGTATCTCTGAGTTACGCGAGGAGGTGGAGCTCCAGATAAATACCATCGCAGACAGTGAATTGACAAAACTGATTAATCTCATGGCAATCTTGCTCGAGAAACAGGGTGTAAAGATTGACGATGACCCAGAACTGCAGAAAATGCTGAAGCCAATTGATAGCGAAGAGCTTATTCGTCAATTAGAAGCAGAATTGACCCCGCCGGCCAAAAAGTCTCATTCATACTAAATAATTACCTAAAACCTCACGACTTGCTTGACAAAGTGCTTGTGGCTATGAGAATATGGTGTCACTTCGAGTAGCGTCATCAAAATAAAGACGCGAATGCGAAACAAAAACAACCTATAAAACATAAAAAGAGTTCCTTAAGGAGTGTGAGCCTTTAAGGGTGACTCGAGGGAGTGTACAGGGGTATGCCAGTTAAAGTTAAAGTAATGAATTCACGAGGTACCCGCGTGGAAGTAAGAGTACGCCGCCCGTCGTGGCAGCAGTTCCTGCAATATTAGGGCAGGTTCAATCAAAAATAAAAAGTTCGTAAAGATATA
This sequence comes from uncultured Candidatus Saccharibacteria bacterium, assembly GCA_964590315.1. Classification (GTDB taxonomy): domain Bacteria; phylum Patescibacteriota; class Saccharimonadia; order Saccharimonadales; family JALRHH01; genus JALRHH01. Next base: position 19,806 of record CAZPVS010000001.1, read on the forward strand.
AAGCGTTGCTTGGTTCTTTACGAACTTTTTATGTGTTGGGTGCGCAGTGCTACTGTTGTTCTTTTGCCTTGATGGCATCCTCAATGACTTTGTTGAATTCATCAAGTGTTCGAGGACTCTCTATGATCTTTCCGTCAATGAGGAAAGTCGGCGTACCACTAATGCCCAGTTTTTCACCTTCAGCAATATCGGCGTTGATGATGGCATTCGTGACTTCGGTCTTCAGCTCGGCATTAAACTTAGTCATGTCCAGCTTGAGGCTTTCTGCATAAGAATTGAAGATTGATGATGGATCCGAAACAGAAGACCACGAGTCCTGGCCTCTATAAAGAAGGTCATACATTTCCCAGAACTTGCCTTGGTTGCTGGCTGCCTCTGCTGAGCGATGGGCGAGCATGGCATTTGGGTGGATTTGACGTAATGGGAAGTGGCGAAATTGGAAGGTGATGTCTTGCTTGTGTTTGGCAAGTACCTCTTCGACGAGGGGGTAATAACCTGCGCAGGCAGGACATTGGAAATCACCGTATTCGGTCAGGGTGATTTTGGCACCTTCACCTTTGGTGTGGTTGGTCGCTTGGACGGCGTTACCGTTGCTATCGACGGGGTTCGCCGCATCTTTCTTACTCAAAAATAATATTGCTCCGAAGCCTAAGATGATGGCAATCAAAATAATAGTAAAGCGTGACTTCATGGTTCCTCCGTTAGTAGATATATTGTAACTGAGCATACGCTTGTTTGAAAACCATTGACAGTTCAACTACTATGAGACCATGACATTTATCGGAATTATCCTACTTGGCAGCGTCACCTTGCTTGCAATCAGTTTGCAGCGAACCTATGGGAGCATTCCGCTCAAGGAGTTGAAGCGGCGGGCGCGCAGTGGTGATAAGGTTGCCGAGGCGCTGCACCGTGCCGCATCATATGGCTCAAGTTTGCGTGCGTTGTTGTGGGTCATTATTGCCGTGCTTGCTGGGTGGTTCTTTGTGGCAGTTACCAAAGAAACGGTGACGTGGTTTGCGATACTCAGTGGTGCAGTACTCTTGTGGTTTGGGTTTGTCTGGCTACCTGCCCAGGAGGCGACGCGCGCAGGAGTATGGCTTGCGAGCCAGGTTGCCCCAGCACTTGAGAAAGTGTTGATATATCTTGACCCGTTGTTGCAGCGTATGGTGCGTTTTGTCCGGAAGCACCGGACGGTCAGTGTACACACCGGCTTGTATGATACCTATGATCTCCTAGAACTGTTCCGACAGCAGAAGGTGCAATCGGATAGCCGCGTTGACCAGCAGACTCTTGAGATTGTCGAACATGCCTTGTTGTTTGGTGACAAGATCGTCAGTGATATCTTGACGCCCCGTCGGGTTGTAAAGGCAGTCGCATCGAGTGAGGTGGTGGGGCCGGTGCTTATGACCGATTTGCACAAGAGCGGGCATTCGCGTTTTCCGGTTTATGAAGACAAACAAGACAATATCATCGGTATCTTATATTTACGCGATCTGGTGCGTGCAAAATCAGGTGGCACCGTTCAAAAAGTGATGAGCGGGCAGGTGTGTTATGTTCACGAGGATCAGCCACTCACCGAAGCGCTTGATGCCATACTGAAGACGCACCAGCAGTTATTTGTCGTGGTAAATAGCTTTGAAGAATATGTGGGCATTGTCACGATGGAAGACGTCATGGAAGCAATTGTCGGAAAGCAGATTATCGATGAATTTGATCAGTACGACGATTTGCGTGCCGTGGCAGCCAAGATGGCCCAGACAGATCACAAAAAACACCTGGCCGCTCATCCACCTGAAGAAATTCCCCCATCCACCTCCCGAGACTCCTAAAACGTACGCCCTCCAAAAGAATTACTATTTATGTCCGATCGGACCAAAACTGTAATATAATATGCTTAATAAAAGAGGGTACATTGCGTGAGTACACCACGATACCATTCGGCGGTGGCCTATGTTCTAGCAGCTCTAGTGCCGTATACAGCGCCAAATATGAAATTGGCTTTTTCACCAAAGCAGTTTTTTTCTGAGCTGGAGAGCATATCCCGCTACAAACGTGCCACACTACAGAAGGCGTTATGGGAGGCGCAGCGACGTGGTCTTATCGATAGGACACAACAGACCATAACAATCACATCGAAGGGGAACCGTTATCTGGAGCCGTATGTTGCTGAGCGGTTGGGCAAGGACGCACGGCTTATGGTGATATTTGATGTACCCGAAGAACGGGCATTTGCTCGGCGGCAGCTCCGGGCGATGTTGCGAGCATGGCATTTTGAACAGGTACAACGGAGTGTCTGGATTTCACGATATGATCATCGACAAGCGCTCAAAGAACTAATAGATGAACTAAAGATTAAGGATTGTGTGAAAGTATATGAAGTACTCGAAACATAAGTTATTACCAATTATGTCCGATCGGACCAAAGAGGGAGTATTTTGGGGAGTGTGTCGGGGGTGGTAAAATAAGAGGAATGAAATTTCAGGTAGTTGACAATAGCAATGCGCGGGTCGGCATGCAATGCGCACGAGGTGACGTTGTCTGCAAGCGACCCTGATTCCAGCCTGAACCAACTAACACCGAGGACGTATATATGAGAACACTGGCTATAGAAACCGCCGACCAGATTGGCAAAGAAGTAACTGTTAAGGGGTGGGTGCAGTCGCGTCGTGATCACGGTGGGCTGATATTTGTTGACCTCCGTGACCATACTGGCATTGTGCAGCTGGTTATTCGCCCGGAACAGACGGAGGCATTTGGCGTGGCAGAGCAGGTGCGCGACGAGTTTGTAATCAGTGCGACTGGTACCGTTTCTGAACGAGGTGAGGGGTTGAAGAATCCCAATATCCCAACCGGCGGAATTGAGATAATACTTAACATGTTAAGTATATTGAACAGGGCAGAGCCACTTCCCATCCAATTGCATGGTGAGCAGCAATCAAGTGAAGAATTGCGATTGAAATACCGCTTTCTGGATTTACGTCGTGACAAAATGCAGACGATGCTTACGCGCCGCGCCGAATATTACAAAATTATGCGTGCGTATATGGAGCAGCGGTCATTTACAGAGGTGGCAACCCCGATATTAGCCAACAGCAGCCCAGAAGGGGCTCGCGATTTCCTGATTCCGTCCCGCGTACACCCGGGCAAATTTTATGCATTGCCGCAGGCACCGCAGCAGTTCAAACAGCTGCTCATGGTCGGTGGCGTTCCCCGCTATTATCAGATTGCGGCATGTTTCCGTGATGAAGACCCCCGTGCCGATCGACTCTATGGTGAGTTCTATCAACTGGATCTGGAGATGTCTTTTGTTGAGGATGGTGAAGAGGTCCGTAGTCTTATGGATCCGCTGATCAAGCAGCTCGTGACGGAGTTTGCGGGCAAGCAACTACTGACGGACGATATTCCTCGCTTGTCTTATCACGAGGCGATGGAACGTTTTGGCACCGATAAGCCAGACTTGCGGTTTGGCATGGAGCTCATCGATCTGACGGAGGAACTGAAAGGCAGCGAGTTCGGCGTGTTTAAGAACCCTATCGCCGCCGGTGGTGCCGTCAAAGCACTGTGCGTAAAAGGCGGGCGGGAACTGTCCCGTTCGCAGATTGACAGCTTTACCGAGATTGCCAAGACGGAAGGCGCGGGTGGATTGGCGTACATCACCTACGAGAGTGGTGAGGTCAAGTCACCTATTGCTAAGTTCTTGCAGCCAGAAGAACTCGATGCAATCAAGCACAAAACCGGTGCAGAAGATGGTGATACCGTATTCTTTGGTGCTGATACCCGAACGACGGTCAACAAGGTCCTCGGGCGGCTCCGTAACGAATTTGCCAACCATTTTGGGTTGAAGGATCCGAACGTGATTGCCCTGGCGTGGGTTGTTGATTTTCCCTTTTACGAACAAGATGAAAAAACGAAGAACATTGATTTTGGACACAATCCGTTCAGCATGCCGAAGGGCGGACTCGATGCATTACAGGCTGAGGACAAACTGACGATATTAGCCGACCAGTACGACATGGTGATGAACGGCTATGAAATCTGTTCTGGAAGCGTCCGAAACCACCACCCGGACATACTATATGCAGTATTTGAAGCGCTTGGGTATGACAAAGATTACGTGCACGGCAAGTTTGACGCCATGATCAGCGCCTTTAAATACGGTGCACCACCACATGCCGGCTGTGCATTTGGTCTGGATCGTATGTTTATGGTACTGATGAGCGAAGAAAACATCCGCGAAATCGTCGCTTTCCCAAAGAATGGTTCCGGCATGGATGTCATGATGAGCTCGCCGAGTACGGTAGAGGAGAACCAGTTGAAGGAATTGGCCATACAGAGTACGGCCGAATAATATATTCTGGTGCGCTACTGTTTGAGACGCACCCCGTTAGGCACCACGTTGTATTTTTTGAGAACTTTAGTATTTGCATCATACGGGTCCAGAAGAAAACATATGCGTTGATCGCGCTGCAACCTAGACCAATCAACCCGTATGTCATCAGTAGTGTTCTCACACATCGTCCTGATAAAAGCACCGCGCACTCGGGCACGCGTGGTATTGGGAGCGTTGCGAATACGATCGTTAACCATGGATTCCGGAGGCATATTTTGCCCAGGTTTTCTCTCGGAGTGCCCGAGCCAAACCATTTACGGAAATATTACTAAATCTTCTATCTGTATACCTGAGCTGCTCACTGTTCCAGCACCACCCCTGTTTCTCGCGTTGTTTTGCTAGTACTTCTCGGCGCATGACCCACTCAATCCGGTCTGCAGTACTGCGGGGGTCCTTCTGGAGATCCCACAACGCTTTTTCCCATTCATCCAGGGTCCAGAGCTCTTCGTCGCTCAGTGTTGTATCGTTGGCAAGTTTTTTGACATATTTGATAATCTCGGACTGGGTTTCGATAGCCGAGAGTGACCCACCATCATTCAGTCGATATCTGTTCTGGAGGTTCGAATCGAGGGCAACGCTTCGTGCAACCTCATGTAGAGGCGTGCGGAACCGTAGCGTATCTATAGTCATACCGTGTTCAATTAGGCGCAACACTAACGAACCGGCACCCAGCTTAACGCGAGTCGCCCAAGGAGACATCGTGGGATCTCCCGATGTATCATGTACCCGAACAAAACGCTTGGCATCGGCATGAGGTTCGTTGCGTAGATTAACCACAGGTTTGGTGTTGGTTGTTCCCGATGAGAAGTCGCAGTTCAGGGCGAGGCTCTTTTGTGCAATCGCATAGGGCATGCCAGGAAGTAATGCACCGGCTCCGAACAAGACCGCTCGCGTCGCAGCAAAGACCCCGTATAATCTCAAATTGTCTTCCTTGATGGATAGTGCTGCCGCATCTCCGGCGTAACTTACGTGATAGCCACAGCCAACAGCATTGTCGTCGATACGCGCTTCGTAAATAACAAACGTCTACCTCGAGACGCGGTGTACATATCTGCGATGCCAGCCATTATGTGATCGCCTGCCATCTCATTTGCGGCAGTACCCATGAATGAGTCATCTTCTGGCGTTGCATACTCTCGCCGTTGACTGACGTCATCATAAAAACGAGCGCCGTTAGCGAGGAAACTATGTGAGATGCTGCCGATGCGGGTAATGCCGTTGGCCTCTAAATACTTATCAATGTAGGGGTGTAGTGTCCCAACGTTTACCTGCTCGAGGGATGTGGAATCCTCCGCTGCTATCATTCCACCCCACTCCATCTCGGTACCAGTGATGCGCATATTGTGGCCTCGTATATTGGTACTACCCTACACCTTTTCGTGTGTTCTTGAAAGGGCTACACCTAAACGATGCAGATTACCCGTAAAACCTAGTACAATAAAAGGCTATGACACAAACAGAAGCGCTTGCCATACTTGAGTCCGGGCGGTCGGTCTTACTGACGGGTGCTGCCGGTACCGGGAAAACATACCTCATTAATGAGTTTATTCGGCGGAGCAAGAAGCGAAAGAAAAATATTGCCGTCACCGCGACAACGGGGTTGGCTGCCACGCATCTGAACGGGACGACAATTCATGCCTGGTCTGGTATTGGCGTCCATGATGAACTACCGAAGTTATTCTTCCAGAAGCTGGGTAAGCAGCGGCAAAGTTTGATTGCCAAGGCAGATATTTTGATCATAGACGAGATCAGTATGTTGCATGATTTCCGACTGGATATGGTGGAGGAAGTGACGCGGAAAGTCCGAGGTATCGACAAGCCATTCGGGGGGCTGCAGGTCATATTGGTCGGTGATTTTTTCCAGTTGCCACCCGTTAATCGCCACGATTCTCGTGCGGGGAGCTTTGTGCTCAGTTCTCAGACATGGCAAGCGGGTGATTTGACGGTGTGCTATCTCGAGCACCAGTATCGTCAAAGCGAAGATGACGCGTACGCCCAGATATTAAACGGCATACGGGCAGGTGTCTTGACCAGGAACCAGTTGACGGCACTGCAGCGTCGTATTGATGTGGCGATTGATCCGTTTGTGGCGCGTACTCGGCTGCTGACGACCAACATTGACGTCGATCGTATTAACAATGCGGAGCTTGATCGACTTGATGGTGACACCTATGAATATGAACTAGAGACAAGCGGAAGCAAAAAGTATCGTGAGCAGTTGATGCGCTCGTGTCTGGCTCCAGAAGTGCTCCAACTCAAGAAAGGTGCGCATGTCATGTGTATCAAGAACAACCAGGATCGCAAATACGCAAATGGCACGCTAGGGGTGGTAACAGGTTTTGATGAGGACACGAACTACCCAATTGTAAAATTAAACAATGGCAAAACGGTCATTATGCAACCGGAGACATGGGAGCTGATAGACGGGGATAAACGTCGAGCTACGCTCAAACAGCTGCCCCTCAGGTTGGCCTGGGCGATTACGGTGCACAAGAGCCAAGGTATGACACTCGATAGCGCCCACATTGACCTGAGACGGGCGTTTGTTGAGGGTATGGGGTATGTGGCATTGTCTCGTGTCAAAAGTATGAGCCAGCTCGCACTTGACGGGTTGAATGGGATGGCACTCAAGACGAGTCCTTTGGCGCGTGAAATAGATACGGAACTTCGGAGGCGAAGTAATGAAGCGCTCGATGAATACGCGGCGGTCATCGCCAAATGGCAGCAGGATGAGGCTCGGCGCGTCCAGAACCCGGAGCCAGAAGAGGACGAGAAGCCATTGAGCAATTGGTCGGAGAAGCTTGCCAAAATGCGCGAGACCTACCCGAATGCTTATCGACCATGGGCGGATGCTGACGACGAGAAACTCAAGTCATTATTTGAAAACGGCAAAACACTTAACATGTTAAGTGATTCATTAGGTCGACACACCGGTAGTATCAAAAAGAGACTAGAAAAGCACTTTGGTGAAGACGTCCATATTGGGTAATCACTGCCCTAATATTGATACGGAACGAGCGATGATAAGGGCTAATACTGAGACCGAGACGAGGGCTTGGATACCCATGAGGGTTTTTGCCTGATGCGTGAGTGGCTTGGCATCGGCAGCGGCAAAGTTGATGGCATTGGTCAGTGAAAGATAGAGATAGTCAGGGAAGCTGGGTTGCCACAAAGGGAAGTCGTGCTTCATATCCTGCTGGGGAAACTGAAAGTCTTTATCATGCTTAGACCATTTCTTGCCGGATAGGCCGGGACTGTCTATTTCCCAGTACCAAAGGGCGAACACGATAATGTTGGTAAGGAATATCGCGATAGCTGAAGCAAGCAGATTATAGCCAGTGACAAGGTCACTCTGGGTAATGAGGAGTCGAGTAACAACAATCACTGAGCTGATATTCTCTGCCGAAATCAACCCCAGCAGCAGAAATGACATGGTGCGGTAGAGAGACTGTGCAAGCAGTATGGGGTGATGCGCGCTGACACCCAGGATAGTTGCGAGCGCCAGTTCGCTAAAAATTATGAGTGGATGCGGTCCGTATGCCAGACTGCCGTTGGTCACCCACGTGGTTACCTGCAAGGCGATGGCTACATATAATGCTAACTGAGCAAAAAGCAATTCTTTCCGGCCAAGGTGAGGACGTATCATGAGCGGTATTATGACATGCTGGGAATAAAACTAAAAACTCCCGCGTGAGGGGCGGGAGTTGTTTTGTGATTTCGTGGTTTATGTGTGATTTTCGTTTGCTGTTTTCGACTTGAGCACTAACATACCTGCTGTCAGATTGCTGCCGACACATCGGTATGTCTCTGCGAGCAACTCAAATCATAAGCACTACTGTACTCCGCTCAAAATGTACCGTCAAGCTTCTGTTTATGCGATACTTATAACTATGCAAGATCAACTGACAAGTGGACCTATGAACTTACAACAACCACGGAGTGATCTCCAGCAGGGTGCGTCGACATTGCAACAAGGTGGCGGCACGAGCCAGTCCAACACATCCAATCCTAACCAGCTCCCGCAGACAGCAGCGCTGGAGGTAGAGACTATGACGCAAGCGCAGCCCGGTCAGCGTGTCGAATCTGCCGCGCAGGTTACCTCCGTCAACGGCGTATTCCTCCTCCTGTTAATCATACCGTTCCTGCTCGCTCTCAGCTTATGGCCCCGGAAGAAGGTCACTTCCGCAGCGACCGGTCAGGAGGCTGAGCAACTAGATGTACATGCGGAAGTGCCAGTTGCACAGGCTGTTACCACTCGTCCGAAGCCCAAGCCTAAGAAAAAATCCGCCAAACGTAAGAAGTCCGGCAAGCGCTAGCCGTGGTACACTAGAACAAGATAAACATAAGCATAAATCATACTAGATGGCAGATGAACGTAAACAAGACCTAGGCAGTCCTGATGAAGAGGCGCTTGAACAACATGTCCGGCAGATGCTTGACGTGACGGTGCCTGATGAACCCGAAACCGAGGCAGCATCAACAGCTGGCCAATCGTCCCCTGCAAGCGCTCCCGAAGTAAAAGGAAAAAGTGGTCAGAAATCGCCTATTGCCATATCAGTTACGTCAAGCGACGATGATGCACCGACTGACGCTAAAGAATCACCTGACAACACGGATTTGGTGGCAGCTATCGAAGAAACTAATAAGCAGCTGGCTGCCCAGCAGACCCCGAGTGCACCGCTCGTCACGCCGACAAAACCCGGCAAGAAGCTAACCATCACACATTTTGACGATGAACCCGAGAAGTCGGAGGACGTACATGTCACTGCAGAAGAACCCCAGCTGCCTGCGCCAGCTTCTGCTTCTGTTGAGCAATCGAATCCAGTTGCGCCTTCTGCCGAAACACCTGATATAGCCGATTCTCCGCTGGAGAAAGAAATTGAATCCGCTGAAACCGAACGTGCCGTGACAGATATCATTGCGACAGAGAGTGATAAGTTATTGGCCATCGATGATCAGCTTGTTGCACCGCAGGCACCGGTAAAGCCAAAGCGAAAGCGCCGGGGACTGTTTTCACTGCTTCGGCGGAGTTCTGCTGCCCGCTGGACACTGGCTCTCCTGATGCTCCTGGGGCTTGGTGGCCTAGCTGCGTTCCCCACGACACGCTATGCAATACTGAACGCCGCTGGTGTACGGAGCAGTGCCTCACTGACGGTTGTTGATCAGACCACTCGCCAACCATTAAAAAATGTCACCGTTACCATTAATGACCGCACGGTTCAGACAAACCAAGAAGGTGTGGCCCAACTTGACCAGCTGAAGCTCGGCCCAACAGAAGTCAAGGTGGAGCGTCGCGCATTTACTGAACAACGGCGTCCAATTACCATCGGCTGGGGAAGCAATCCACTTGGCGAGTTTAATCTCGAGCCCAAAGGCAGCCAGTATACCCTGACTATTGCTGATGTGATTTCAGGTGCCCCCATTGCAAACGCAGAGGCAACTGTAGATGATTTGAGCACACAGGCGGATGATAAAGGTGTCATTAAGCTGACACTTGATGGGCGGGATGTCGAAAAAGTAAGCGTCACCATAACCGCAGAAGGTTACCGCAATGCACAACTCGATCTTACCTTAGCCAATAAACAGAATATCGACATCAAGTTGACCCCTTCCCAGCAAGTTGTTTTCATATCAAAGCGGTCAGGCACCTATGACGTGTATAAGATCGATGTGGATGGCAAGAATGAGTCTCTGCTCCTGACTGGCACAGGTAATGAACGTAATGATATTGTCTTGACCCAGCATCCAAGTGACAATATTGCCATGCTCGTCTCAGAGCGAACCGGCAGCCGAAGTACGACCGGGGATATTCTCCGCGAACTCACGTTCATCAATGTCAAAGACGGTGCAACCAAACAAGTTGCTCAATCATCACAGTTGAGGGTTGTTGATTGGATCGGCAGCAGGCTTGTATACGTCCAGTTGAACGACGATGCAAAACCGGATGACCCGCAGCGGTATAAACTTATGAGCTATGATTATCGTTCTGGTGACAATCGCCAATTAGCAGCGACAAATTACTTTAATGATGTTTTATCGGCGGATGGAAAAGTCTACTACGCTCCATCGAGTGCGTATCAGGAGGGGGTGAATATTGGGGTATTCGCAGTATTTGCTGATGGGAGTGGCAAAGAGCCATTGCTCGACAAAGAAGTGTGGAATATGCACCGTACCGCACACAACCAGATAACGCTAGCAGTCCAGCAAGAGTGGTATTCATACACATTAGGCGACAAGACGCCAAAGAGGCTTGATGGCCAGCCCTCGTTGAACGCATCCCGTGCCTACAGTGATAGTCCCGACGGTAAATACAGCATTTGGGTAGATGATCGAGATGGCAAGGGAACGCTCGTCTTGTATGACATCGCGGCTCGATCCGAGAAAGTGATTCATGCACAAAATGGCGTGCGCTTACCGATACGTTGGGTACATAACAATATCATTGTCTTTCGAGTCGTGACGGACCAAGAAACGGCTGATTATGCCGTCAGTATCCAGGGCGGTCCACCCGTGAAGATTAGTAACGTAACCAACAGTCTGGGCGTGGATCGCTGGACGCTATAACAATGCGCGCTGTGAGCAAGAATCGGATGTAATCGGGCCGTGCACGACTATGAACAGTTCAGAGAACTTGTATGGGAGTACTATCGTGCGGACGGACGACAGTTCCCGTGGCGAGAACTAGCTCCCGACGGTGTAGTTGATCCGTACCATATCGTCGTATCAGAAATGATGCTACAGCAGACCCAGACAGTCCGTGTTATCCCAAAGTACCAGCAGTTTCTTGAACAATTTCCCGATATTAATGCACTGGCGAATAGTACGCTCGCAGCTGTCCTACAGGTGTGGGTGGGGCTAGGATATAATCGTCGAGCAAAATTCTTATGGGAGGCTGCCCAGATTATCCGAGATGAATGCCAGGGAGTTATTCCGAGTGACGCATCAGCCCTGACACGGTTGCCGGGTATCGGTAGTAACACTGCGGGAGCTATCATGGCGTATGCCTATAATCAGCCCGTAGCATTTATTGAAACGAATATTAGGACGGTATACATCCACTATTTCTTCCAGGGGCACGCCGACGTACATGATAATGATATTTTGCCACTTGTTGCGGCGACGGTTGACTCGGAGCATCCAAGAGAGTGGTATTGGGCACTTATGGATTATGGCGTGCATATAAAATCTGCATTTGGGAATGTCAGCCGAGACAGCCGACACTACACCCGTCAAAGCCAGTTCGCTGGCTCTCAGCGACAGCTCCGGGGTCAGATTATTCGAATGCTTACGGCCCGCTCATATCAGTATGATGATCTTCTGGGGGCAATAGATGACCCGCGCACCGAGATAGTGATTTCCGACCTTCTTTCAGAGCAGCTCGTCCAGCGCACGGGCGACACCCTTAGTTTGTGATATGGCTTATGGTAAAATGCCCTTAAGGAGGCGTATAAAGCTATTATGAAACATCACCTAAAACTTGCGCTGGGAAGTATACTATTGACCCCAGTATTTGTGGTGGGCACCGTGCTGGCACAAGAACAGCAACAAACAACGGCAGAACAGCCAACCACGACTGAAACAGCACCACAGCAAATGACCGCAGAGGAAAAACAGAAATTACTCGAGCGGGTACAGCAGCGAAAAGCTGAAGCAAAATTAAAGCTCACCAACACGCAACAGAAGCGTTTGCAAGCGCGCTGTACGGCATCGCAGGGTAAAGTACAGTCGCTCGTCGGTCGCCAGAAAGGTGTTGAGACGAGTCATGCAAAAGTTCACGCCAACTTGGTTGATCGGCTGACAAAGCTCGAAACAAAATTAGCCGAACAAAAGGTTGATACAGCAGCGCTGAAAACACAGATTGCTGAGCTACAAGCAAAAATCGCGACATTTAAAACTGACTTTGCTGCCTACCAAGCGCTCGCGTCCGATGTCGTTAATATGGACTGTGTTGCAGATCCCACTGCATTCAAGGCTTCTCTTGAAGCAACCAGAACAGCTCTGAAGAAAGTACACGATGATTCAGTTGCCATTAAGGCGTACGTGAACGAGACTATTAAGCCGACGCTACAGCAGATTCGCGCGCAATTAGCAGATGCAGATTCTGACACACAGTCGGATGACAATGATACGTCAACAACGACAAACACGGAGGGGCAATAAAATGGATGACATCAAAGCTCCACGGCCAGCTAACACAGGGCCGGTTATGGATATCCAAGCGCCACCGGTGAGCCAGCAGGCAACTGACGTGCAAAATAATAGTGTGACGCCAGTGACTGAAGCGCCGCAGTATGCTGCGGGCGATGCTCCAATGGCTGCTACTGAAGAACCCCAGGCTGCTACACCACTCGTTGCCACACCGGGGAACCACGGGGCGCATCATCGAGCGCCTATCGGTGCAATTATGGTTGCGGTGGTGGTTGCAGCGGTATTAGCAGTCGTATCAGTCTATGCGTTTAATAATACGCAGCGAACAGCCGATAATAACGCCACAGATAAAACCGCAGAACAGGCAAAACCAGCTGTCGAGACGGTCAAGCAGTCAGATGTTGATGCTACGACAAAAGATATTGACGCCACAATGGGGCAACTCGATGAGAGCTCTCAGCTCAATAGCGAGGAACTCAGCGACAATTCTCTCGGGCTGTAATACTCCTGAAATACGCTATAATGTTAAGAGCCTGTGAATGCAGGTTCTTTTCTTTTAGGAGATACAAGTATGTCCCGCGTGATGCCCCTTTCAGATGCCATTACTGCCGTGCAGTCCGGTGCAGTTGGTGTATTACCAACTGATACGGTTTACGGCATTGTTTGCCGCGCGGATCAACCCGAATCCGTAGACCGTTTGTACCAACTGAAATATCGTGAGAACAAGCCAGGAACATTGATTGCCGCCTCGCTCGAACAACTGGTTGATCTTGGAATACCGCGCCGGTACCTCACGGCTGTCGAGCAGTTCTGGCCAAACTCTATCAGTGTCGTTATTCCTGCCGGGGAACAATTGCAGTATATCCACCAGGGTAAATTCTCAATTGCCTGTCGCATCCCGGCAGCGGCTGACGTTGTCAGTGTACTGGCACAAACCGGGCCATTACTTACCTCAAGCGCCAATATGCCCGGTGAGCCACCGGCTGAAACGGTTGAGCAGGCCGTCGCGTACTTTGGTGATAGTGTTGATTTCTATGTTGATGGTGGTGATTTGTCAGGGCGCGATGCCTCTACCGTCATCCGCATGGTAGATGATGCCGTGGAAGTATTGCGACAAGGTTCGATTCAAGTAACGGAAAGCGGAGAAATAATCACATGACGTTTAACGACTATCAACAGCAAGCAATTACTACCGATATCTTTCAGGGAATGACGACGGTGAGTGACCACGCGTTCTTGGAGAAAGCATTTGGTCTGGTAGAAGAATCAGGCGAGGTTGCTGGCAAGCTGAAACGGGTATTCCGCGAAAAACAGGGTGTGTTGAGTGTGGCTGATAAGCAAGAGATCATCAAGGAGTTTGGTGATGTATTGTGGTATATCAGTGCGCTCGCACACTATTTAGACGTACCACTAGAAGAAGTTGCCCAGCGTAACCTCGATAAGGTACTGAGTCGGAAGGCACGCGGGCAAACCTTGGGGAGTGGTGACAATCGTTAGCGCTTGTACGGACAGAGGATAATCCGTATCATTACATATATGAGCAAAACTATTTTAGTCGTTGATGACGACAAGCTAATTCGCGAAGGGCTGACAGCTCTTCTTAAAAACGCCGGACAAACTGTGATTGAAGCGGCAAATGGTCGGGAAGGACTTGACCAGGCACTCGCACTTCACCCAGACTTGGTTGTCACTGATGTTCGCATGCCAGAAATAACAGGACTAGAAATGATCGATCAACTCCAGCAAGATGAGTGGGGCAAGCATGTTCCGATAGTGGTACTTACGAATGATGATTCAAGCGGTTCGGTGAACCAGGCGCTCCAAAGCGGTGTCAGTGTGTATCTAGCGAAGAATCTACCTCCGGCGTCTTTGAGCCAGCAGATTCTTCAGGTTGTTGGCGAGTAATTAGAGCGGGAAGTGCAACAGTTACTGTTGTTCCCGAGCCAACCGCGGAGTTCAACCAGATTCTGCCGCCGTGATCCTCGATGATCTTTTTGGTTACCCAGAGGCCAAGGCCGGTACCATGCGCCTGCACTTGGGTAGCATTACTTGCGCGATAGTAACCTTCTAATACTTTCTCTTGTTCGTCAGGAGGTATGCCGATACCTTTGTCGGTCACCGTAGTGATGTACTCATTTGTGGGGGATTTACGGACCTGCAAGACAATCTCTGAATCGTTGGGACTGTACTTGATGGCATTGGCAATAATATTCATGAAGGCTCGCTTCAACGCGCCGACATCGGCTGTGGTATATGCCTGCTCCGCTCGATCACTCGTACGAATTGTTATATGTTTTTCGCCTGCCGCCAATTTTAGGGTTGAAGCCACTTGCTTAATAACAGCATGAATATCGACCGTGTCCTTTCGGAACTGGTGATTCTGTCCTCGCTCAAAAATAGACAAATCAAGGATTTCATTCACCGTTGCAAGGGAAGCTTCAGTACTTTGAAACATATCCTGGAGAATTGATTTTTGGGTATCGGTCAATTTTGTATCTGCTTGCTGGAGTGACTGAATACCCCACAACATACCGGTCAACGGCGAACGTAGTTCGTGTGATGCGATTGATACGAACTGGTTTTTTAGTTGCAGGATCTCATGTTCTTTTGCCTGTATCTTAATGTCGCGCAGAATACCTGCTAACGGAATTGCAGCGAGGAGTAAGGGAACCAACGCATACGTGACGATCTCAAAATAGTAGGATGTGGCTTCTTTGAAGGTGCCGACCGCTCCGATTACCTGATTGGTTTGCACATCATATACCGGTGTATAGGAAGCCGTCCATCGGCCAAATAAATCCGTTATTAAATAATCGTGTTGCGGTAGTGCTGTCTGGAAGGTGGAACGAAGCGCCTCAGAAGCCTCAACGTATTCCGAACCCGGCGCCACGTAGCCCTCGGCATCGGGGGTCTTCGAATCAGCTGCGATAACAATCTTACCATCACGAATGATAAATAAATGGATCCGAGATAAGTCGTTATTCGTGTTATTGACTTGCTGGAGGCGTTGCTTAACCTTGCTGTATTCTGGCTTTGATACGTCATCGAGACTACCGGACAATTTCTCAATATCGTCGATAGACATAGTATTTGAAATGGTTTGCGACCGACCGATAAGGTATTCCCGTTGCTGAATACTCCCCGTTACTCCTGCAAACAGGGCGCTCGCGAACCCGGCGCCCACAATCAGCAATGCCACGACCGTCGTATAGCGCTTCGGCTTAAACACCGGCTTTAATCGTCCCAAACCCCCGTACAGCTTCATTACTCTCAATATACCATAAGCACCATCTGTTAGTGGTGAGAAATAGCGAAGTTTACGGCGTGAAGGTTTTTCGGAGCCATTCGTCAAGACTATTGCCACCCCCGGCAGTCAGACACAGAACGGTATCTCCTGCAGCGATATGGCGCTGAATAGAGGCTGCCAACTCATCGTTACAGGCAGCAGGTGTGGTGCGGGACTGCGTTTTATCGTTCAGCAGGTGCTTGAGGTCTGCGGGCTGTAGAAGGGATAGGGTGGTATCCTCGCGTGCCAGGTAACTTGGTACGATGTACAGATGCTTTACACCTGTAAATAGGTCTGCTAATTCGTGCTTGATAAAATGTTGTCGCGTATTGTGTAAGCCTTCGTATATGACAACCAGATTATCTTGAGCGACTTCGTGGCCGAGCTGCAAAGCACCGCGAATTTTTGGGACGGTATGTGCGTAATCACTGTATAATCCGGGAATAATTTTCTCGAAGCGGCGCGACACTCCCGGAAAATCATTGAGTATTTCAATCATTTTTTCTTCCGGTGCAGCGGTGAGATACTGACTGCTTTGTATGACTTCCCAGGCATTCTGCCGGTTTACAAGCCCGGGTAGCGATATAGCATCGTCGATTTCGGACGCAGTTTCGTCGAGCACCAATACTGTTTCGTCAGGAGTGATTCCAAGCCGATCCACATCTGCCTGCCACAGCACGGTTTGTTCGCTTTTTGCCAGGAATTCACGGAAGGCAGCATTATATTCCTCCCTGGTGGGATAGATATCCGGGTGATCCCAGTCAATGCCGGTAATGATACTCAATGCTGGCTGATAGGCAAGAAAATTGCGGTCAAACTCATCGGCCTCATAGATAAAATATTCTGAATCGGGGACATAGGTGCCCATTTCTGCAAAGGTTGTTTTGGCTGGCAGGAGGTAACTGATCGGAAGTTCTAATTTTTGTAGCAGCCATATCATCATTGCCGTCGTAGTTGTCTTGCCGTGCGTACCGGCGATAGCGATTAGACGAAGCTGCTTATCATGCAGGATTTGGTTCAGGAGCTCATCACGCTTACTGTGCTTAATGGCTTGTTCGGCACAGAATTTGAGCTCTGGCGCATCGGGGTTTTCCATAGGCAGCGCCGAGGTGTATACAAGCCAGTCAATCGGTTTACGCGCATGGACGGCGGCAATCTCATCGTAGCCTTGACCAATATGGATGTTGGTCACCCCATGGGCGATGAGGTACTGTATATAATTTGAATCCTGTTTATCTGAGCCGGAAACTTCGTATCCTGCTTGCTGTGCAATTAACGCGAGCGGACCAATCCCCGTCCCACCAATGCCAGAAAAATAAATATGCATACTGTCAGTATAGGGTTGAACGTAAAAAGTAGAAAGCACTGCACGATATCTTTTAACTTATTGCCACCGGTGGTACACTGAAGAAAAGATAAAACATAAAGACGATGCTCAAAACAGTAATTAAAAAAATTCTCAAACGTAATCATTTCTGGCGCGATGTCGGGTTTGATGAGTTGAGTGAACTATATGTCAGCAATATGCTTCGAAGTGTTGCACTGACTATCTTTATGGTTTTTGTACCGTTCTTTTTGTATCAGGAAGGCTATCGTCCAAGTGAGATATTTGCTCTGTTTGGGTTCTTTTTTGTCGCGCGGGTTGCGAGCGATATTGGTGCTGCATATGTGGTGGCCAGGTACGGCCCAAAGCACACCATGATAATTAGCTGTATCCTCCAGATTATCAGCGCCGGGTTCCTTTTGTCTGTGCCGACCTATCACTGGAATATACTGGTGATTGCGTTGCCGTGGGGTGCGTCAGCTAGTTTCTTCTTCATTGCGTACCACGTGGTGTTTTCTAAGATTAAACATACTGCCCGCGCGGGTGCGGAACTCGGGCATATGCATACGTATGAGAAGATCGGTTTTTTGATTGGGCCGATGGTTGGCGGTATGATCGGCTCGGTGTTTGGGCCACAATACATCTTTCTGGCAGCAACCGCGCTCCTGTTCGCAAGTTTGTGGCCATTGTTCCAGACAAGCGAACCCGTTCAGACGCACCAGAAGTTAAACTTCTCAGGTTTACCAGTCAGTAAGATTAAACGCGATCTCTTTGCCTATGCCGCTATGGGCGTGGAGAATAGCCTATGTATTAATGCGTGGGCATTGTATGTGTCGGTATTCGTTCTGACGGGAGCAGTGTACGCCCAATTAGGTGCTTTAAGCGCGATTGCAGTGCTTGTATCAATACTGTCGGCCAAATTCATTGGTCATCTATCGGACACGAGCTACGCCCGTCGTATTCTCAGGGCTGGCGCAGTATTAAATGCTCTGAGTTATGTGGTACGTCCCTTTGTGACAACTGTGGCTGGCGTATTTGCGGTTAATAGCTTCAACGAAGCAGTCACGGCAGCCTATCGCATGCCATTCACCAAGGGCATGTACGCAGCGGCAGACGACCTACCAGGGTTCCGCATTGTCTACTTGGCATCATTAGAGGCAGTCGGCAGTGTTTCAAAGGCCACGGCATGGTTCATGCTCGCATTACTTGCCAGTACTTTTGAACTGAAACTAGTGCTGTTCGTGAGCTTTGCGATAGCGGGCATCGCATCGCTTGGCATTATTAAGGAACGCTTTGCGGTATATAACCAGGCATAGATTATGCATAAAAAACACCTATATCGTCTCCTCAAGCTCCTCCGAAAACTCAGTATCTGGTATTTTGTAATCGCGATTGGCATCAGTGGTGCGCTGTTCATCACAGCGTATCGTCATAATAATCTCCGTTCTGTAGAGCTCCGTGCGGCGGTGATGAAAGCCGACGAGCAAAACGGTGATGTAGAAGCTGCCTTACGAGAGCTTCGAGAACACATCTATAGCCATATGCACAGTGGTCTGGCGAATGAAGGGGGAGTGTACCCGCCTATACAACTGAAATATCGGTATGAACGTCTTGTCGCTGCTGAGAAGGAACGCGCTTCGGCAGCGAACTCCCGGCTCGCAACTGAGGCACAGAATTACTGTGAACGGCTTATACCGCAGGGTGCTTCGCGCGGCCGAATTGACTGTATTCAGAACTATATGACATCTCGAGGCGCGGCCGAACGACCAATTCCTGATTCGCTCTATAAGTTTGATTTTGCAGCCCCAGTGTGGTCGCCAGACGTTGCTGGCTGGAGTTTAGTGGTCTTTATCATGACAATACTGGCATTATCACTCCGCGTAATAACAACCAGTTGGCTTCGGCATATGCTCCGACAGCATCAGTAGTAGGATTATCACTATATAAAAAACACCCCGTTTCCGGGGTGTTTTTCGTGATGATACTCTACCTAATAGATACTATCGACGATTGGTGTTTGTCGTTGGAGTAGTGTTGTTCGTATTGGTTGGAGTTTGTGTCTGAGTTTCTGCATCTGCGGCAGGTGTCGTCTCAGTATTGGTTGTTTGGCCTGCGGTGTCACACTTCTGCTCGCCAGGATTAGCTTCTTTGTACTTCTTGACTGCTTCGGCAACTTGTCCGTCGTCCTTAAGGTTTTCCCAGAAGATAATTTGCTCGCGGTTGATAACCATCTTGTCTTGTGGGCCATGGAGCTCACAACCAAGCTTCACCAACGAGATGTCATTTGCGGTATTTGTGTTAGCCTGGTTTGGCTGAACCTGTTGGTTAACGCGCAAGTAGTAGATGTTCGACATGCTCAAATACTTTGTATTGAGATCGTTAATATCGCCGAAGTACACTTGGCCGCCATTTAAGAAAACTGCTTGCAGCTTGCTCTTATCGACGTAACTTGCTTCTGACTTGGTACTCCCTAGTGCGAGGAAGCTTGCAACTGCGATCACAAGGATTGCTACGCAGAAGAGTAATGCTACCTGCGCCATGCGCATACCACTCAATAAGTTAACTTTATTTTTTGATTTTGCAGCGTGAACTGCTGGTGCTGGAGCTGCAGATTGTTGCACTGGCTGTCCAGTTGGCTGACCTTGGCTACCGCCACGATTCATCCATTCCATATAAAATCCACCTTTCGTTATGTAACGGTAGTGTAATGCATAAGCACTGTCCTGTGCAATGACTTTACCTGTGGATGAAATGGAATATTGCGAAGAGTTATGGTGTTTTATTTTTTTAACAGGGGTAGTAGGGGTCTGTAAGGAGTTAATTTTGTACGAAACCTGTTGACAAGATAAAACACCCCAGAGTATGTTAGGAGGTACAACAGTTAATGTAAGAGAGGGAATCTACATATGGCAGGTTACGAACACACGAACTCAAAAGGCGTTACTTACCACCTAAACTCAAAGAACGTTGTTCTTCGTGGTGGCAAGGAACAAACAATCTACTACTTCAGCAAGGACAAGCGCCCAGAAGCAACTGACCTTCCTGCAGGTTTTGTAGTTAACGAAAACCCACGTAACGGTTTCCTTACCGTTAAGCGCGGCTAGTAGTTAGAAGCAATAGTTTTCAGAAAACACCTCGGCATAGCCCGAGGTGTTTTTGATGCGATACTCATTATGAGGTCCATTTTTTACATTCGGCATTACTAACCACTCCATCTAATTACAACTCATATGGGCAACGTATAACATAACCCTCATAGCCACATTGTTCTACAAATATTGGACTCTTTCTCCACCCTCAGTACGTTAGTTGCCGAGAAGCTGCAGAGTCTGTTACGCTGAATGATATGAAGAAACCTATTGTGCGGGTGACCAACCTTGTAAAACGCTACGGTGATAAAGCCGTTGTTGACGGCATTTCTTTTGAAGTGCAACGAGGCGAAGTATTCGGTATCCTTGGCCCAAATGGTGCTGGCAAGACGACCACCCTGGAAATGCTTGAAACAATGCGACCGATTGACGGCGGAGCTGCTGTTATTGATGGGTTTAATGTGGCTGAAAATCCTGACAAGATCAAATCTCTTATTGGGGTACAGCCGCAAACTCCATCATTTGAAGAAAAGACCAAGCTAATTGAGCTAATTGAGTTTTTTGCCGCGGCCTACGGTGAACGAGTTGATCCAATGAAATTCCTGGAAGATGTCCACCTGGCAGAGAAAGCCCAGAGTTATCCCGAACAATTGTCGGGTGGCCAGCGACAACGCTTCTCGATAGCAGCAGCGCTTGTTCATGGCCCCAAAGTGTTCTTTCTGGATGAACCGACGACCGGCCTTGACCCACAAGCCCGACGTAATCTGTGGGACTTGGTGCGAGAGGTCCGTGATCGTGGCGTCACGGTCATTATGACCACTCATTACATGGATGAAGCGGAACTTTTGTGTGACCGTGTGGCGGTGATGGATAATGGCAAGATAATCGCGCTGGATACACCCAAGAAACTAGTGAAGGATCTGCTTGCTCGCGGTTTCAAGAAGGCCCAACACGTCGAGCAGGCAAACCTCGAGGATGTGTTCATTGATCTGACCGGGAAGGCACTGAGAGACTAGACATGAATAATTTTAAAAAATCATTACTACCGGTTATAACGTTTGCCAAGATTGATATCAGGCGCTTATTCCGCGACCGTGTCGCAATTTTCTTTGTGTTTTTATTCCCATTCATTTTCTTGGTTATATTTGGCAGTATCTTCAGCGGTAATGACAACGTATCGTTCAAGGTCGCGCTTCTTAACGAGTCAAAGACAGAATTTGCCGAACAGTTTGCGCAGCAGCTCAAAAACAGCGAGGTGATTAATGTTGACCCAGAAGTAACGGACATCACCCAAGCGCGCGAGAAGATGAATCGCGGGCAGTTACAGGCGACAATCACCTTGCCACCACAGTTTGGTGAGGTCAAGGACGGCAAATACCCTGTAGGCCAGGCTGAAGTCCTGTATGACCAGAACAATGAGCAGGGCGGCCGAACGCTTGCCTCTATATTGGAGGCAATATTTGGCGATATCAATAACAAGCTCGTACCGTATGAAGCACCGTTTGTGGTCAAAGCCGAATCAACTGCTACCAAAGGCTTAACACAGTTTGACTACACGTTCTCAGGTATCCTTGGCTTTACTTTGTTGTCTCTTGGTATATTTGGCCCCACTACGGTGTTTCCACGTCTCAAGCAGCGGGGCGTCTTGCGCCGCTATCACTCAACAACCCTGAAGGTGTGGCAGTACTTTGTCGGCAACGTGCTCTCCAACGCCTTTGTGGGCTTACTGGCAGTGGCCTTTATGTTCGGTGGTGCACTCATGCTCTTTGACCTTAATATGCGTGGGAGTTATGCCAACCTTATCTTCATTGTCATACTGGGGACGGTCATGTTATTTGGCATCGGCTTGGCGCTCGGTGGTTGGGCCAAGAACGAGAATCAGGCCGCACCGCTTGCCCAGTTAGTTACGCTGCCCATGATGTTCCTTTCTGGAGTATTTTTCCCGACGTTCTTAATGCCCAAGCTGCTCCAGGAAATTACGCAATTTATTCCGCTAACTGCGGTGGTTGACGCGGTGCGACTGACGATTACCGAGAACGCCAGTCTTGTCGATATTGGTCCGCAAATCGGTGTCATGGCAGGCTGGACAGTCATCGTGTATATCATCGCCTTCAAAGTCTTCCGCTGGGAGTAAACAGCCTTGATAAAATAACACAAGCGTGTTATAATAGTACTATATGACATCACCAGAAAACCCTATTGAAACAGAAGAATTACCCGTCAGCCCAACGGCACAAGATATACTGCACGAAGTCCATAACGCGCCGTACCGCTCGACGCTTCGTAAGCTCGGAGGCCGGTCTTTGTTTCATGCGGTACGTTCTGGTGAAATCACCCCAGAAGAGCAAACCGTAATTATGGATGAAATCAACGCAAAACGCGCACTACTCACCACACCAGCTGCCCAATTAGCTCACAATGCTTCCAGAGAAACCACCCCCGCTGACGATTGGTCACCAACCGCGGGCCTGACCAACGCTGGTGTTGAGCGAGAACGAGACTGGTTTGAGCGAGCATACAAGGACGACTAAGCAATGACAGAACGCCATGGTCCTGATATTGGGCAGATGCCCTTACCGGATATGCCTCATCCAGCAATTACGTTTGACAGCTTACGAGCCCGTAATTCATTTGCAAAGGCAGCTACTCCTGAATTTTATGGCCTGAACATCGAGGGCTACGCAGATGTGACCGAGGCTCAGATTAACTATGTCACACCGCAGCTTCTTCATGACTCTTTGATTGGTGTTCCCCGAACCAGCCCGTATAGTGCATACTACCGAAATCCGGAGACACGACAGTCACTGTGGATTGCGGTGACACCAGGAGAGTTTAAACACCTTGGCGGCAATATTGTCACGTTAGGCAATCGAGTGATGAGCCAGGTATCAGGGAGTCGGTCACCCCGTTTAGATTTCACGGCTGATAGAGCAGCTGCAGTGCGCGGGGGTATGAAGGCAGTCGAACGCGAGAAGAACACTCTTGAGACGTATCGCGATAAAACACTTTCCTCGCAGCATGCCACCGTCAAATGGCTTGCGCATGCGGCCAATAGTCCTGGGTACGCCTGGAAACAGGGTATTGATCTTCGGCTGACTATGACTACTGTCAGGAGTTTTGTGTTTGCTGACATGCTCACGGCTATGAGCGAATCGCAGGGCTGGAGCCCTGAGAAGACGCAGGGCGTTCAGCGTGTGATAGATTATCGCCTGTTTTTCGACAGGCAGCGGAATCGACATATCGGTAACTGGAAACAGATGCTCGGATTGGCAGATGAATATCTCGCTTATAAAACCGCGCTCTACAATGAGAAAATTTGGAAAGCAGGAAAATTTTTAAGTTCTCATGAGTAATAGCGAGCGTACTATGCCGAAGCCTTTTTTTGTATTGGCACCAATGGATGATGTCACTGACACGGTGTTTCGTCAGATGGTGCAATCAACCGCCGCTCCGGATATGTTCTTCACTGAGTTTGTGAATGTGGATGGGCTGCAAAGCCCGGGACGGAGCAAGCTCCTCAAGAAAGTGCGTTTTGTTGCCGCGGAGCAATCACTTGTTATTCAGCTGTGGGGCAAGGATCCAGAGAATTTCCGTAAGACCGCGTCGCAAATCGCGGACGGCACATTGGCGCGGGAAGTGGGGCTGCCGGAAGGCATCAACTTTATTGGGATTGACCTTAATATGGGGTGTCCTGCCAAATCAGAAGTCAAGAATGGAACCTGCAGCGCCCTTATACTCAATAGGCCGCTCGCACATGACATTATTACGGCAACACAAGCCGGAGCCGGTGATATACCGGTGAGCGTCAAAACACGTTTGGGCTGGAGTGAAATTGATCATAGCTGGCTCGAGTTTCTGCTTGGCCATAAACTTAACATGTTAACTATTCATGGGCGTACTAAAAAGGAAATGAGTAAAGTGCCGGCGCACTGGGACGAGATTGGCATTGTCCGAGCAGCCCGTGATCGGATTGCACCAGATACCCTTTTGGTTGGGAACGGTGACGTTGCATCTCGCGAACAGGGAGTGCAGCTTGCCATGCACTATGGGCTGGACGGCATTATGATTGGGCGCGGAGTATTCCATGATCCATATGTGTTTGCTGAGAAATCCCCGTGGCACGAGGTTTCTCGAGAAGATAAAATTGCATTATATCGTCGTCATGTGGAGCTTTTTGCCCAGTCATGGCAACCAGGCGATCGCCCTATCCATACCCTGAATAAGTTCTGCAAGATCTACGTCAACGGATTTGATGGTGCCAAGGAGCTACGAGAGCACCTGATGGCCGCAGATTCTACCGATCGGTTGCTCGCCATACTCGCTGAAGCCTAAAACCGGTGTTTTGTATAGTGAAATTATTTACTGAGCTTTTTGTGCTGCCTCGATATAGTGTGTCCAGTAACTAGAGGAGGAAATCATGGCACGAGCACATCACGTACAACCAGTGCAAACCGCATATGTCGAACGAGAAGAAGTGACGCCTGCTGACCGCGGCATGAGTGTCGCAGAGCGTATTGTTAACCTTATCGGTGGTATTATTGTCGGCTTGCTGGCACTGCGATTCTTACTATCGCTCTTTGGGGCGAACAGGGAAAATGTCATTGCAGACTTTATCTATACCACGAGTCAGCCGTTCGCCGCACCATTCTTTGGCCTGTTTAACTACACGCCACAGTTTGGGGTCGTGCGATTTGAGTTTGAAACTTTGATTGCGATATTGTTCTACGCACTTGCGACAGCAATTATCGCCCGATTAGTGACTCTTGGTCGCCGTACCGATTCGTACTAGTCCAGATACAGCATGTATGCGTTAAAACGCCGGTTCTTTATGAGCCGGCGTTTCATTAACCTAGATTAGAGGACTTAGATAGGGTAGAAGATCGTTTTTTGCCAAGCCGTAGGCCAACAATAACCCAGAATATCGTTACGATAGTTGCACTGATAAGTGCTGGCACCGACCCGAATTCGACAATGACGATTGCCGCGGTGGCAGTGACCAGGCCGCCACCCATGAACGGCTCAAAGGCCAGTTGCTTATAGGCAAAACTTTCCTTGATTTTTAAGGAATTGCTGGGGTCAGCTAGGCGGTTCATGAGCATGCCCGTAGCGGTCATTCCCATTGCCTGTCCATAGTCGGTGATACCGCGTTCGAACCAGTGGTCTTTGAAATATCGTGGCGCCAGCAACAGGAAGCAGCCGATAATCCAGAGTATGCCGGCAAATCCCAGGGTGATGAATATCGCCAAATTATGACTGATGGCATGCAGTGAAACCGTCGCGATGGCACTTGCTATCAACAGGTCAAGCGCAATGGTACTAAATACCTGAGCCGTATGTCGCTGTATGAGATGCTGGTGGTGGAATTTCCTGAGCGTCAGTTGCAGGATCAAGCCGCCGATCATGGCGAGTGGGAACAAGGGAACGAAAGCAAAGAAGCGCACATCGGTCATCCCTTGCAGGAGTACATCTTCAATCACAATCAGACCCTTCAACAGTATCCAGCCAATTCCGATGGCAAAGGCAAAGGCCAACGCGTTGATTAGGACGGCTTTCGGATTGGTGTTGAGCCGTTGGGTGAAAGTCAGGAGATTATAGCCACTGCGCGCAAGATGACGTTGTTGTTCCTTGATGTGTTTCTGATCAGCCCTACTTGAGCGTCGGCTATGGATGTTGATCATGATGATGCCAGTGAGTACCGCGGTGATGATGCTGAGTGTCGCCAGGCCGAGAGCGATATCCGTGCCGTCCTCCCAGCCGAGTTTTTCGAAGGTTGGCGCCAGACCTGCAGCGGTACCGTGACCCCCAGCAAAGCTAATCTCAATCAGTGATCCTGCCAACGCCGGAGCACCGAAATACGGTCCTAGGAACAGAATTGTTAACAGAATACCAATGACGTATTGTCCCCACGCCATTGTATTGCCGAACGCGATCATGGGACCGGCAAGCCGCCACATATCTTTCCTGTTCGGGATGACACGCCCCAGAAAGAGGCCCGCAAATACGATGCTTATCAGATACTGGGGCAACTGTGCCCATATATCGGTCACTTCTGCCGAGATAGTTCCCAGTACCTGAGGCCCAAGCAAGAGGCCACCAATACCTGCGATTAAGGAACTGGGAATGAAAAATCGCTGGAGAAGACCCGAACCTCGTTTAATATAACGAGCGATTATAAGAACTACGGCAAGAACGATGAGACTGTCAACGAATGCTGGCATATAGACTCATCATAAAGCACCTGAGACCGATGGTGCAAATACTCGCCGCTGCAGGGATAGAGATACTTATGGTGGGGGTGGTAGGAAAGTTCACGACTGCACCCAGGCTCGGAGTAAACTCCTGCGCTTGGGTTTGTCGACCGAACCTCGGCTACGCCGTCCGGTTTGACTCCTGCCCACCTCATAGAAAAAGCCCCAGCCAAGGCTGAGACTTATTCTATGGTGGCTTTGTATTCCAAAGCTCGAACCTATTTTAACACAAGAAACTGATGTGAGCCGCGCCGCCTGCGCGGGCAAGCCCGCGCTCGCCCCACCAGAAAACACCCTTTACAACTAAAAAGAAATCTAGGCGGGGAAATCAAAAAAATAGGCAAAGGGTTTTTCTGGTGGTGGCGTGTCGCTGCAATCAGTGGGAGTAAGGAGTTTTTAGGGTTGGGAGGTCTTACGGCTCATTAAAACTAGAAACGTCTACTGGTTCGTAGCCATATTTATCACGTAATATAGCGAATAGCTCTTCATGTTTCAGACCCGAAAGAATACCACCAGCGATTGCATCTTCCAGCGTGACGTCAGCCGAACAGAAGCTGGGCTGACCAAATTTTTCTTGGTCGTCTGTATTTGCAAACTCAAAGTCCACTAGTACAAGACCGGCGTGCTCCCCGCCGAATACGTCCAGCTCACCTTCGAAGCCCTCGTACGTCAATGGCACGCGCAATTTTTCAATCCTACGCGTAGAAGCACCCAAGAGTGCATCGAATTCTTCTTTTGTCAGCCCGATAGTTTCCTCTAGCTGTTGAGACGGATCGTTATCAACAGGTGTTTTTTTGGTGATCTCATACGTATTGCCTTTTTGACGCAGACGCAGCTTTGGGTGGTCTGATACCTCTGGTATATAAGCATCAATCATACGTGTCGGTTCACCAGATATATACTGCGTGGGTATCTCTGGGCACAAATACGTTTTTTCAAATTCCATAGAACTAGCCATGATTATAAAAAATCTCCTTTGTTATATTACTTCTTTCATACGGATTTATAATCTATATTGTATCATATTTACCCCTGTAATGAGATGAGGTATAGTGAATCCATGAAGAATCTTAAAGTTATTGTGGTTGGCATTGGCAAACAGGCCTCAGAAGATCATATCCCTGCATTACTGGCGTCTGCTAGCTATGAGCTAGTAGGTCTCATCGAAAAAGATACCAACAAACATCACGAGATAAAGAGACAATATGGCGTTGCTGTGCATGCATCAATCGAGGAAGCTATCGCCACAGATACGCCCGATATTGCTGTCCTGACTCTGCCGCACAGTGAATACCGACATGCGATAGAGCTACTCGCCGCAAAAGGCGTTCACATCATCAAAGAAAAGCCATTTGCTGTCAGCCTCGACGAAGCGATACTATATCAACGCTTGATGGAGAAGTATGGCGTCAGTATTCATGTCACGTTGCAACGACGCTTCAACCCAATATTCACCAGCGTGCCTCAGCTGATACGTTCGATAGGCAAAGTCTTTGCTATTGAGGGTAAATATACGTTCAATATCGGCCATTTGGATGAAGGGTGGCGCGCAAACTCTTACCAGTCAGGTGGCGGTGCACTCATTGACATGGGATACCACATCGTGGATCTACTAGTCTGGTATTTTGATTTGCCGAGTTATATCACAGCATCGACTGCTGATGGTAATCGAGAAGGTCAAAAATATGATGTCGAAGACACTGTATATCTTAATTTTCGATATGGAGAAGATGATGGAGATTCGATGCTAGGCAATGTCATAGTGAGTCGAGTATTTCCCGAGAAGCAAGAATATTTGCATATGTATGGCACGCGAGGTAGTGTGCGCGTAGAACGTGGACGAGTTGAACGTTTTGATATCAATGGTGAACCAGTCGAATCACTTGTACGAGATGGGCAGTGGCCATCCGCACTAGTTGAGCAATACGAAGTCTTCGCGTATGAGATTACCCACGACAAGGATAGTCGTGCAAACGGGAGAGTGGTGACGTTACACGACCACCTAAAGCATATGGCAATCGTAGAAGCCAGCTATCAATCTGCCAGAAGTAAATCAACCACCAACGTGCAAAGCATCTACAATGAACTAGTACGGCAACTACAGGAAAGGAATGAATAAGCATGAACTTAGCGATTAATGGAGGTGTCCCTGTGTCTGCTGCTCCCCTGTACTTTGACTGGCCGATTATCAACGAGTCTGTTGGACAAGCAATCATCACGCAGCTCCACGAGAGTATATCGATTTACGATGACTCAGGCATCTTTCAACAATTTGAGACTGAATTTGCAGAATATCATCATATGCCACATGCACTGCTTGTTAACTCTGGAACATCGGGTCTACAAAGTGCGTACTACAGTATGATGTTGCAGCCAGGCGATGAAGTAATATGTCCAGTATACACATTCCACGCTACAGTCAGTCCGATGATGCATTTTGGTCTCGTACCTACCATGGTTGACTGCGATATGTATGGACAAATTGATCCTGCGCTTATAGAAAAAGCCATCACTGATAAAACCAAGGCGGTTATTATCACGCACATGTGGGGCTATGCCGTCGATATCGAGAGAGTTCGTGAAATTTGCGACAGACACAGCCTGCTCCTTATCGAAGATTGCTCTCATGCGCATGGTGCAACATTCGGTGGCCAGCCTCTTGGTTCGTTTGGTGATATATCCGTCTGGAGCTTACAGGGTCAGAAAATCATCACTGGCGGCGAAGGTGGTATGATGCTATTTAAAAACAAGCAGCACTTCGAACGTGCTGTGCTGTACGGACACTACAATAAGCGCTGCAAACAGCAAGTTGAAGATGATTCGTTGAAAGCGTATGCGCTGACAGGTGCTGGCCTAAAGCTGCGAGCAAGTACATTAAATGTCGCGATGGCACGGCATTATTTCAATCAAATTACTACAATCAACACCGAAAAATCCCAAAATGCGGAGTGTTTTAGTCGTGGCATTCAATTGATTGACGGCATTCAAGTTCTTGGGCCACGACCTCATTCAACCAATAGCTGGTACGCACAAAATATTATGTACGATGAGGCGGTCGTTGGTGTACCGCGCGAGCGGTTCGTCGCCGCACTCCATGCTGAGGGTCTTGTGGAAGCCGATATTCCTGACTCAACTGGACCAATTCACCGCGAGCCTTTGTTCAATGAGCCGCACGTTGTTTTCCCATACTTATATAATTCGTCACTTCACAACAAGGATCGTACATTTGAACGTGCGGAATCTTTTTATAGTCGGATCATCAAACTACCCGTCTGGACAGCGACTGACAATGCCACTGATCGATATATAGAGGGATTCAACAAGGTTATCGCCAATATTCATGAGTTACAATAAAGAGGGTTTACTAGTATCATTTGAAGGTCAAGACGGATCCGGTAAATCAACCTTACTTGAGCTGGTCGGTGCCGCACTAGAAGAGAATGGGTACGCGGTAGAGATTGTGCCTGAGTTTTCAGAGCGAGTAATTGGCTCCTACCTCGTCAATCAACTCACTGAAAACAAGTTCTTGCGCATGAATCGTGATGGTACGAGCGCCTTGACAGAGACATTGTATATCGTTGCTGACCTTTACTCGCAAGATGAGTTTGATATCAAGCCAGCGCTTGCTCAAGGAAAAATCGTCTTAAAGGAGAGGCACCTTGATTCGATATTCGCCTGCCAAATTCCAAAAATACTTGCAGACTATCCTGATAGAAGAGAGGGTGAACTAACAGGGTGGCTTGACAGTCTTTGTAGTAGTCTAAAAGAGCCTGACTTGACAGTATTTCTTGATGTTCCCGAAATTGAGTTACGCAATCGAATAGTCGGTAGAGGTGAAGCTATCAGCGAGAGCGATGTCACCGTATTCAAGTCAAGACAGGCTATATATGACCGAATTGCAGCCACTGGAATTAAACGATGGATGAGAGCAGATAATCGGCATAGCCCCGACCGAACAGCAGAAGTCATTATTAGAAAAGTAGAAGAAATCCTTTCCTCCCAACCCTAAAAACTCCTTACTCCCACTGATTGCAGCGACACGCCACCACCAGAAAAACCCTTTGCCTATTTTTTTGATTTCCCCGCCTAGATTTCTTTTTAGTTGTAAAGGGTGTTTTCTGGTGGGGCGAGCGCGGGCTTGCCCGCGCAGGCGGCGCGGCTCACATCAGTTTCTTGTGTTAAAATAGGTTCGAGCTTTGGAATACAAAGCCACCAAAATGGAACTTTCTGAGATTTGGTCGCCCGAATGGGCGGCTTTTTCTCTGGCCGCGCGCAGCGCGAGCCAGCTGTTTGCTTGGGGGGAATTGGGAAATTGACGCGCCACAGGTGGCGCGTATTTTTGTTTTGTAAGTCGGCATAGCCGACACGCTCCGCGTCTTCGCTTCGTGATATAATGATAAGTGCAATACAAATCAATCGGCAAAACTTTTCTATTTGAGAACTCAAATAGCCGTTTCGCACAAGTTAGGTTTTGCCTGATTTGTATTGCAGCGAAGCGGCTTTTTGAGTGCAAGTGGAAAGGTGGCGTATATGTTCCCAAAACTCATATATTTCTTGTATGTCCGTAAGAGTACCGATGTAGAGGACAAACAAGTGTTATCTATTGCGGCGCAAATTGCCGAACTCAAAGAGTTCGCCGCTCGCATGGGCATATACATCGTCGAGGCCATCATAGAAAAGCAGACAGCCAAAAAGCCAGGACGAAAAAAGTTTAACAAAATGCTGGAGCGCATAGAAAACGGCGAAGCTAACGGGATTTTAGCGTGGATGCCTGATCGACTGTCGCGCAATTCGATAGATAGCGGCAAGATTATTTATATGCTCGACGAGCATGTTTTACTCGACTTAAAGTTTCCGCATTTCTGGTTTGAGAATACGCCACAAGGAAAATACATGCTGGCTAATGAGTTCAATTCGTCCAAGCAATACGTGGACAATTTGTCGGTAAACACCAAGCGAGGGCTACGCCAAAAGGTGCGCGAGGGCTATTACCCAAGTCGTGCGCCGATTGGCTATTATAACGACATCAAGACCAAGACGGCAAAAGTGGACAAACGGCATGCGCCGATTGTCCGTCAAGCGTTCGAATTGTACGCTGGCGGCGATAAACGATTAGACGAAATCGCGGACTTTCTGTATGCCAATGGCATACAGACACGCAGCGGTAAAGTGCGCGGCAAGAAAACGACAGGCAAAAAGCCGTATCATAAAAATCGTATCAAGCGTATGCTGACAAATCCGTTTTATTATGGACATTTTTGCTATCTCGGCGAAATCCATGAGGGCAACCATAAAGCTATTGTCTCGAAACGGCTTTTTGACCAAGTGCAAACGGTGCTAGAGCGTCGCGGCAAGCCGCGCCACAAGGCGAAGAATGAGCCAAAACCGCTCTGCGGTTTGGTATATTGCTCGTGCGGCATGATGTTCACCTCAGAACGTCAGACAAAACGACAGAAAAATGGCAATGTGCATATCTATGATTATTATCGTTGCACGCGCAAGAGCAAGACAGTTGTTTGTCGTGAGCCACATATTCGCGCCGAAGAGCTGGACAAACAACTGTCTGCGTTACTGGCTGGCTTTTCTTTACCCATTGCGTGGGCGGACAAACTGCGCGAGCTAATGCGCAAGGACGAGATGAGTGAAAAGGTGGACTATGAACGTATTATCGGGAATGATAAAGACAAAATCGCGCAGTTGTCTGAGAAAATGCAGCGATTGCTTGATGGCTACCTAGACGGCGACATTGAGCGCGAATTATACCAAGACAAACGCGCGGAATTACTTGGACAGAAGAAACGGCTGGAAGAAAAAATTGAGCAAGCGACGGTGGGCGTTTTGACGTGGGTCGAACCGATGAATACATGGCTTGAGCGAGCCGTTTCTATCTGTAAAATCGCAAAGAGTGATGACTTACTCGCCAAAAAGTCGCTTTGCCTCGAAATCTTCGGGTCGAACCTAAAAATGCAAAACAAAAATGTCGTCGCACGCGACGACCAATTTCCCAATTCCCCCCAAGCAAACAGCTGGCTCGCGCTGCGCGCGGCCAGAGAAAAAGCCGCCCATTCGGGCGACCAAATCTCAGAAAGTTCCATTTTGGTGGGGGTGGTAGGAATCGAACCTACTACCAAGTGGTTATGAGCCGCCTGCTCTAACCGATGAGCTACACCCCCTCGATTAGAAACTTAATCGTTTCTGATAGTATTGTAACAGAGGAGAGTATAGCATTTAATGTATAATTAACTCCAGTGATGATAGAAAAAATCAAAAAATATCAGCATTCAACGCTCGTACAGCAATTTCGAGACATTCGGTTTGTCGGCTTCGTGGTCTTTGGCATCCTTGTTTTGTTGGTGAGCTGGAGCGGTGTTTCGGTAATTGAGACGAATTATGAGCTCCAGAAGCAAGTTTCACAGCTTGAGCAAGAGATTGATGTTGCAGAACTTGAGAACAACAACCTTCGTTTGCAAAACGAATACTACAACAGCACACAATACCTGGAGTTGACCGCGCGGCGGCAATTTGGGAAAGGCCTACCAGGAGAAACATTACTGTTGGTGCCCGATACGGTCGCGCTTAAATACACCAAGGACATATCCAAAGCAGTTGAAGAAAGCACACGTGAGCCACTACTCACCAAGCCGCGATATCAGCAGAATCTTGAGGCTTGGATAGACTTCTTTACGCACCGTGATAGCTAAGATTGACATAAGTACCTCTGTTTGATACTATATGTCAGCTAAACAGCGGCAGGAACGGGCGAATGTCCGTTCCTGCAACTACCGCGGGGTAGAGCAGTGGCAGCTCGTGTGGCTCATAACCACAAGGTCGCAGGTTCGAGTCCTGCCCCCGCTACCATTTCTATGTAACATAGAAATTACTAGAACCGTTACGCGGTTCTTTTAATTTCAGAGATTCTAGCAATTTAGATTTAACAACTTTGTTACTAAAAATAACTAGGTCATCTTCTAACTTAATGTCATGACCGTCTAGGTTATACGCGACACCACCAGCTTCTTGAATTATTAGTAAGCCTGCGGCTATGTCGTATTTTTGAGCAATACCACTAATCAAAAACTCAACTGCACCTTCTGCTACTGCCGGCAAGTCAAATACTGCAACACCAAAAACACGAATCATATTTATTTGGTCTGCCAGTTTGAGCATAAGCTCTGTGCTTTTATTTGTTGATTTACCAACTTTGGCATCAAAGATTCCAATTGCGTCATTGAGGTCTCGCTCAGATACATTCAAATTACTTTTCTCGCCTGTTAAATTATTTCTATACTGGGCACCTTCACCTTTTGTGGCAGTATAAATCTCTTGGTTAAGGGGGCGATGGATTAATCCATAGATTGGAATGCCGTCCTTAACGATTGCTAGCTGAAAGCCGCATAGTGGAAGCCCTCTGATATAATTATTGGTACCATCAATAGGATCTACTACCCATTCAAAACCATTTTTTGATTCGACCCCTACATTTTCTTCTCCATAGAAACCATCGTCTGTAAACTGTTGAAGAACAGTTTTGACCGCCATGGATTCTATGTTTTTATCAAGTTCCGTAGCATAATCATGTGCTTGCTTTTCTTCGAAACGCATTTTTTTGTGGAATAAATCAGAAATCAGTGAGCCAGCGTTGCTGGCAATATATTCAGCTACAGGAATACGTTTATTTAATTCTTGTTTTATGTCATCAGTCATTCAATATATTTTACTCTATAATAGATGGTTCGAGTATTAACTGTTGGACCAAACTATACTGTTTTTAGTCATATCGTTATTCCAACGAAGTAATTCTAAAGAAATTGGGTTCCAATTCGAATGGACATACTCTACCAAGCATAAGCATTATGACCTCAGAGGAATCTGGGGTCTTTTACTTGATTAAACAATTTTTGGCTTATACTACTCTTCATGTGGTTTATTTACGCCCTACTTGGAGCAATCGGTAAGTCTTACTCGGGATTTTTTAGGAAGAAAATCGCCAAAAGTGTCAGTGGCTCAATGTACATCTGGATTGGGTATACGTTAATACTTGTTGTTATGACGCCCTTCATGGTTCCACAAGCTTCAGCTGTTATCGATTCGTTGGTGAAATACCCGCTTGTTGTATTTGGAGCTGCCTTCTCTTACATGGTGGCTACTCAATTAAACCTTGAGGCTTTAAAGCGTGAGGACTTATCCTATACAGCACCTTTAAATGCTTTTGTACCTGTCTTCACACTCGCAATAGCCGTTCCTATTCTTGGTGAAACACCGCCCAGGTTTGGCTTACTTGGCATAGCAATCGTTGTAGCAGGCGCCTACATTGTTAGTATTAAGCCTGAACGAATACATTGGTATGACCCCCTTAAGCGATTGGCTACCAGTACTGGGGCGCAGCTAACACTGGGTGTAGCACTTTGCTATGCAATCAACACAATTCTTATGAAGGTTCTAACAAATAACGACTTTAACGCTTTTGTAGTTTTATACGTAACCACGCTCGTTGGGTGGCTACTACTTATTAACGTACCTATATCTCGTAGAAATGAGTTTAAGGAGATTAAAAGTTCTGACAGGTTCTCAGTCCTAGGTGGTAGTTTAGGCTCATTTGCTGGTAGCTTTTTCCATATTCTTGCGCTATCAAACACATACACCAGTTATGCAACTGCAGTACGCCGTCTTGATTCTGTAATATCAGTTCTACTGGGCTGGCGCTTCTTAAAAGAGAAAAGTATTCGTGTTAAGTTAGTGGGCAGCATTGTTATGACCATCGGTGCTGCTGTAATGCTAGTTGCCTAGTTGTTCTAGTCTGCTGCGGTAGAGTAACTTAGCCCTGTTCTCTCTAGAGAGTTGTATCCATCTACTTAGTTCCGTAAGGATATCGTTCCAATTCGATTGTACTTGGGCTACCATAAGCACTTTGACCTCTATTAATCAGAGGTCTTTTATATTGACAATTCGTATATTTTGTGCTAATATATAATTATGGACCAAATACCTGATTCGGAATTAGTTTCATCCGCTCGTAGGCATGATGTCGAATCTAAAATATTTGATGGTAGCGCGAGTAAGGCTGAAGTCCGCGATTGGTATTTCTCTTTAGACCCCCTGAGGGACGACTACTATGCATCCCTTACAGAATCTTCTTTAGGTACAACTGAATCGGACCTAGTTCTTCATAACGTTGAGTATTCGCTCAGCCAGGTAGCATTGTATGGCACAGCTGCACAAATACTTTCGGATGATAAAATCGAACATACTAAGCTTAGTGTTCCAATTAATACCTCTCCTTTTGGTCGGCAAAAATCTGAAGACACTAAGCCTCAGTTCAAGCATGTAGAATACAGCCAATTCAGTATTACCAAGCTCAAAGATATTGAATCTATAAATGAGCTGAACATTGCTCAGGACTGTTTTTCTCGAGCAAGTCGATATTGTTTAGATGTACTACGCGTACTAGAGAATAACGAATCCGAGAAGAAATTCGTAGACTCTTTATTCGAGCTACAACGTTACTATGATCGACAGTCTGTTTATGCAAATAAAACCGTAACCAGCCTAGCAGCAGGGTGGTTATTAACTGGATCAGAAGAGCTCAGGCCTGAGCCTCATGTACTCGACTCGATTATAGATGCTCAAATGCAGTGGCTTGGAAGCCAATTTTATAACCTGGGCATCAATAAAGATTATTCATCCCTTAAACCGGCTTTCTCAAACACAATTGAGACGATTGAAGAGTTTATAATTAATCCGACGAAAAATGCGGGTCGTAAAACTGTAAAAGATCCAGCTATGAAGGGTTATTTGCATGAATTGCTTTGGATGCTCGACGCAAACTTCGTCTTAAGTAATAAATATGAAAATCTGGGACCATGTGTGGTCCCGGCTCCATTAGGTTTTGACCGTCCCGAAATCAATCATCCAGAGTTGAAACGAGGCTACGACATGGTATTGGTAGGTCACCACGCAAGAATGCCGATACAGCTAAAATCTGGTGCATTTAGTGCAAGCCGACATAAGTATGATGAACGGATATATCTAGCACAGGAAACCAACTTCAAAGATGTGGATTTAAGAAGACTGTCATCGAGAATTAATGATTACAGAAAATGGATAGAGAGTGATTTCAATGATAGCTCTATGGCTGATAAGATTTCATCCAGAATTTTAGCAACAGTACCTGAAGCCATTGTCGCCCTCGAAGAGTATGATGCTATTGGTCGGGTTGATGAGGCGGTAGTTAAACAATTAGGGAAGCAAGGCGTTCAGTTCCTGTCTAACACTTACCCGATTTATAAGCCTAAGAAGTGAGAATTAGTAACATTTTCATTCCTCTATCTCTCGGGTAGAGCAGCCCTCAGACCGTCTGCTTCAGAAAATTGTATCCACCTTACTATTTCTTTGCATATTTCGTTCCAATTCGGGCGTACCTGGGCTACCAAGAGAAATTTGAAACCGTCCCATCTGGGGCGGTTTTTAATTTCTCCTTGTATCGGCGCAAGCCCCTAACCTGCGTCCTGCCAGCTTCAGATGGCGAGGTCGCACGGTTCGTTCGTAACGAGCACGCGCAGGTGCTTGCACCGAGCATGCTCGGCAACGTGCCGCAGGCAGCCCCTGCCCCCGCTACCAAGCAAAAAGAATAACCGGAAGTAGTCTTTCTTCGTGGTAGGGAACTGGTCGGTGAAGTAAGCCCCCACCCCCTAAACCCTGTACATCTACGACTACTTGTGTTTATTATTGAGCTATTACATAAAAACGGGATTACCCTTAAATGGCCAGTGCTGCAAAACTACATACCAGGATTAAGCGCTATTTCATATTTTTTTCTATCGTAGGACTGCTACTGTTGTCGCTCATAGTTCTGCTAACGGTGAATCTGGTGCGGCAACACGAGCTGGTGAGCAAATATGAGCTTCTAGAGAAGATTGATAATCAAGCGTGCCGCTATCTTGACAGACAAGCAGGGGTGAACGGAGGATTCGATCTTGAAGCTGACTCGCCGCAGGATAAGCCTCGTCTGACATACTGGTGTCTGACCGGCGAGCGAGTGTTTGCCAGACAAGTGCAGGATAAGTTTGTGGATGAGTATGATTTTGGCGCCCGCGTGCTGTACTTTAGTTCCCGAGAGGAAGCAGAGAAACATGCGCAGCAGAGCCTGAGTCCTCTCCGAAACTGGGGAGTTGATGAAGAAGGCCAACGCAACGGTATGCCACAAACATCTCGGTTTACGTTCATTGTCAGCGATGTTGAGCATCCGTATTTTGACGCGTATACCGTCAAAGCAAACGCTGTATTACGGGTTAGCCTCCCGTGCGGCACCCCTGAAGAGCGGTATGATCTTGTGGCCTGTCAGGCCCAGGCTGACGCACTATTAAATAGGGAACTCAAGGGAATAAACGTCCTGTAGAACAGAGGTGAATACAGGACAGTACTACTAATAGCATATGCTTAGTGGTATTGTAGATTTACTACTATTTAGTAAGAAGGAGTCGAAATGTTAGCACGAATCATTGAAGAAGCAACGGATGCGGTAGCAGCAGCGGTGCGTGGTGTGGACAATATTCTCGATGCAGTGACAAATAGTGTTAAAGATCAGGTTATTAACGTCTTACAGGGTACCGGAGAGGTTGCAGGGGCTGGCGTAGAGGCAGTTGCTTCGGTGGCTAGTGGTGCTATCCGCGGCGCAGGCCAGGTCGGAACATCATTAACCGAGACAGTAGCTGGTACGATGAGTGGAATCGTGAAGGGTGTCAGCCAGTTGGGTGGTGATGTCATCGGTGCTATCCATGAAGGCGCAAAAGGCGTTGTAAGCGCCACGGCAGAAACAGGTGGCGACATTGGAACGGCTGCAGTATCTGCGGTGAGCGGAGCCATCAAAGCAGCAGGCGACGTAGGGGCAGACACTGCGGCGGCTGCGAAATCTGCGGTCGGTGGCGTGCTTGATGCGGCGACCAGTGTAGGTGGCAGCGCTGTAGACACAGTTCGCAAGGCGCTTCTCGGTGCAGCCGCACTCCCTCGGGATGTGATTGAATCCGCACTGAAGGGTAGCGACAAAGAACGCTAACAAAATTCGTAGATTTTTGGTACTTAGCCCCGTCGTAGTACGGGGCTTTGTAGTGTTGCGGCCAACAGGGCAATTAGGTATTCCGCCTCCGTAAGCGTACAATAAGAGGTAACAAAGCTGCTGCAACCGTACGTTTTAGGTGGAGTACAGAAATGATTGTCGTTGGATTGTAGCAATAACTATCTGAAAGGGTACATATGGCAGTTCAAAAAAGAAAACAGGATTTCTTCACTACAACTGAAGGTATGGAGTTGAAGGAAAAGCTTGAAGCCATGGAAATAAGCGAGCGATACAGCACCGAACCAAGCTATAGCCCTGTGACGGAAGTATACGGTGACAACCTCATTCCATTTGCTGAAAAGCACATGAAATATCTGTTGTCTCACCCCAGTCTTGACCCACTACACTACATATCCAATCTTGAACTTATGACGCGCGTGCGCTAAGCACAGAGCGGTCATTGCGTATGCACGAGAAGTGCTTACAACAGGACGTATTACTTATAGAAACTTGAGAAGATCGTAGACCAGAAAAGCTGGCCAGACGAATGCTTTTAATATTGCTACGATGACCGCCCAGAATCCATCAGCCTGCTGAATGTAGTACACCAGTGCCCCGATGAGACCCAATCCGTACACGGCACCGTTGCCGGGAGTACCATAGTTAGAATTTGACTTACCCATATATATCCTCCATTTGTCTGTGCTCATCATGACCCATATGAGACAAACTGTAAATGATATATGTCACGAGAAAGCTGGACTGTAAAATAGCTTATAAAAGTATGTGGTGAAGTGCGCTAGGCTATATAACAGGAATTAACAAAGGATTGTAGGTATGACCGGACTAGAACAGACATTTTATATTATGGGCATCGTCTTTATGAGCGTCATGTTCATCCTCATGATAGCGATGGTAGCGGCGGTGTTTGTGATTCGCGCCAAGATCAATAAGATTCACGATGCGATTGAGGATAAACTGGATATTGCGATGACGCTGGCCGAAAAAGGTGGTGAGCTGGCGGCTGTCGCGAGTACGAAAGTGTTTGATACGGCAAAACGAGCCTTTAAATCTTCTAAAAAATAATGCCACTCATCCTATTTTTGCGACAGGTTATACAACAGGCTGGGCAACACAAGATTGGCCAAATGAGTGCAGCGTTTGCGTACGGTGCGGTCTTTTCCTTGGGGCCACTGCTCCTGATATTTATAAGCCTCCTGGGGATAGTCTATGGGCAAGCAGCCACTGAGGGGCGCTTGTACGGACAGCTGGCGGGTACTTTTGGTTCTGAGATGGCGCTCAGCTTACAAGATATGGTAGCCAGACTAAGCGAAACAGGAAACGGTGTGATAGCCGTTGTCGCGGGCACGATTGGTGTGCTGCTCGGTGCAGCGGGCATGAGCAGTCAGCTGCAAGACTCATTTAATACAATTTTTGGGGCAGTGCGTGATCCGAGGGGCGGAATTAAACGGACGGTCCTGGTCAAGGTGAAGAATATACTGATCATTTTATTATTTGGTCTATTCATTATTGTGTCTGTTGCGGTGACTGCCTTCACAAATGCTATCGGTTCTACAGTCCAAGAATCACTTGGACTGCCAACTGTTATCCTGGAGATCCTGAATACTCTCGTATCGCTTGGCATACTCACCGGTCTATTATTTGGCGTGTACAGGGTACTCCCCGATGTTCTCATCCCCAGACGCATAGCGCTTGTCGGTTCCCTGATAGTTGCATGCCTGTTTGCTGTTGGCAAAATCATACTGGCACTTATTATTGCCAATAACGCGACGGCGAGTGCATATGGTGCAGCCGCAGTGCTCATATCGTTGCTTCTATGGACCTATTACCTCGGTCAGATACTGCTCACGGGCGCGCTAGGTATGCAGGTGTATGGCCATAATCGTCTACTGGTGTATAAACCGAAGAAACACGCGCTGCAAAGAACGACCGTCCATGTGGACGGCTCCCAGCACCGGAGTCGCATAATCACCGCGTGGCTACGGGGATACCGTAGACGTAAAAATGCGAAGTAATGATCAAAATCACACGGTATACATAGGAAAGGTCACAGCAATACTTCCCAGACATCACTACACTGGATAGAAGAGGGAGGATATGGTCATGTATGCAATTAACCACGTGCCACTTATTAGCCTCGCAGATTCCACAACAGGATGCTGCACGCTTATCAATCCAAAAGAATGGGATGAACAGACGTTTATCTTCAAAAACAAACTGTTTGCCAAGGCTCAGACTCGGAGCTTCATGCATATACCGCTCAATATGTCTTCTGTCATGGCTAAGGCGCAAGCGCTCATTGACGCAGCCGGTGCACGGAGTGACGAATGGATGATTCTCAGTTACGAGAAGTCTCCGTGGAAGGCCGAGCATTTTTTTGCCGTAACGAAAGAAGTACCTGGTCTTGAAACAGAGGAGCTTTCAGGAACATATATGACCAAAGTGTTCGAAGGCCCCTACAAGGATGCCGGGCGGTGGTATAAACAGTTGCAGTCATACGTTCAGGAACGAGGCCAAAAACCCCTGAAGACCTACTTCTTCTATACCGTATGCCCCGGCTGCGCACAGAAGTATGGCAAGAACTATGTTATCGGGTTTGAGCAGATCTAGTACATACTTTTCCGTTCGCTCATACCCCTATATCTGTTATGCTATACGTACGGTATGGCAATGCGCGATAAGGTAAAACTTGGACTGACATTTGTAGCACTGAGTGTGGCGTTATCTCTATTTGCCTGGAGTAGCTTAGTTAACTATATACGCCATACAGGCAAGCAACCGCTCCCAGTGGTAGCGACACTAGATACACCCCGGTCAGCTGAAGCCGTACTCCTATCTCAAGAACCGGTAGCGCCTGCGCCAGTAACACCACAAGCTGCCAACACAGCCCCGTACGCAGCAGCTCAACAGGACTGTGCTTCTCTGCAAAACACTGACC
Source organism: uncultured Candidatus Saccharibacteria bacterium (assembly GCA_964590315.1). GTDB lineage: Bacteria > Patescibacteriota > Saccharimonadia > Saccharimonadales > JALRHH01 > JALRHH01. The sequence goes on from CAZPVS010000001.1 coordinate 61,302, forward strand.
GCTCAGATGCTCGTGCGGCACAATCACCATCCGTTCATTGCATGAGCGAGCAACGGACAACAAAAGGTACCACGCATGACACAGAGCAGGACAGCCAAGAACACGTCTATTCCGAAGTAAAGCAGATGGTGTCTCGTATCATATTTTCACTCTAAATCGGCTCGGGCAATGCTCATATTGATTCCTGTGGCGCAGGTAACTATGTGACCGGTATCAAGTGCGTATGGTGACGGTGGTCATGGCAGCATACAGAGGTGAGCGCATAATAGGAGATGACACGGCGTACCGTGTAGAGAGAGGAGTCCGTTATGAGCAGTATTGTACACAGCAGTGAGAAGCACGAGCGTATTTACGAGTTCTTGCAAGAAAACCCTGTGGCAGTGCTTGCCACGGTTGATAACGCGAAGCAGCCGCACGGCTCCGTCATTTATTTTCATGTCGACGACAACTTCACCGTGACGTTTACAACAAAGCACGATACAAAAAAACACGAGAACCTGAAGCACTCGCCCAAAGTAATGCTGGTGGTTTTTGAAGCAGCCTCACAGACGGTTGTGCAGATATCTGGTGAAGCAGAGGCCCTGACTGACAAGGCAGACATCAATGATGTCTTCACCCATGCCCTTGCTGCATCAATGCGCACGAGCATGGCAGGATTACCGCCTATTTCTAAACTGCAGGCAGGAAATTATTCGGCGTATCGTGTTTCTCCGACTGAAATACGTATGGCGGTGTTTGCTCGGCCAGACTCAGGTGGGTACGAGTTATTCGAGACGGTTGACCTGGCCCGCTAGACAGTAGCGCCGAGTTTTGATTCAAATTCATCCAGATTATGGACGGTGATTTTTCCCCGACTGACTGCAAGCAGTGAATCGTTGATAAGTTTGCGCATCTCACGACTGACGGTTTCTCGTGATAGCCCGGCTCGGGAAGCAAGCTCGTTTTCGGATATGACGACCACGCAACTGGCGTCAGGCTTAATGTCACCAAATCGACGACATTGCACAAGTATTTCATACATCAGCCTGCCCTTTGCACTTCCTCCCATCAAATGCACCATGCGTCGCAAGATGCCGTCTGTCCCGGCATAGACTCGGCTCAATAAATCAAACAATATGTCAGGGTTTTCCTTAACGAAGGAAATAACTTCTTCAGGGCGGGCAATGGACACTTCGCAATCTTCAGATGCCTGGTAGAAATATTCATTCGGTGTATTATTGACTGCCCACGACATAGGAAAGAACGTGCCTGGCTTAAAAACATTTATAACAATCTCGTCACCGCGATACGACAAATCGTACTGTCTGATCAGTCCTTTTTTTAAATAGAAGATGTATTGCGGGTCATCATTTGCAAACACGATTATTTGCCCCTTGTCATACTGGCGAACAGGGTATTTTGCAAAAAATTCGCTGAGTTGTGCGCTAATCGTGGTTTCCATTGCAGTCTCTTTACCTATTAGTGTGCGGCACAATCAATAGGGATGCAACCCCGAGTTGTAATGTGACCAGGATCATGGCGCATGCATGACACAGGTCAAGGTGTTGATACAGTCCAGCTGTCATAGTAGAAGCTAGACAAGGAGGAGGGGACATGTTTCATGCTAAGCAACATAGCAAAACAAACATATCACTAGAACTCGAGCTGGCGTTCACGAATCGGCGGCTCCTCAAGCACCATGTATGGGAAGAGGCACGTCGACACGGCTTACTATAATTGTCGATGTAATATTTCCCGCTGCACCGTACAGGTACACATCCTAAACTAATAGATACCAGGTAGTGGTGAAAAGGAGGGTGTATGAAGCATGTGCATCGATTGCCAAGCAGCAAGGATATTATTTGGCTGAGTAAACTCGCGACGTCGTACCCAGTCACACGTCGGCAGATTGTCCGGGTTGCACGCATGTGGAATTTCAAGAATGATCTTATCGCGTTCCTTCGTTTATTTCCCCCCGACGAGATGTTTGAGTCACGTGCAGATTTTGTAACGCGCTGTGAGGACCTGACGATATTGATCAGGCAAGAGTGGGAATCACCCAAGGAAGTACTCCGTAGCCAACAAGACTAAACATAATTATATTGACAAATACACAAATATGTGTATAATAGTAATTGTTATATCGCGGTAAAACAAACACCCTAAAACCAAAAAACAAGAAAGGATAAAACGTGAGCGTATTTGCGCTTTCGCATCAGCTGGCATATGAATTATTGCCAGCCACCAGTGAAGAAATTGTAAACCTCGATAGAGATTTCAATGACATTTACTGCTAAGTTATGTTGATACAAGACATCAGACCCGCCAAAAGGCTTGGTCAAAAGAAATTACGGCGTACCAGCCGCACGAGGCACTACATTGTAGTCGCCGCATAAAAAAGAAGCCCCGTTATGGGGCTTCTTTTAGTGTCTAAACCCTAATAAATCACCCAACCCTTGTACGACACGATTTGTGTCAGTCGTCACCCCGTGAAATTCGTCAAATTCCTGCAATGGCACCCATTCAGCTTCGTCGTGTTCGTGACTCAGCTCGATAACATCGCTCGTGGCTAGTGCGGCGAGCCCATAGACAACAATCATTCTACCGGCGTGTTTGCCTGTAAGGATTTCGCGAGGCTTTAGTATCATGGGCCACATGGTTAACATATCAACATCCTGCCCCGCTTCTTCCTGCACTTCGCGGTGGCCAGCTATGACAGCCGGTTCGCCTGGTTGTATGCCGCCACCCGGAAACTCCCAGCACCCAACCTGTTGTCCTTCAGCACGCCGCAGTAATAATACGCGGTCTTCATACTGGACAGCAACGCGAGCCGAATGTATTGTTTCGTATGATGCCATGATTAATTACCCGTTTTCTCTATTAAAACACTTAGTATACTCCAGCTTTCCCAAACTGTTGAGCGGAAGGCGGTCGACGATCTGTTGCAATGCCCATGGCATCGAGTACGAACCGAGCGGAACGACGATCTGTAGGCATGTGGGCGATGCGGTCACTGCGCTCGTCAATATGAATCTCTGGGGCTTTCCCCGTGGCCGCGGTGAGCGCTCGGATTGATACATCTTCGTAAATTATCGGATCGGGGTGTCTGCCTCTTATCCAGAGGAGGCGTTCCGGTGTGGTGTTGAGCGGCTCCATATGGGCTCTTGATAAGTATTTGCACTCCGGTACGACCCGACTTGCCGGCGCTGAAGCAACAGAAGCAAAGTTGCGCCTTTGGAGAAACGCCCTCCCGTGGTGATCAAGCATGTAACTATAGCCAAGAATACCGACAGAAGTCAGTAGTGCACGTGGCCCGGGCCGTATGGCGCGTTTCCCAATTGGTGTGGCCCGAAACGCCATCGTAGAGACACGCGCCACCATATCATCCTTGCCATGTTCGAGACCGTAGCGAAGGAAATCCCACCCAAGTAATCCACCCATAGATAATCCAAGAAGGAGTACTTCATCCGGGTTGCCGTCTTCTAGTTTTTGATAGGTCTTTTCAAATAAGCGGTGCGGATTAAAACCCGATTGTGGGGCAATCGGAGCGATAAGATCAACATGTTCATCCAGTTGGGAATAAAACCTGCCGGCAACATCTTGCGTACCCATGCAGAGGCCTCCCATAAGAACGAGTGTCTTGTGGACGGTTTCTCGCGTGTGCGTAATGACTTCAGGCTCGTCGGTCTCCGATAGGGATATACCGCGTTTGCCCATATAGTGGTCAAGGCTCAAGCCAGCCACCGTCATGCCAAGGGCCCCAACAGCAGAGGTCAGACCAACTGTAAGGAGTTGCTGTCTTCCGAATTCTGCATGTTTATTTGGGGTATCCATGGTGACATTTACCCTTGTGCCTTGTTATACGCCACAAAATGCTTTTGTCAATAATATTCATGCACTAAAAAGACGGACCGATGTCCGTCTTGCTGTTTCCATATGGTAGCGGCGCTATTAACCACTTGAAACCTGATAAAGCGTGAACTGATTCTAGAGATTCTGGTTATTAGGCGAAAAATACTATCATCGACTGATGCGCACTAAGCGCGTCTCGCCATTATAAATGACCTTCAAATCAATAATCTTTTCGTTGTTTCTAACGTCTGCTTTAATCTCACCTTGTCTTGTTATGCCTTTGTTTATATCACCACCTAGGTCAGATTGCTTATACGGATAGTAGGCATAGTTGAAGGGTGGAACGTAACGAGTACTCAACAACGAATCATAATCAAAATGTGTTTGATCTGTCTTTAGCTCTCGTCCAGTGTCAGGTAATAATGAAATAGTAATCTTCGAGCTATCGATATTATTGCTGGCGGTCAGTTCATAATTAAGGCTTAGAGTTTGGTTGTCTGCGATATATTTATTAATCGAGTTACGTGAATCATTTCTCCACTCACAATATCGTCTAGTTGGGTTGTCTTTTTCCCACTGTTCTTCGTCGTGGAATACCCATTTGCCCGTCGCCTCATTAAAGTAATCTTGTGGTTGATTATTATCTTCTGGATATTTTGAGCAATCCTCTCTTGCGGTCAAATCTCCATACCTGCTGATTTTTTCTTGCGGGACGTTAATCTCTACCGCCTTAAAAGATGGTTCTTTTACGGTTAGTACAAAATCTGAAAAATTAATTGCATCGCTAGTGGTATAAATCTTATCGTTTAGGTGTTGCTGATACTTGTTGTAGGCAAAGAATCCGCCACATACTAGTAGGAGCAGTAGTATTGGTAATACAAGCCACTTAACGGACTTCTTGCCCTTAGACCTCACGACATTTACTGCAAAAAACGCGTACGCAGATAGAAGGATTATTGAGCCCATAATCAGAGACATTCCGATAGTGCTAGAGGGGTCAATGAAAAAAGATGGTATTAGAATACCCAATATGAGTACAGTCAATCCGATAGCTACTAGATGTACGGGTTTTATATTCAGTCTTTTGCTCATTGACTCATAGTATACAAGACTAATAAAAACCCTCTAGTGTGATTTTTGTGTCTCCGCATCAAGCTAAATAAACGTACCCTGTTCATTTAAATCGTGCTAATTCGCACTGATATGTCAATGGAATCCACCAAGCCTTAGATAGTAGCTACGATTGCTGATTCCTTATAACTCTGTGGCGGTGTCTCATGCTACTTGCCCCGAGCAGGTATTGACTTGTCAGTTAACTAAAAAGACGGACTGATGTCCGTCTTGCTGTTTTCATATGGTAGCGGCGACTAGGCTTGAACCACTGACCTCAGGCTTATATTGCATATAAACTGCAGCCATGCTCGAAGCGAGCTTCTGCGCGTAGCTTTGTTTATGAGTCCTACAATTCAGAACATTTTTGGTAGCGGCGACTAGGCTTGAACTAGTGACCTCAGGCTTATGAGTCCTGCGCTCTAACCAGCTGAGCTACGCCGCCCCAAAAATGTTCTGAATTGTTAATGCTCTAACCAGCTGAGCTACGCCGCCATGAATAACAGGGGTTAATATAACAGATTTACGAGCGGTTGCATAGTGTTATAGAAACCGGACGATTTCGGCGTTGGCAAAGTGACCGGCACCACGGAAGGGAATTTCTGGGTTAACGACATGACGGAGGGCTCGGCCAGTTGAGCCGTGGCCGATAACGAGAATGGTATCGCCCGGGAGAGTCTGCAGCCACTCGTATGCTTGTTGGGCTCGGGCAAATAAATCCTGGCTTTTTTCCGCACCTTCAATGGTGTCCATGTCTATATCAGGGTAATACGGCTGCGCTTCCAGCACGCCGAATGTGCGCTCAATCAAGAGGTCGCTGGTGTAAATCTTTTCGGGTGGGTACCCGATACTTTCTGCAACAATCTCTGCTGTTTCAATAGCCCGGCTCATCGACGAAGCAGCAATACAGTCAATACCAAGTGATTGTGCTGCTTCACCAGCAAGTCGTGCTTGGTGACGGCCTTGTTCCGTTAAAGGTGTTTCGGTGCGTCCGGCGAATAGTCCTGCGATATTCAGCTCGGTTAAACCATGCCGCATAAAATAAAGTCTTCTCATCCTGTAGAATTATAGAGTATGAATATCAACATTGCACCGGGAACGTATGTGGTGGCCGTGTCCGGCGGGGTGGACAGCATGGTTTTGCTTGATGTGCTTCGGCAACAGCCAGGGGTAAAGCTCATTGTGGCGCATTTTGATCATGGCATCAGGCATGATTCTCGAAGCGATCGAGAACTGGTGCAGCAGACAGCAAAAAGCCATAGTTTGCCATTCGTGTATCACGAAGGCAAGCTTGGTCCGGCGGCGAGCGAAGATGAAGCACGCATCGCTCGATACGCGTTTTTGCATGCGGTGAAAGATGCCGCCCGCGCCCGAGCTATTGTAACCGCCCATCATCACAATGACGCGCTCGAAACGGCTATCATTAATATGATGCGCGGGACGGGGAGAAAGGGTTTGAGCGCACTTAGTTCAACGGAAGCACTCCACCGACCATTATTGCATCTGACCAAAGAGCACATCCATGCCTATGCCCGTGATCAGGGATTGGTTTGGCGAGAGGATAGCACGAATCAAGATACCCGCTACCTCCGGAACTACGTCCGGCATAAACTACTCGCTCAATTTACCGAAGCGGATAGGCATAAGCTGCGGGATATTATTGCGCACATAGAACAGACTAATAGGGAGCTGGATACGGAACTAGTGCATTACCTGCATGTCCAGCCGGCACTCGATAGATTAAGCCGGCATGAGTTTGTGCGCTTGCCACACGCAGTGGCAAAAGAAGTGATGGCAACATGGTTGCGCCGACATGGGATACGCGATTTTGATCAAAAGATGCTCGAGCGACTGGTCGTCGGTGCCAAGACGTATCAGCATGGCAAGAAAATAGACGTGGTTAAAGGCAGGCACATTCATGTCAGCCGACACCATTTGGCACTCAGGTAACATGGGCGCTAGCATACGCCCTTAATACTCTGTATAATAAATGTCTATGGATAAAAAACCGTTTCGTATACAGAAGAGTGGTGGGGACCCCAAGCGCCGGGGTATGAAAAATGCAGGTTTCATTGCACTATTAGTGCTGTTTGGTCTGATTATTTTTGCGTCCTACGGCAATCAACAGAAACTTGAGGAAATTGCGCTGAGCCAAGTTGTCCAGCAGGCAAATGATGGCAAGTTCGAGAAGATTACCGTCAAGGGAAGTACACTTGAGATTACCAAGAAGGGCGAGCAAGATGCCACCCTCAAATCGTATAAGGACCCGCAGGCGAGCTTACGGGAAGAGGGTGTCAATTATGACAAGGTAACTGTTGATACCAAACCGGAATCTAATTCGGGTGATGTCTGGACAAGTCTTGGGCTAACCTTACTGCCAGTTATCATCATTGTTGCCGTACTGGTGTTTATGATGCGAAGTGCCCAGGGTCAAGGCAATCAAGCACTCAGCTTTGGTAAGAGTCGCGCACGACTTTATGGCAACGAAAAAGACAAAGTTACTTTCAAGGATATCGCAGGCTATGATGAGTCAAAGCAAGACTTACAGGAAGTCGTTGAATTCCTTAAATTCCCCAAAAAGTTTGAGGCAGTTGGCGCCAAGATCCCGAAAGGTGTGCTGCTGATTGGTCCTCCTGGTACTGGTAAGACGATGATTGCGCGAGCAGTAGCGGGCGAGGCTGATGTACCGTTCTTTAGTATCTCCGGTTCAGAGTTTGTGGAAATGTTTGTTGGTGTTGGGGCATCTCGTGTTCGTGACTTGTTTGCCAAGGCCAAGAAGAATTCACCATGTATTATCTTCATTGATGAAATTGATGCGGTCGGCCGACGCCGTGGCTCCGGTATGGGTGGTGGTCATGATGAACGAGAGCAGACGCTGAACCAGATCTTGGTTGAGATGGATGGCTTTGAGCAGGGAACAAATGTCATCGTATTGGCCGCAACGAACCGCATGGACGTATTGGATCCTGCACTGCTTCGTCCCGGTCGTTTTGACCGTCGCGTGACTGTTGGACTACCGGATCGTCGGGAGCGAGAAGCAATTCTGAAAACGCATTTTTCCAAAAAGCCAGTCGCTAAATCTGTTGACCTTGACGCTTTGGCAGCGAAGACCGCTGGCTCTTCGGGTGCTGACTTGGCCAATATTGCCAACGAAGCGGCAATTCTTGCGGCACGCCATAACCGTAAAGAGATTACGCAAGCCGATGTGACCGGTGCCTTTGAAAAAGTTGCCATAGGTCCAGAACGCAAGGGCAAGATAATGAGCGAAAACGAGAAAGAGCTGACCGCATATCACGAGGCAGGGCATGCCATTGTCGGACATGTTTTACCTGATAGTGACATGGTCCACAAAGTCACGATCATCCCCCGTGGTGGCACCGGTGGAGTCACCTGGTTTATTCCACCAGAAGACAAGAGCTACCATAGTATTATCGAGTACAAGGATGTGTTGGCGCGTATGTTGGGTGGCCGAGTTGCCGAAGAGGTTGTCTACGGCAAAGACCGCGTCACGACAGGTGCCGGTTCGGATCTGCAGAAAGCAGCAGAGCTTGCTCGTGAGATGGTCGTCAATCAGGGCATGGGTAAAAAGCTCCGTGACCAGGTATTCCACGTAGAAGAAGGTATGATGATTGAACGGATGGTGCACGAGAAACAGTATTCGGATGAAACTGCCAAAGTTATTGATGACGAAGTAGAAGAGTTGATTACTGAGGCAGCCACTCGTGCTCGTGAGGTTATTAAGGCGAACAAGCCGAAACTTGAAGAGCTCATGAAAGTACTTCTTGAAAAAGAAACGGTTGAAGCTGAAGAGGTGATTGAGATCCTAAACGGTTCTATTCTTCCGAAAGCTGCTGCGCTCTACTAGCAAGTTACTTGGCCCGTACATTACGGAAAGAAGCAGTAGATTTCCGTGTACACTTCCTAAAACTACAAAATATTTGTACGTCTTAGGAAGTGCCGGGAAGGAAGAGAAATATAACGTGGTTGAGTAGTGCGCGAGGCACCTCGGTTCGTTATATTTTCTCCCCTCCCGGAAACTCCCTGTCAGCTGGTGACGCGCTTCCTACGCCTCTTCTGCTTCTTGTACTCCTTTGACCTGTACCACTTGATGTAGTCTTCGGCTTGGTCCTTGACGTCACAAGGTGCAGAGCAGTCTTCGTCGTGACTCTTGACGAGCCTATTGGCCAAGTTGAGCGATTGCTGCTTCAAGCCGACGTAGTACATCACTTTCATGGCGACTATATTGCTTTTACCATCGCTTTTGTTCATGAACACCACCTTCTAGTATGGATCATCATTGCATGAGGAATGGCACCAGGAAGAGGCTGCCAGAACACCAGAGCAGGCCTAGAACGGCTTGCCCGTACGCCAGTAGTGAATACCGACGAGCAAGAGTACAGCAATAACCATACCGAGCACCACATCTGCAACAAAGTACAGATCTGGCATCGACGGCATGGTCGGTGGTTTTGTTGTCATCACACGCCCCCCTTATTGTGACTACAAATATACAAATTGGTGCGTAAAACTAATTTGCATATCTGTAATCACAACCAGGCACAGCGAAACAGGGAATTTATAAAGTACGCTGGAGTGTTTACTCGACAGCATCAATTATTGTGTAATATTAAACATAAAAAGTCAATATATGGTGGGCATTAGTAACACCTTATAATGAAGTGTTGATGATGAAGCCCCATGCCAAGCTCCTCAAGCGAGCCAATAAGCGTATATCACTAGGCGGCGCTGCCGTCCTCTTGATTGCGGCTGCGCTTTTTGGGCAGATGTTGGGGTTCTTGCGCTTGAAGCTGATCAATGCAAACTTTGATGAGCTTGGTCCACAGAGTACCGATGCGTTTTTTGCCGCATTTAAGATACCTGACTTCTTCTTCTATACCATTACTGCGGGAGCCCTTGGTGTCGCGTTTATACCTGTTTTGTCGGATTTGTTAGAGAAACACAACCGTAAGGGTGCGTGGGAACTTGCGGTAAGCCTTTTGAACCTTCTTGCGGTACTTATGGCTGCAGTCGGAGTAATTATATTTGTGTTTGCCGAAAGTTTACTGCAACTTGTTGCGCCAGGGCTGACGAATGAGCAGGCGCATACAGCGGCAATCATTATGCGGCTGATCGCGTTTAACCCGTTTTTGTTTACGCTCTCCGGCATCATTACCGCAATGCAGCAGACTATCGGGAGATTCTTCTTCTTTGCAATCGCTCCCTTCTTCTATAACGGTGCGATTATCGTCAGTGCAATCGTATTCAGTTCCGTCGAACCGACCAATGGCGGGCCGGGTGGACTTGGCCTGGTAGGGCTTGGTATTGGCGCACTCGTGGGCGCAATATTGCAGCTGGTCATCGTGAGTATAGGTATGCAGGGTACCGGGTTCAAGTGGCGACCGAAAATAATGAAGACGTCCGAACTAAAAGGTGTCTTACAACGTCTGCCGGCCCGTTCGATTGACCAGGGTCTCGATTCTATTAACAGTATTGTTGAGACACGGTTCGCGAGTAAGCTCGGTACCGGAAACATTTCATACTATGAGAACGCATATACACTTCATACGGTGCCAATTCAACTGGTTGGAACGACGGTCGCGACAGCGGCCTTCCCGCGTTTGACCGAGCGGTTATCTCAGGGGAGGAAGGATCTCTTCCGCAAGGATTTCCTAATGGTGCTTCGGGCAATGATATGGGTGATGATGCCGATTGTCGTTATCAGTTACTTCGCCAGAGGCTACCTCTCTCGTTTGATTTTTGCAGAGGGTGTTTCTCAGATCACCCTGATTTTTGGGTATTTGGCGGGGGCAATCTTCTTCCGGACTATTTATGCCATTATATCGCGGTGGTTCTACGCGCAAAAGGACACCAAAACACCACTTTTCGTATCACTTTTTACCATTGGGCTTAATATTTATCTGGCATACACCTTATCACAACCGGATGCGTATGGGGTGGCAGGGCTTGCGATGGCGCAATCTATTGTGGCGGCGGTTGAAGTACTTATCCTCACGATTATTATGCTCATCCGAGACCATAAATTGTTTGATAGTGAGTTCTGGCACGGAGTACTCCGCATCATGTCAGTAACTGGGTTTAGTGTACTGGCAGCGTTTATTATGCTCTCACTCTTGCCACTCCAAGCCGATGACGTCGGATTTATCACCTTTGCATCTAAGCTGGGCGCGATTACGCTCGTAACATTTGGCGTTCACGTTGGTGTGTCACTACTCTTCGGCCTAAGTGAAGCACGACCGATAGTACATAGAGCTAAAGCCATCATCCTGAAACCAATCAAACCGATTCGTTTCTAGGACACACAACCCATTATTAATCACAGAATAAAATAAGTCGCTGTCAATATATTACTGATTGTATAACAGGGGTAGATGCGGTATACTCGCATGAGATGAATCAACAAAATATCCGAAACTTTTGCATTATTGCGCACATTGACCATGGCAAGTCGACACTGGCCGACCGTTTGTTAGAAATGACGGGTACGGTGGAGATGCGTGATATGAAGGCGCAACTACTCGACAGGATGGATTTGGAGCGGGAAAAAGGTATCACGATTAAACTCGCCCCTGTCAGGATGAGTTATAAAGAATTCGAACTGAACCTGATTGATACGCCAGGCCATGTAGATTTTAGCTACGAGGTATCACGAAGTTTAGAGGCATGCGAAGGTGCGCTGCTTGTTGTAGATGCCAGCCAAGGGATTCAGGCCCAGACACTCGCTAACGTATACCTCGCTATGGACGCAGATCTGACGATCATCCCCGTGCTGAACAAAATAGACTTGCCGGCTGCCGATGTTGATCGGGTGAGCGAAGAAATCATCAGTCTCCTTGGCTGTAAAAAAGAGGATATTCTCCAGATATCAGCCAAGACCGGTAAGGGCGTCGATGCAGTGTTGGAGCGAATTGTACACAATGTGCCACCACCCAAGGGCGACACCGCGCTTCCGACGCGGGCACTGATATTTGATAGTTATTATGATGATTACCGCGGCGTTATACTCTATGTGCGAACTGTTGACGGTACGATTTCCAAAGGTGAACAGATTCAGATGATGGCCACCGGCAGTCAGGGCATTGCACTGGAAGTCGGCGCGCTGAAACCACATATGTCACCACTACCTGCGTTGAATGCGGGTGAAATTGGCTATATCGTCACAAACTTGCGGAGCACTCGGGAAGCAAAAGTTGGTGATACCGTGACGGTGGTAAAACACCCGGCCACACAGGTGCTTCCGGGATATAAAGATGTCCAGCCATTTGTGTATGCTGGATTTTTCCCAGAGAGCAATGAGCAATATAACGAGCTGAAGGAAGCAATTGAGAAATTATCGCTCAGTGATTCGGCATTGGTATGGGAGCCAGAAAATTCACCGGTGCTTGGTTTTGGTGTTCGGATTGGCTTCCTCGGGTTACTACACATGGATATTGTCCGAGAACGGTTGGAACGCGAATATAACCTCGACCTTATCGTGACGAATCCTAGTACGGATTATCAGGTAGATCTGACCTCTGGTGAGACACTAGATATTCGTAGTGCTGCTGACCTACCTGAAGTAGCGAAGATTGCAGAAATTCGTGAACCTTGGATTAAAGGTGAAGTGGTGGTACCGAAGGATTATGTCGGTCCCGTCATACAACTGATCATTAGTAAGCGGGGTATTCAGAAGAACTTATCATTTGTTGATGCGCAGTTGGCTGTGGTGGCGTTTGATGCACCACTCGCCAATCTTCTGACAGACTTTTATGACCAGCTCAAAAGCGTCACGAGTGGCTACGGATCATTCAATTACGAACTCGATACCTATCGCCCTGAAGATTTAGTACGCGTTGATTTTTATATCGCGGGTGACATGGTGGCTGCCCTGAGTGTCATGGCGCATAAGACTGAGGCGCAGCCACTCGGACGTGACACGGTCAAGAAACTAAAGGAAGTCATTCCCCGTCAGAATTTCCAGGTTGCATTACAAGCAGCGGTTGGTGGTCGGTTCATCGCCCGTGAAGATCTCAGCGGATACCGCAAGGATGTCACTGCCAAACTATATGGTGGTGACGTGACGCGGCGTAAAAAGTTGCTCGAGAAACAGAAAAAAGGCAAGGCACGCATGAAGCGCTTCGGCAAAGTCGATATTCCTGCCGAGGCCTTCACGGTCATGCTCAAACGCGATTAAAAAAGTACAGAAAACTGGTGATTTACACCTTGTCTGGAGCTGTTAATTCCGGCATAATGTAAAGCACTAATGCTTACAAAAAATAAGGGAAAATCGGCACTTAATGGCGAGATTACCAGTACCTGGCAGTGATGATGGCACCTGGGGCGGGGTGCTGAATGATTTCCTGGCCCAGGAGCATAATGCTGATGGCACCCTCAAGATAAAGACTGACGGTACCCTTGCCGCCAAGGCTAATGATAGTACGGTTGTTCACGTTTCTGGGAACGAATCAATCGGTGGAACGAAAACGTTCGTGTTGTCGCCGGTAGTTCCCGCTCCCACTCTCGGATCGCAGGTAGCTAATAAAACCTATGTAGATACACAAGTTGCTTCGGGAATACCTGATGGGTCAGTCACTGCTGCAAAGATTGCAAGCGATGCTGTAGATGATTCTAAGGTTGCCCCGAGTGCGGCTATTGCCCAGAGCAAGGTTGCTAACCTTACGACAGACTTAAGTAACAAGGCCGATAGTTCTGCAGTTATCATGCGTTCTATTGCAGATGCCAAAGGCGACCTAATCGTGGCGACCGCGAATGATACGGTAACACGACAGGCTGTGGGAGGTGACGGTCAGATTTTGTTTGCAGATTCAGCGGAGCCAACAGGTATACGCTGGGCAAATGCGCCTGCTAGTGGAGAGACAAATACCGCAAGCAATGTTGGTGCTACTGGTGTCGGTGTGTTCAAGCAAAAAAACGGTGTAAACTTTGAATTTAAGAATATCGCAGCGGCATCTAGCAAAGTCACTGTCACAGATGATGGCGCAAACGATGAGATTGATGTAGATGTGAATGAAGCTAACTTCAGCGGCATTCCTCAATCGGCTGTGACCGATCTAACCACCGACTTAGCTGCTAAAGTTGATGATACTGAGAAAGGTGTGGCTAATGGTATAGCAACACTCGATGCGGGCACTAAAATTCCTGTCGGCCAATTACCTACAGCAGCTACTGCGAGGGTCCTACCATATTCATATTACGGTAGTTTGATGGTAAGCACGGGCACCTTCCGGCTCTATAATGATAGTGGAACAGATTGGACAGTTACGGGTGTTCGCGCTTCACTCGGCACGGCGCCAACAGGAACAAGTGTCATTATTGATATCAACAAAAACGGAACAACGTTGTTTACCAACCAAGCCAACAGGCCAACTATTGCGATTAGTTCTAATACGTCAGGAAATGTTACAAATATGGATGTCACTACTATTGCAGACGGTGAATACTTAACGGTTGATATCGATCAAGTGGGCTCCGGAACTAAAGGTGCAGATCTAACAGTACAGGTAGGAGTAGCGTAATGGCATTATTGTTTATGGATGGATTTGGTGGCGGCACCGACGCCACTCAGAAATGGGATATAACGAGTACTGCATACAGTACGCAGACAGCAACGCCCAGAACGCCCGGTTGTTACTATGGGAGGCTAACATCTGTCCGTAACATGTACAAATCGTTTACCCCTTCTTCGAAAATTGTTATCGGGATAGGCATATTCTCGCCAGATCGAGCGTGGAATTTTAGTTTTAGCGGGGACGGAGGTGTCACAACACACATCACCATCGTATGGAACATGGGAACGGGCATGCTCGAGCTCAGAAGGGGCACCTCGAGCGGGACTCTTCTTGTCACCGGTACGCAACCGTTATATCAAAACCAATGGAACTATATTGAAGCATCCGTGACTATATCAGATACCGTAGGTGAGGTGCATGTTCGTCTAAACGGCTCACCCACTGATGAAATATCTTTTGTAGGAGATACCAAAAACGGAGGTACGAATACGACAGTTGATAAGTTCACTATATACTCTGGAAACGGTGCAGCGTCATATATTAATATCTCAGACTGTTACATATTGAATGATACCGGAAGCTCTAATAATGATTTCTTAGGTGACGTCGTTGTCCGTACATTAAGCCCGTCTAGTAACGGGACCTACACGCAGCTAACTGGCTCTGACGGGAACCAAATCGACAACTATTTGCTTGTTGATGAGCATCCGTATAGCTCAACTGACTATGTGGGTAGCGCGACCCCCGGAGATAAAGATACGTACGTATTTGAAGATTTACCGGGTGGTGTAGCTACTGTTCATGCAGTACAGGTAAACGGTATGATGTCGAAAAACGACGGAGGGGTTGCCTCTGCACGGTACGTAATACGATCTGCTGGGAGCGATTATCCAGGCACCACACGTGCTTTGACGACCTCATATACGGCATATCAGGAACTGCACGAGACCGATCCTGCAACAGGAATATCGTGGACACCAGCAGCTGTCAACGACCTTGAGTCGGGCATGGAAGTCATTTAGCTAATCGCATACGGTGAGGGATACCCATGAGCTATATTACTGAGCAGGACGCAGATACACCTCTTTCTCGCTGGCAATTTGAGGAAGTTGCTGGCAGTACCATTGATGATGATATTACCGCTACCCGTGATGGCACCATTAATGGCGGCGTGACACTAAACCAGAGCGGTGCTTTTAATAATAAAGCAGGTGTAGGCGCGGATTTTGACGGTACATCGGGGTATGTGAACTTTGGGGACGCTGCTGGCTTGCTCGGTATTGGTACTATCGAAGCCGTTGTACAATTCGATACCATTCCAGGTTCTGCTGCCAATCCTATCTTTACACATGCCTGGTCTGGTGGACAGATTATTCCACTTGCAATTGGCTTCAATATTGATTCTGCCAACGCAGGCAAACTACAGGTAGGTTATTTTACCGGAGCTGTCTGGGTTACTGCTACATGGTCAACCGCCCCAACGGCAGGTGTCGCGTATCACATCGTTGGTACGTATGATGGCACTACACTGAAGCTACGCGTTAATGGCAGTGAGGTCGCCGTGACAACAGTAGGAACGGTTCGTCCAGGCGCAGGTGTCGTTAATGCTTCAGCATACATTGGCCGGAGGTGGGATACGGCACAATATCATGATGGCCGTATATTCGATGTTGCAATATATGCTGCAGCGCTTAGTGATGTTAGAGCGAATGCTCACTATGCCGCGCTTGCAAATGAGTTTGCGGATAATTTTGCTGATGCAGGTATTCTATCCGACGGCTATCAGATTTCGGGAATCGATACAACTACGTGGACAACTGAAACAGGAGAGCCGGGGACGATAGATAAAACAGGATGGACAACCCTTACTCCAACTGTGTCTGGTCCGCACACTCTTTCTACGGTTGGCTCGGACCATGACACCATTCTCAATGTGTACACCGGAACAATAATTGATAGTCTGGTGCTGGTTGCCTCCGATGATGATTCAGGGGGTTCCGGAACATCTTATCTTACGACGCAGCTCACAAGTGGAACGACATATTACGTGCAGGTTGGATCACCACTTGCTGGGAGTGGAGGTATCCTTTCGTTCAGTGTTTCTCATAATGCGAATGCACAGCTGTCGGCTATTAGCACTGAGGCGCTCGTTCTCGCATCTGGCGCAGAGCGAACCATGACTGCCATGGCCGTGGAGGCCTTGATAGACACGGGAATTGCCGAGCGGATGATGAGTAGCATATCTGTCGAGGTATTAGTACCTGCTCGCCTTACTCATGCTGGCTGGGGCGTGCCAGTGCGTCCTCAGGATTGGACATAGCCTCCTATGGAGTTTGTAAAAGCCGCAGTTCTTTTATTATCTCCGCCGCATGGGTTTGCACGTTAACCCTCGGGTATTCTTTGACTATATAACCTTCAGGATTGATAATATATGTCGATCTTGTTATACCAAAAATTTCACGGCCGAATAACTTCTTGGGTTTCCATGCACCGTATGCCGAAATCACGATATGGTCGGGGTCGCTTAGTAACGGAAAGTTGAGCCGGTGCTTTGTGGCGAAACGTTTATGGTCTGCCACACTGTCCATACTGATACCAATTACCTCCGCGTTGCCAAGCTGACGAATCGCTTCGCGGCCATCCCGAAAGTTGCATGCTTCAGCAGTACACCCCGGTGTATCATCTTTCGGATAAAAATAGAGGACGAGCCATTTCCCCGTGTAGTCTGAAAGACGGTGACGAATACCATTTTGATCGAGGAGAGAGAAATCCGGTGCTTGTCTCATGTAGATAATATTGTAACACTCTGAATGCACGCAAACTGGTACAATACCTCTTATCATGCACGTAGAACTCGCCAACAAACAAGCATTCCAGGAAATCCTTGCCCACTATCAGCCTGCACCCGAATCAATCGGTATACTGAGTCGCATCCCCCTGGTTATTTTATTGGGTGTTTCAGGGAGTGGGCGAAATACCATTATTAATCATCTCGCTAAGACTGGAAAGTATCGGTACATCATTTCCGACACGACTCGTCCTCCCAAGGTACGAGACGGCAAAATAGAACAACACGGTGTCAATTATTACTTCCGGAGTGAAGAAGATGTTCTGCAAGATTTACGTGAGGGGAGATTTCTTGAAGCCGAGCTGATACATAACCAACAGGTATCCGGCATGAGTATACGTGCTCTGACGGAGGTTGCCGAAAGCGGCAAAATTCCTATTAATGAAGTCGATATTGGTGGTACCGATAATATACTGAATGCCAAGCCGGACACACATTTTTTCTTTATTATCCCCCCTAGCTATGAGGAATGGATTCGTCGACTTAATGCGCGTGAAGTTATGACCGAGAAAGAGCGCAATAACAGAGTCAGTACCGCAATACGTGTCATCGAGAAGGGACTGAAGGAGGACCATTTTACGTTTGTTATCAATGATTCATCGGAAGCATCTGCCCACAAAATCGACGAGCAAATACGCGGGGTTCGGGATACCGGTCATCACGATGAAGCCCGCGAGGTGGCTCGACGAATACTTGAGGATATCAAGCACCACTACATACTCAGCTAGTACATCGTGGCAAATCTTTGACACAATAAAACACTTGCTTTATTGGCATACCTGGAATACCTTAAGTATAAGCAATATATGTGTTGGAAATTATGAAAAAATTACATTTAGTAGTATCAGGTGCCATATTGGCAGTCTTGGGGTTAGCCATAGGTTTCAGCGGTGTTTTTGCTGCAACAGGAAGTATTTATCTTGCCCCTGCAACAGTTAGTGTGCAAAAAGACAGTAATGTCACAGTCGCTGTTCGTATTAACCCTGGAACAAATGTCGATGGTGTAGAGGCCAACCTAACGTTTGATACGACCCAACTGAAATTCATCGGATTTAACTCGGCGGGGACTCAGTTCGATGCCAAGTTAATGGAAAAAGTCACTGGTGGGACAGTGAATATCGCTCGAGGGAACCTCAGCGGGGGAGTGAGCTCTGATGCCCTGGTCACACAAGTGATATTTCAGGCTGTTGGGAGCGCAGGTAGCATAAATGTAAACCTCACGGGCAATGCCACAAGCAGTGGATCATATACATCACCCAATACAAGTGGTGCAACTATAAAGATTACCGTGCCGACTACTCCGCCACCAACCACTACGCCGACAACCCCACCACCAACACAGGATCCAGCTCCGTCAGCTCCAACTAGTCCTGCGCCTAGTGCTGACCCAGGCACCACTAATACGCCCCCGACAAACACGAATGGTTCTGATGGATCATCCTCCCCAGGGCAGGCTGCCTCAAGTGGCTCGGCCGTTAATGTAAGTAGTAGTGACATTCAATTCACGAAAGCTGGCATTGAACTCAAGAGCGAGAAACCTTTTAAAGCTTATATAGTCTATGGCACCAATGGCCAACTAAACTTACAAACTGCGCCAACAGAATTGGGAACAAAGCATACGGTTGTGCTGGACGAGTCTAAATTACAACCAGGCACCTCGTATCAGTTTAAGATCATCAGTGAAGATGCAAATGGGGTCCGTTCTGAGTCAACGGCCCAGACATTTAAGACAAAAGGCTACACACTTCGGATAACCATTCTTGGGAAGAGCAATAAACCACTCAAGAAACAGCAGATTACACTCTATTCTGACCCGCAAAAGGCAAGGACTGACAATAGTGGCGTGGCACTCTTTGACAACGTTAGCCCAGGTACACATACCGTTGAATATGAACAGGATGGTAAGAAGTACTCCCAAAAAGTATTGGTAGATAACACCGTAGTAACCGGAGGCGACGGGAAACAAACCGCTGAGCCACAGAATATTGCGGTACTGTATGATGATCTCGAGGTACCAGCTACACAAAATATACTTATACTGAGTAGTATATTTGCAGGGCTGCTCCTGATCGGTGCTCTATTTATCCTAAAGAAATCAGGCTTCGTGGCACAGAAGAAGTTTGCTTCAGCTCACAGTGTGATAACTACTACGACAGTCTCGCCGCCATCAAGCGCACCAGCAAACGTTACGGAAAAACCTGAAGACACTGCTCCTATATTCCAACAACAATACCAGAGCCTCCCACAGCCAGGCTCGACAGTTAACCCCGTTCGAAACGATAATAACGAGGATAAGTGATCATGGCGGTCCTAGGTTTATTCTCACGAAAGACAATCCTCGTCTTATTGGGATCGGTCCTATTACTCATTGCTGTGCAGACAAATTCTGCGCAGGCTGCATGTTCCGCGCAACCTACGACCTACGGAAGCTCCACAATGACGGTGAACGTACCAAATGCCGGAACGTACCGCGTCTGGAGCCGAATTATGGCACCAAACACAACTGCCAATTCTTATATTCTTGAGGTAGACGATACAACTTGTAATATTGTCGTGGGTGACAGTGCTATTGCGGCAAATACGTGGACATGGGTTGATTACAAGAGTGCAACCACAACAAATAAAGTGTCATTAACCCTGACTGCAGGTCAGCATACATTTAAGATGATTGGGCGCGAAGCCAATGTTAAGTTAGATCGTATTATTTTAACTGCTGACACGACTTGTGTTCCGACAGGAACGGGAGAAAACTGCGCCAATCCACCTGACACAACCCCACCCGTAGTGGCTCTATCTTCACCGGCCGCTGGTGCAACGGTATCGGGCCCCACTGCAATTCGAGCCACGGCGAGTGATGACGTGGCTGTAAGCAAGGTAGAATTTTATGTTAACAGCACCCTCAGGGGTGCCGATACCTCTGCAGCAACCGGTGGCGTTTATGAAGTCACCTTTGATATGTCATCATTAGCTCCTGGCCAGCACACTATATATGCCCGGGCTTATGACACATCTTCATCGGGTAATCCCGTCAGCAGCAGCATCCGATCAGTTACTGTCGCAGACAAAACTCCTCCAACGGTCACCCTAACGACACCTACGGCTGGTGCAACCGTGTCAGGAACAAGTACGTTCTCAGCAAACGCCACTGATAATGTAGGGGTGACCAAAGTTGAATTCCTCGTTGATGGTGCTGTTGTCGCCACTGATACAGCTTCTCCGTATACCGTTTCTGTCGATACAAAACTATTCACTAACGGAGCGCATACCGTTATAGCTCGAGCTTCCGACGCTGGTGGCAATACGACCCCAACTGCAGGGGTGAATATAACTGTCAGCAACATCACGGTGCCCGTTGACACCACTCCCCCAACGGTATCCATAACGAACCCCGCGTCCAGTGCGACTATTTCAGGGACAGCAGCATTCTCTGCAAACGCCACTGATAATGTAGGGGTGACCAAAGTTGAATTCCTCGTTGATGGTGCTCTGAAAAGTACTGACACAACCGCTCCTTATGACTACAGCCTTAATACCTCTACGCTTACTAACGCTGCACATAATCTGACTGTAAAAGCTTACGATGCAGCTGGTAATATGCAGACAAACTCAGTGAGTGTAACGGTTTCAAACGTGACGTACCTCAGGGAGGACATCAATAGCGACGGTACAGTCAACATCCAAGACTTCAGCCTTCTTGCAGCCAAGTTCGGGCAAACAGGTTCAAACCTAGGGCGTGAGGACATCAATAGCGACGGTACAGTCAACATCCAAGACTTCAGCCTTCTTGCAGCCAAGTTCGGGGCTTAATACAAGCTATCTGGCACTCTGGACTTTTGAGTGCTAGGAAGCTACAATAGGGTCATTATGACGGAGCGTCAAAATCACATTTTACGCGCTATTGTTGAGCAGTATGCAGAAGTCGCCAGTCCCGTGGGCTCAAGTTTGCTCGCAAAAGTATTCGGCGTGTCTTCTGCTACCATACGGTCAGAGATGGCTGAGCTTGAGCGCGCGGGATTCATTATGCAGCCTCATACGAGTGCGGGCCGCATACCAACCGACAAAGGCTATCGACTGTATGTCAATAGTCTTACGGAGCATCATGAGTCTGCCTCGGAACACCGTGCCCAGCGTGCTTTGGCTGCTCGGGTTGAAGGCGGGGGGTTGCCAGAGCGGACTATTCGAAACGCGGTAGATACACTGGTTGAGCTGACGCATAACCTTGGTATCGCAACTATTGGGAACCAGTTGTATATGAGCGGATTATCCAACTTATTTGGCCAGCCAGAGTTTGCGAGTGGCAACCAGGTACAACAAGTTGCCCGTTTGCTCGATAATCTTGAGCCGTGGTTACGAGAAGCAGCTCCAAATGAGCCGTTGAGTGTTTATATTGGGGCGGAAAACCCGATTGGCCGGAGTGCTGGCGCCAGTCTCATAATTTGTCGCTTCCGAAGTCCATACAGCGATCATAGCTACATAGGTGTGCTTGGCCCGACACGCCAGCAATATCGTAATGTTATGAATCTCGTGGAACACGCAGGACGATCACTGGAGGAAGTTCTGTATGCTTAGTGATAGCGTGCGTGCAGAGCTTGTTTCGGTACACCTGGAAGCAGCAAAAGATAGAGATGAGGGGCTACTATTTTGTGCAAATGCACGAATAGAAGCGGCGCGACTCACTATTTTTTTGAGTGGGTTGAGCTGGGAGGACACAGATGTTGCTGACCGGGAAGCTACAGAAATCGTGAATGATTTCAATGAAGAAATGAGGAGGCTGAATGTCTAAGAAACCATCAGTAAAGGAACTAGAGGAAAAAGTTGCCGAACTCACTGAAGCTTTGCAGCGGGAGCGGGCAGATATTATAAACGTCCGCCGCCGACACGACGAACAGATTACGAGC
Source organism: uncultured Candidatus Saccharibacteria bacterium (assembly GCA_964590315.1). Taxonomy (GTDB): domain Bacteria; phylum Patescibacteriota; class Saccharimonadia; order Saccharimonadales; family JALRHH01; genus JALRHH01. The sequence continues at coordinate 83,516 of CAZPVS010000001.1, forward strand.
CTTAAGAGCATCGTGAAGGCCGGTATTATCCGTGACCTCCTCCCAATTATTGATAACTTTGAGCGTGCGCTAAAACACGTGCCGGATGATCTGAAGAACAACGACTATATTCAAGGGGTGCAGGGTATTGTTAAACAGTTCGAAAAAACATTGGAGGAAATTGGGGTGACACGTATTGCTACCGTAGGCACACTATTTAATCCCGTTGTTCATGAAGCCGTGAGTATGGAAGACGGCGATGGCACTACGGAAATGGTGAGTGAGGAATTACAATCAGGCTATCAGCTTGGCGATGAAGTGATCCGCCATGCTATGGTACGTGTACGGATGCAGTAACACTTCTCAAATCTTGTTCATTGGCCAACAGGATGCTATAGTAGCCACTAGCAAGCATAAGCAAAATTGGGGAGCAGGGACATGTCATTTAGTCCGAGTGGCGGAAATATTTCAGGAGCTGACGATGTTGCACTGAGCAATCCTCAGGACGAACATGTGCTTACGTATGATAGTGGAACAGCGAAGTGGACCAACCAAGCACTCTCTGCTTCGTCACCAACTTACGAGAATCTCCCTGCCGGCACCACCGTTACGGTGACAAAAACGGCCGGTACATGGCCGGCACGCCCCACAGCCCGCACCGATATTGTCGTGATTTGGAAAGGTGCAGACCCCTCGCCAGCAATTGTCTCGTCAGGTACAGGCGGTATGCTCGATGGCGTTGATATGAGGTTTGTAACTGCATAATGGCAAACTTACTCTGGAATGTATCCCAATCGCAATTGCAACGGCGGGGTGTTGCCCAGGACGCCGTCATAAATATACTCAACACTGATTTTGACGCTTTTCCAGTGTCTGATCCCATAACCATAGAAAATTATCGGACTGCAATGGGCATGACAAGCGGTGGCGGATCATCTACAGTCGCTCGGACTGCTATCGTCTCAGAAGCTGGCCGAGGCAATGTTATACGACAGCACTTCCATGCTGGACAGTACGGTACTGCTGACGGTATCTCTGTAAACGCGCCGCTAACAATGACTGTCGATGAGGCCACTATCACTTTTGATGTTCGTTTCACTGGTGCCAGTTTTGACTGGGGATGGGGCGGTAAATTACCGGGGCTCGCGGGTGTACGACCTGGGTACGGGAGTCCACCTTCAGGTGGCGTTCCATCTTCGTACGGATGGTCTTGTCGTGGTATGTGGATTACCCCTGGGTCATATCCGGGCTCTTCAAGTGTACCAAATGAATTGGTTGGATATATGTATGACCCTACGCAGCTACCTGGTAATTATGGCCAAAACCGCCAAACCAATGTTTCTTTTGTGGCCGACCAGTGGCATACCGTCAGACAGTACTACAAGATGAATACGGTCAATGTAGAGGGGGTATCCGGAAACGCTGATGGGATTCATCTTATGTGGCTGGACGACGTTCTTGTCTATTCAAATTATACCCAAGTCTATCGTATCTACGAGGAAGCGCGTATCACACATCTTATGTGGAGTATGTTTTACGGCGGTAATACGGTTGACTGGGCGCCAGCCATAGATACCGATATTGATATCGATAATCTACTCATTACCACACCTGTCTGGAGCAATTAGATATGGCAGTATTACAAAACAATGCTGAAGGAGGAACAGTCGGGGTTACCGTTACAACTGGTAACTCAGGGGGGGCATCAGGTGATGCATTTAATCAGGTCACGATAACCGGTGCATCGTCATGCGTGTTCGCCAACAACGTGAGTGCACACGGCACACAGTCCTATCGTATTACAGGCATAGCGGGCGATACGGCTAAGTTTTATTTAGGTGCTTCAGATACTGCAGAAGGTTCGCTGAGAGTTTATTTTTACCTGAACAATCTACCAAGTACTGCCCAGAGCGTCTTCCAGATGCAGAATTCTTCGTTTAGTAGCATGGCAAGCATTAATCTGACTGCGTCTAACCAACTGCGAGTGACCGATACAACAGGTGCAACCTTATTCACCGCCGCGGCTTCTTTGAGTGGATCTACCTGGTACCGTATTGAAATGCAAGTTATCGCCGGAGTAGATGCAAGCAGCGGTACGATACATTTCCAATATTATCAGGGTGATTCAACAACCGCTGAAGAAACGTATAGTAGTACTACAGTTAACACGGGCACCATTACCGCTCGCCGACTGCATGTGGGCAAAATCAATTCCAGTCCGGCTCTTGATGCTAATTTTGATGACATTGCTTATGACTCTACCGCTACGGCAATCGGGCCATATGGGGCGAATGTGCCACCTGTTGCGATCGCTGGCCTGGATAAGAGTTATGTTGAGCCTTATGCGACTGTTACGCTCCAGGGGGGTGGATCATCTGATAGTGACGGAAGCATCACAAGTTATACCTGGGTGCAGACGGCAGGTACTCCAGCTGTGACCTTGAATGGTAGTGGTGCATCACGAACTTTTACTGCGCCGGCTACTATCGCAGGCACGACACTGACCTTCGGGCTTACGGTGACAGATAATGATGGCGCCTCGTCCACACAAGATACAGTGTCTATCACGATTCTTCCTGTGACGGAAAGAGCAGTGATTGGCGGTGTGGAAGTACCCGCACAACTCTACGCAGCACAATCATAGTCCTGATATATTGGCACTCTTGACACATGAGTGCTAATTTTTTATGCTACAATAGTATTAGCACTCATACATAGTTATTGCTAACGGAAAGGGCAAAACCACAATGGGAAAAATTATCGGAATTGACTTAGGAACCACCAACTCTGCTATGGCAGTCATGCAGGCTGGCAAGGCTGAAATCATTGCAAACTCGGAGGGCAATCGCACAACACCATCCGTCGTTGCTATTAATAAGAATGATGAACGACTCGTAGGCCAAGTTGCGCGCCGACAACAGGTCACCAATCCTAAAAACACTATTTATGAAGTTAAACGTTTGATTGGCCGTAACTTCAGCGACAAGGAAGTACAGCGCGACCTCAAACTGATGGGCTACGAAATCGTTAAGGGCAAGACCGGTGTCAAGGTTAAGATGGGCGATAAAGAATATAGCCCCGAAGAGATTAGTGCCATGGTGCTGGCTAAGCTGAAGACAGACGCAGAGAGCTTTCTCGGTGAGCCAGTAACAGAAGCTGTTATCACTGTACCAGCGTACTTCGATGATTCCCAGCGCCATGCTACAAAAGATGCTGGCAAGATTGCTGGTCTAGAAGTAAAACGCATTATTAATGAGCCAACTGCTGCTGCATTGGCTTACGGCCTCGATAAGCAGTCCGGTAAAGATGAGAAAATTGCAGTATATGACTTGGGTGGCGGTACATTTGATGTATCTATCCTGGAGCTTGGCGACGGCGTATTTGAGGTCAAGTCAACGAATGGCGATACCCATCTTGGTGGTGCTGATTTTGATCGCGCAATCGTCAACTACTTTGTTGCTGAGTTCAAGAAGGAGCATGGCATTGACCTGACTGAGGACAACGCTGCCATGCAACGGCTCCGTGATGAAGCGGAAAAGGCGAAGATTGAGCTTTCGACGACAAATGAAGTCACGATTAACCTGCCGTTTTTGACTGCTGACGCTGATGGACCAAAGCACTTCGAGCACAAGCTGACTCGTGCCAAACTGGAGAACCTAGTCGGTGACTTGGTAGATAAAACGGCCGTTCCATGTGAGAAAGCCCTGAAGGATGCCGGCTTGAAAGCAAGCGATATTGACGCCGTGGTATTGGTCGGTGGTATGACTCGTATGCCAGCCGTACAAGAGAAGGTGAAGCAGATCTTCGGCAAAGACCCAATGAAGGGTGTCAATCCCGATGAAGTTGTTGCTATCGGTGCGGCTATCCAGGGCGGTGTTTTGCAGGGTGATGTGAAGGACGTACTCCTTTTGGATGTAACTCCGCTTTCACTCGGGATTGAAACACTTGGCGGTGTTGCTACTAAGCTGATTGAACGAAACACAACCATCCCGACAAGCAAATCAGAGACGTTTAGTACTGCGGCTGATAACCAGCCACAAGTAGAGATCCATGTTGTACAAGGTGAGCGAGAAATGGTAGCTGACAACAAATCTCTTGGCCGCTTTGTACTTGATGGCATTCCTCCTGCCCCACGTGGCATTCCGCAGATCGAAGTAACATTTAATATTGATGCCAACGGAATATTGAATGTGACCGCAAAGGACAAGGGTTCCGGTAAAGAGCAAAGTATCACCATTCAGAACAGCGGTAATCTGGATAAAAATGAAGTAGAGAAGATGGCGAAAGAGGCCGAAGCTCACGCCGAAGAAGATAAGCAGAAGCGCGAAGCTATCGATGCTCGCAACCAGCTTGACAGTGTCACATACCAGGCAGAGAAAATGAAGATCGATTACAAGGACAAGCTCTCAGAAGAAGATGTCAAAACACTTGATGAAGCAGTCGCAGCCGCCAAGAAAGTCGTGGCAGATGAAAAAGCCAGCAAGGACGATCTAGAGAAGGCAGCCAAAGAGTTGCAGGACAAGATCATGCCTATTGGTGCCAAAATGTATGAGCAGGCTCAAGCAGCAGAAACACCAGCTGATACTGATGCTAAAAAGTCTGACAAGGACGAGCCGGTAGAAGGCGAAGTCGTCGACGAGAAATAACACACAACTGGACTGTATAATAGTTCACTTACTTCAGCATCGCGGTATCGTACGATAGATCCATAACGTAAAGGAGTTATAGTATGAATATACTGGCATGGATCGTTCTCGGAGGTGTAGCTGGCTGGATCGCATCAATGTTTGCCAAAACAAACGAGAGTATGGGCATCTTTGCAAATATTATCGTTGGTATAGTCGGTGCCTTTTTAGGCGGTTGGCTGTTTGAGACATTTGGTAGCACTGGAGTGACAGGATTTAATTTCTGGAGCCTCTTCGTAGCAGTTGTCGGCGCATTTGTACTGCTGATGGTTGTGCGGGCTTTCCGCCGCGCGTAACCCGTTACGGCAACTTTATAAAAACACCGGTACATCCGGTGTTTTTATAGTGCAGCTAAACTATATAAATTCCTGCACTTTGGCGTATTGATATATAATAATACTGAAGATGAGTAAGACAAAAATTCCTAACCCCATGCATGGCCGCCGCCGCGTATTCATGGGTGTTACCATTCAGCAGGCATTTCCCTATATTCTTATCATAACGGCAATTATTGGATTCGTTGCGTCCTTTGTTCTGACACTTGAGCATATGGAATTACTGAAAGATCCAAATTATGACCCGACATGCAGTATTAACCCTATTTTAAGCTGTGGACCCGTTATGGGAAGTCCAACAGCCACGCAGTTTGGCTTTCCGAATCCTCTGATGGGGCTGGCCAGTTTTGCCGCTCAGGCCGTTATAGGACTTGCCCTCCTAGCAGGAGCTCGTATCAAAACATGGTTTTGGCGGTTATGGGGTATGCAGGTGGCAGGTAGTGTGGCGTTTACGTTGTTCCTGATGCAGCAGAGTATTTTTGTTATCAAGGCGCTCTGTATCTACTGCATGGCGGTGTGGATAATCATGAGCATTAGTGCATGGTACACCGTACAGTACCTCCTTGCAGAGGGGCATATCGGGAAGCAACAGAGTAAGACTACCCAACTGGTTCGTAAATACCACGCCGATATCCTTCTTGTATGGTTCTTGTTGGTCATTTGTTTGATTTTGTGGGAATTCTGGTACTTTTTTGGGCCGAAGTTAGGGCTTGCATCACTGGCACTCTAGACTTTTGAGTGCTAATTTATTATCATTGATACCAGATGAGTAAACGAGATTATTATGAAGTTCTTGGCGTCGATAAGGGCGCATCAGCCGACGAAATAAAAAAAGCATTTCGTCGTCTTGCCGTGCAGTATCACCCTGATAAAGAGGGTGGGGATGAAGCCAAGTTCAAGGAAGTCAACGAGGCATATGAAGTCTTAAAAGACGATAAAAAGCGTCAGCGCTATGATCAGTTTGGACATGCCGGTGTCGGGGGCGCGAGCGGCGGCGGTAACCCCTTCGAAGGCTTTAGTGGTTTTGGTGGCCAGGGACAAAACGTTAATTTCGATTTTGGAGATCTCGGCCTTGGCGATATTTTTGGCAGTTTCTTTGGCGGAGGGCATCAACGCAAACAACAGCATCGCGGGAATGACATCGAAACATTGGTGGAGGTGGAATTTGAGCAAGCGGTGTTCGGCACAGAAGTTGATCTTAACCTCAATCTTGAAGATAACTGTGAACACTGCAAAGGTACGACCGTTGAGCCTGGCCACGAGCTGAAGACGTGTGATGAATGTCACGGCTCCGGGCAAACCGTGCGTGTCATGCGCACGATGTTCGGTAATATCCAGCAAGCAACAGTTTGCCCGACGTGTAAGGGGAACGGCAAGGTCCCAGAGAAAGTATGTTCCGTTTGTCGCGGTAGCGGCACACAGCGTACTAAGCAAACAGTTGCCCTCAAAATTCCTGCGGGCGTGGACGATGGGGCGGTTATTAGATTACGTGAACACGGTGAAGCCATTGCCAACGGGCCAAAGGGCGATCTGTATGTCAATATTCGCGTCAAACCGCACAAGAAATTCACCCGTGAAGGCGACTTAATTCTTTCTGAAGAAGCAATAGATATGGTTGACGCAGCACTTGGTATCGAAATAAAGGTAGATACTGTCGATGGCCCAATCACCATGAAAGTTCCTGCCGGTACCCAGAGTGGTACGGACTTTAAATTATCCAACCACGGCGTACCTCATTTACGTAAAGAAACTCGAGGTGCCCACATTGTGACGGTCGTCGTTCAGACCCCGACCAAGCTCAATAAGAAACAACAGCAACTACTCGAAGAATTCAAAAATTCCAAAAAAACCGGCCTCTTCAACTAACAAGCGTACTGAGCTAGACAAAAGTACAAAAAGTAGTATAATATCGTGTATGATTGAGCAAAGCTCAGAAGCCCTTTGGCCATTCTCTGAACGCAATGGTGTCAATGTTGCCGCGGATATTGAAGTTTTGCTAGCAGAGCCTGAAATACAATTGAGCTCAGAAGATCGCTTTGCTGCCCAAACCTTCGCCCGTGAAATATTCGAGGGTAACATTGAAGGCGGCCCACACTGTAAGGCAGAAAGAAGCCTAGAAGAGGTTAATAAACTATCTGTTCTGGCGAGTGAGCAGACATTCTACACCGGCTATTTCAATACTGAAGCAGGAAAAAGTGACCTAGCAGGTATGAGAATTGACCCTGCCACTAACAATATCGATAAGTACTTACTGGATGTGATCACGGTTAGCGACACTGTTGACGAAAAAGTACGTAAACAAGTTGCCATCAACAGCTTGAACTGGTATAAGGAGCAGGTTGCCGAACACCTGAAGGGCGACGGAACGAAAGACGCGCTGTACGAAGATGCAGAATCGATTACAGTCAATTATGAACCAGATAAGCTCCTCGACAAGCTTGAATACCTCCAAAACTATCGTCGTTTTTACCGACATGTGCGCGCAGGGCTAGGACAAGAAGAGCCGTCAGACCTTCTGACAGCAAAACAGACAGTGCTTGATGTCCATATTGCTCGGGTAAATAACTTGATGGCCGGTTTGTACACAAGTGCAGCAAATCTGGCACGACAGCTTGATGCGTGCGAACCCGGCGTTGATAATGAGCGCTGGACTGAGCGTCTTGTAGCCATCGCTCCAGTTATTAGCAACGCATGTAAAGCTGCGAACAGAGAACACTTTGAGCAATTTGCCGATACATTTGCGCGTCGCCTTGATTTGGTTCGTAACGGGGCGGCACTTGACGAAAACGAACAGCCCGTACCGATAAGCAAAGAACTGAAGATACTCGCAGAACAACTCACGGGCGCACCGGAAGGTACGGTAACTGCTGAGGCAAGAGTGACGCCTGAGCAACTCAAGATTATGGACACCACTTTCTGGACAGGCGAACAGCTTAAAGAATTTAACGAAACAATTTTAGCAAAATGGGGCTTACTTAGTGAGCATCAAACTGACTGGGTAGAGGCTGGCAAACGAAGTGGCACCGCCCTTGATGGAAAATGGCAGTATGTCGTAGATCCAAAACGGAAATCTCTAGCCGTTGATGGTACGAAGAAGATTGTATTTGGACCGGAAGTGTTCGGGCGTAATCTTACGGATGAGAGTCCAGCCGGTGGGCTGCCAGTGTCCGCGCATGAGCTGACGCATGTTTTGCAGAATGAGTATGACGAAGAACTTGCCAAGCAAATTCCACTGGCTAAGACTAAGGGAGCACGATACGTTGCGGTTCGGGAGATGGCCGGAATTATGCAAGAGAATGTAGTTCAGGGATATTTTGGTCGCTCACGTGGTACGAATCTGCATTACCTTCGCGCACTTCAAACAAAACTAGACGGCGGTAACTTAGTGCAAACTGCGAGAGCATTCTATGAATCTCAGCGCGAAGGCAAGCAACTTAGTGAGGCAACTGACAAAAAACTCAGAGATATGGCGGTAGACAGATCGCTCCGTCTGTACCGAAACGACGGTCACGAATCGCAACCACTTGATTATGCTGAACAAGACCTTATTGCCCGCGGCTTCAAGAATGTTTTGCCAACTGAACGTTCGGCAATTGCAATTGCTGGTGGCAGCTTCTCGCTCCGACACAGTGCAGCCCTGCATAGAGTCGGCTTACTTGAAGTGCCTAAGGAAGTCGCCGACAATCCTGCTGAAGATGTCTGGAGCCTATTTGTTGAGGAGTACTTACCTGAACTTAAGTAAGCAGCAGTGTTGAATATTTGTCGCTTATGGTAAATAATAAGAGGTAATGAAGAAGCTTATTCCCGCACAAGCTGGTTTTATTCCTATGATTATCATGTTGCTCTTGATGATTGTTGGCGCAATTGCCTTGGCTTATTGGCGTGTTTCCAACGCAGGCAGCTAAGCATAACAGTATTGCAAAAAGAATCAATACATGTTATAATGATAAATATTGTGCTATTGCTTTTGCGGCCAATATGCTTACAATGCGTTCATAGACAAGGAAAACCATGGCAAAATACCAGATTATTATCGGGCGCGCAGAGAATATTGACTTTGTCGGTACTTCTTTAGGAGTGCCCGCTAAAATTGATACCGGAGCCTTTCGATCCTCTGTACATGCTACCAATATACGGGAGAAGACGGATTCAAATGGCGAAAAGATCCTTACGTTTAATTTGTTTGGACATAAGTGCGCACCCGTCAAGCGGTCGCTTCAGGCTGAGAGGTATGATCTGATTCCGGTTAAAAGTTCTAATGGCGAAGTAGAAACTCGTTATGAAGTAACACTCAAGATTAAAATCGGACCAAAAATATTCAATACTAGCTTTACGCTTGCCGATCGCACAAATAATGTCTACCCCGTGCTAATTGGTAGGAAAGCATTAAAAAACCGCTTTATGATAGATCCAGCACGAGCGTCTGTTAATCGTATGGAGCTACGTAAGAACTTTGGCCTATCGGGTGCATATTCAGAGGAAGACTTCGAGGATTAAGCATGAGAATAGCAATTTTATCTAACGGTCCCGGTAACTACTCTACAAAGCGCCTTAAGGAAGAGGCGAAATTACGTGGACATGAGGTACAGGTCATTAAGTACAAAAATTGTTATGCGGCCATGGAGCAGAGTAATCCCGTGGTGCGCTATGACGGCGAAATTCTTACTGATTTTGACGTGGTGATACCCCGCATTGCGAGTTACATGACACGATATGGTTCTGCAATAGTTCGCCAGTTTGAGATGCAAGGCGTGTACACCCCGACCAGTTCTATTGCGATAGTGCGATCCCGAGATAAATTGCGCAGCCTGCAGTTATTGGCCCGTGCCGGCGTGGGTATTCCTAAGACTGTTTTTGCACGTTCGGCCGCTGACGTAAATGACCTTATTGATGAATTGGGTGGAACGCCAGTGATTATTAAGTTGGCTCGTGGCACGCACGGAAACGGTGTGGTCTTGGCAGAGACGAAGAAAGCTGCCAAGTCAGTATTACAGGCGTTTTATGTGATGGACGAAGATGGTACCAACATATTGCTGCAGGAATTTGTAAAAGAATCTGCTGGTACTGACATTCGTGCATTTGTGGTGGGTGGCAAAGTGGTTGCAAGTATGCAGCGCCAGAGCCTCGATGACGATTTCCGTTCAAATTTGCACCAAGGAGGCGAGGGTCGTGCTATTAAATTAACTGATCAGGAACGCCGCACAGCAATTAAGGCTGCGAAGGCAATGGGTTTGGCTATCTGTGGTGTTGATATGATGCGTAGTGCACGTGGTCCACTGGTTCTTGAAGTGAATGCCAGTCCTGGCTTCGGTATAGAAAAAGTGACTAATCGCGATATAGCTGGGCAGATTCTTGACTACATTGAGTTAAATGCTCGAGGCAAGCGTCGTCGTGATCGCGTCGGTGCCTAGAAAATATCGCCTAGTACTACTAGCTATTGCTGTGATCTTGCTGGTAATGGGATACGGTATTGCCAGTAGAGCTGGACACACGAGACGGCCCGCAGCTCCCCCTGTGCAGGATATTACGGCCAGCTTTTCTCTTGAGACGGTAACGACGTATGAACAGCGTCAGAAAGGTCTTTCTGGTCGCATGAGTCTTGCCCAGGATCGGGCAATGCTTTTTGTGTTTGATGGCGAAAGTAGACGATGTATTTGGATGAAAGATATGCAATTCCCGATAGATATTGTGTGGCTAAGTGGCAGCAAACAAATTGTCGCCATTGAACGTAATGTCAGCCCCTCGACATATCCGTCTTCGTTTTGTCATGATGACTCACACTATGTGCTAGAGTTTGCAGCCGGAGCCGTAGACGCAGCTGACTTACGTATCGGCGAGCACGTACGTCTCTAGTCATGCTATCATGAGCGTATGATACCGCTTATTGTAATCGGCGCACTTGCTGTCTTGCCTGTGTTTCTTGCGCTTATATTGCGGGTGAATGCCGTATTTGTCTTCCTGAGCATTGCGGCCGGTTACTTTCTACAGTACGCACTGAGTGATGACGTAGACCTGGTAATTGCCACAGTTGTCCAAGGAAGCAATGCGATGGTTGCAGCACAGTTCATACTGCTGTGTGCCCCAGTACTCGTGACAATGCTATTATTGCGTCGCACACGGGGCAAGGGTCTTTTGTTCCAGCTGGTACCACTAGTATTTTCTGGCATGTTGCTTGCAACGCTTGCGCTGCCCCTACTGCCGCCAGATATGGCGCAGCAAGTGTACGATACGGCATATGGTAGTGGCATCAAGCAGTCACAAGATTTGGTGATTGCCGCTGCCGCAATATCAAATCTGAGTCTCTCATATGTCCTATTCAAGCATAAGGATAGACACGGCAAACATCGGTAATCACAGGAAGCACTCTTTCTCTATGTGAAAAGCGGGTATAATAGAGTTATCAGCAAGGAGAACGCTGTGCCAAGGCGTCAGCAGCCGAGGAAAGAACTCGCCCGCAATGAACATTATCAGGCTTTCATACAGGCCAGTAGTGATGGTATATGGCGTTTCGAATTGCAGCAATCGGTATCGATCCAGCTACCCCCACATGACCAGATAAAGCACTATTATAAATATGCATTCTTGGCTGAAGCCAACCGTGCGATGGCGCGTATATGTGGCTTTCGGTCGATTTCGCCAATGATTGGGCTATCGTTTGGTGATGTTTTACCTGCAAAGGACGCCCAGAATAATGCACTACTACGGGCATTTATTGCTGCGAAATATCGTCTTAGTGACTACACGACTCGACAGGTATATGGAAAGGGCAAGGAACGGTATTATCGAAATAGCATGACTGCTATTGTTGAGGAGGGTTCTGTCGTACAGATATGGGGAACGTGCCAAGACATAACTGATCAACAGCAGACAGCCGAGGCATTGCTGTATAACAAGGAGCGGCTTGATCTGGCTCTCAGGGGTTCGCACATGGGTTTGTGGGAATGGAACGTGCTGACAAATCAGCTGTTCTGGTCACCCCAACTCAAAAAAATGTACGGGCTAAAGCAAAACAAACGAGTAACGTATGAAGATTATTTGGCGATGTTGCCCGCGGATGATCGTGCACGTACGCAGAAGCTTATTGCAAAAAGTCTAAAAACAGGGCAACCGTATACAATGGAGCATCGTGTTATATGGCCGGACGGTACGGAGCATTGGATATTGGGTCAGGGGAAGGCGTATAAAGAGTCAGGGCAAATCGTGCGTATGGTTGGTACTGCTTTGTCGATTGATCGACAAAAGAATATTGAGACAACCCTGCAGCGACAAAACGCATATCTTGAAACACTGCACATCACTGCACTGGACGTCAGTCTTGGTCTCAAAAAACATACGCACGTGCTGAAGACTATTTTAGAACGGGCAGGGAAAATTAACGGCACGCATGATGGCTATATATACTTGAAAGATCCGCAAACCCAGAAGCTTGTCGTACGAGTGGGAACAGGGTTGTTTAAGGAATATGTCGGCCATACAATTAATTTTGGCGAAGGACTTGCCGGGAGGGTATGGGAGACAGGTCAACCGCTCACCGTTCCAGATTACGAGACATGGGATAAGCGCCAGAGTAGTTTCCCAAAGGGGCTAGTGCGTACGGTTATTGGCATGCCGCTACGGACAGACGAGGGGGTGATCGGTGTAATGACACTAGCACATCGGTATGTGAATAACGATTTTGATAGTGAGCAAATGGCAGCATTATCGCGACTAGCGGACCTTGCGAGTGTGAGTCTTCGCAATGCCCGTGTTTTGGAGGACGTAAAAGAAAGTGAACAGCGTTTCAGAACGATGGCTGATACGGCACCCGTAATGATCTGGCTGTCTGGCGCCGATAGACAGGTAACATATTGCAATAAGTCATGGCTTGAATTTACGGGGCAGGCTGCGGCAGGGAAATGCAGTGCGGAGTGGACAGGTAATGTGCATCCTGACGATGTAGCAAAATACCAGAAAACGTATGAAACTGCTTTTGATTCTCAGCAGTCGTTTAGTGTGGAATATCGCCTACGTCGGCATGATGGTGAGTACCGGTGGATATTGGATGTTGGTCGACCACGCTTTTCTCCAGAGGGAAAATTCGTTGGATATATTGGATCAGGCACTGATATACATGATTTGAAGCGAGCAAGTGAGTTGATACTTGCTAATTCGCAGCTGAAGAACCAGCGTCGACAACTTATTGCGCTGAACAAAGCTAAAGATGACTTTGTTGCGCTTGCCTCACATCAACTGCGTACTCCTGCAACCGCCGTAAAGCAGTATATAAGTTTGCTGATAAATGATTATGCCGGGCCAGTTACCCCTGATCAACTGCAGTATTTGCAAATTGCCTATAATAGCAATGAGAGGCAATTAAAGATTATTAATGATTTGCTGAAGACTGCGCAACTAGATTCGAGTCGGTTCGCGCTCGATATGGAACCACACGATATCGCGCGCATAATCACCGCAGCTGTTGACGAGCTTGAAATAACCGTTGAGCTGAAAAACCAACGGATAGTATTACGAGATATCTCTTCTGAAACCATAGAAATTGATGAGACAGAGATGAAGCTTGTCCTCGTGAACTTACTCGAAAATGCCAGCAAGTATAGCTATCCTCACTCAGAGATTGTGGTAACTATGCAAAAGCAGGACGGCTTTCTAGAGATTGCAATTAGGGATAAGGGGGTTGGCATCAGCCGTGAAAACAAGCAACGTATATTTGATAAGTTTACCCGAATTGATAACGATTTGTCAGATACGGTGAGTGGCTCTGGGCTGGGGCTGTATTGGGTGAAGCGAATCGTGGCAATGCACGGGGGGAATATTAAAGTGAACTCTGCATTGAGTAAAGGCTCGACGTTTACAATAAGGTTGCCGCTATGAGTAAGCAAAAGACCATACTGATTGTTGAAGATGAGCTGATACTGCAGGATGTGTACCGACTAGTGCTCTCAAAAAGCGGCTATGTTATTTATACTGCCGAAAATGGTGTGGATGGCCTGCACAAAATGAAGAAGATTAAGCCCGATCTTGTGCTGCTCGATATATTTATGCCGCTCATGGATGGGAGGGAATTTTTACGCAATATTGATATGGCGGAGTACCCACATACAAAAATAATCGTGTATACGAATATGTACGATAAGGCAACCGAGAACGAGATGGCATCGCTGGGGGCTGATGCTTTTGTGTTGAAGTCGAGCATGACCCCTAACGATCTCGTCACTATTGTTGAGCAATATCTCGGACCGGTATCGCAGTAGGCACTCTCTGGCGTAGTATCAGTTTGCTGGTAGCGTCAATATGATCGTTGTTCCGACGTTTTCTTCTGAGGTAAAGCTCACATTGCCGCCATGCTGTTCCATGACGGTTTTAACGAGATAGAGGCCCAGGCCGGTCCCGGGAATGTTACTTGCGACAGCATTACTGGCCCGGTAAAAGCCTTTGTATACCTTGCTGTGTTCTTCTTTCGGTATGCCGATACCCTGATCGCTGATATGGATTGATTGCATGAGGCCGGTTTTGTTCCAGGAGAAGGTGACAGCAGTATTAGGCTTGGTGTATTTGATACCATTGGACACGACATTGTAGAGCACGCGTTTCATCATCGTCACGTCGCAGTTAATGATAAGCTCCCGCGGCCATGATGGATCAAGCACAAATGAGACGTTCTTCTGCTGCGCGGTGAGCATTTGCACATCAGTGATTTCAGCGAGTAAGGCGTTTATATCAGTCGGCTCACGATTTAGCTTTCGGCGATTCATGGCATGAGAAAGCTCAAGTATGTCGTCGGTACTTGCTTGTAAACGTTCTGCACTTGCGACGATAGAATGTGCCAATTTTTTAGCTGTTTCTTCCTGTGCGTATGGTTCAAGACTGGTTGCTGCCCAGCGGATACCTGTCAGTGGATTTCGGATCTCATGTGAAGCAACCGACACGAGCTCTGATCGCAGTGCCATCAGCTGCGCATTGCGTCGTCGTATCCACTCAAAGAACAATAGAATGATAATCAGCGTTAGCCCGGTGCTGAGCGGGATGATCGCAGCCACTAAAATATCGCGCCAATAGGTCGATGATGCCACATCAATACCCAACACTGCTACTACGTCACCCGTAGATGGGTCGTACATGGGCGCCAGGCCGGAAATAAATGTACCAAAATCATCAGTCACGGGGCCTTCGACCACCGTGCCTTTTGTCTGGAATATACCCTTAAATTCTTCAGTTGCATCATCGTAGGGTTCACCTGCTGGTGAGTAATCTTGGCTTTCGGGGTCCTCTGAATCAACATAGAAAAATAGCTGACCATCGCCGCGGTCGCCCGCGATATACACGCTGCGGATTTTAGCATCGGATGCGGCAACATTATGTAAGTGTCGCTTGAGCTCACGGTAGGAAGAAGTGTTCTCGTCGGACGTATCGCCCGCCAGACTCATGATCTTTTGCGCATCAAGCGCCGCAGCGGCAATCTCACTGTTTTTCTTGAGGTCGGTGCGTATACGCTGGGCAGCCTGCTGGCCAGAATATACTGCTGAAAGCACACTGATGAGTACGACTACACCAATACACGCCATGACGAAGGTGTGAATTTTGTCGCTAATCTGAGGAGTTAATCGCATGTTTTGCTTTTTTACTGGTTATGCTTATAGTACGTCTTTCCTGCAGATTGGTCTAGTATTAGAGTTCTATGTAAATCAATGTTCAGGAATATCTACAATAAAATCATTCAAAAATAATCTCAGTACTCATGTTCAATCCCCAAGACAGCTTCCGTTAAATGAAAAAGTCCTACGTTTTCAGGCAGAAATTATTTCAATGGAGGGATAGGAGGACTCTCTCACATTCCGCGGGACTAGAACTTCTGCCACGGCAGCATAGTTGCCAGGTGAAAATTCTCTTGCAAAATGCCACTGGCAATCCCGTTCAAGTCCTCACTGAATACTGGGCCAAATAAAATACCCACTTTTTAGGGGGGCACTTTATTTGGAGGGTCCAGTGGGACTCGGTCACTTCCAGCGACCCCGTAGCAACATCTTTGCAAACTAGTTTGCAAGAGTTGACTCCCTTGCAAAATGCCACTGGCATTTTTCACCCCCAACACCATTCTGGCGCGTCGTGGGTTAAAGCTCAATAGAACTGCCAAATAGAAAACCCCACCTTTCGGCGAGGTTCTCTATTTGGAGGGTCCAGTGGGACTCGAACCCACGACACCCTGCTTAAAAGGCAGGTGCTCTAACCGGCTGAGCTATGGACCCTTATTGTGGGTAAAATCCGGTTACATTGTTAATGTATTACGCATAATTCTACCGGCTAGAGCACGTGTGCAGTTTTTTGATTTCTGCAGCAAGCTGCGCCGACTGAGTTATGGACCCGTAGTAATCTATGGGTTCCGTGTGAGGAATTAACCCCTTACATTATCCTGATTTACAGGGAAAAGTCAATCACTCGACTCGAGCAGAGGACTTGTTGACTGGGCGGGTTGGTTTTGGGCGGCGTTGCAACGGCTCGATATTATAAATACGGACGTGCCGGAATAAAGCATAGGATAGCCAGCCAATAGCAATACCGCCAAGCAAATCAAGGGGCACATGTACGCCAAGATACATCCTCGACAGCGCAACTCCAGTAATCCATATGATAGGTACCCAATAATATGTACGTGGGAGATAGTACGCAACGGTGAGGGCAAGTGCTACCGCCAATGCGACGTGACCCGACGGAAAGCCGGGGCCTTGTATGAAGTCGAGTGTCGTGACACCTTCTAGTAATTCGTGCGGGCGGGCACGACCCCATAAATTTTTAGCAAATCCTGCGAGCAGATACGCCATCGTTCCGACCATTAGTAAACGAATAACGATATGGTAGCGTTGCCTGAATAGATAAAACACGAGTAGCCCCCCGAGCACATATATGCTGCCAAGTTGTGTCACTGCGTAGAAGAACGGATAGAGAAATTCTGGTAGTCGATATATTGCCCAAAATATATCTGCTTCCCATGTTGATAATTGCGGGCCCCGTGAGGCGAGGAGTGCAATACCGAATAGACCGAGCGCTAAGATCACCTGGAGCGTAGAGGGGATCTTGTAGGGGAATGAGTGTTTTCGCCGCGTTGGTTTTTGTTTTACTACTGGTTTCATATAATTACTCTGTTTGATGCGCTTTCAGCTGCGCAATGGCCTTTCTAACGGGTGCAACACGGTATCGTTCGAGGTAGTCGACCACCGCATAGAACATAGTTATGGTGCCTAATAATTCAAGCGATTCCTCAATAGCTACAAGTACGCCTTGGCTCCAGAAGGTATGCTTCATTTCAGTACTCGTCAGGATATCTATACCAACCGCGCCAATCAAAAAGATGGTGGCACTAAAGACAAACAGCATGACGGTGCGCCGAGGGAATATTAGATACATTTTGTATGCCAACCAGAGTCCAAAGAATAGGACGAATGGAATGATGAGCACCCAGGCGTTGTTAAGGAAAGTGGGTATGGCCTCTTGGTAGAACAAAAGATGTACAAACTGCAGGATAAATTCATGAATGGCTGCCACTTCGTCTACCCAGAATATCAGCGCAACACAGGCAATAATGTTCCATAAGCGGCGCGACATCGCGTCCTTTTGTAGAAAACCAGCCAAAAGAGCAGCGACGCCAATGCCAAGAAATTGCGCTTGTGCAAACCATGTCGGTAGGCTCGACTCATCATCAAAATCTAACCGATTTGATAACTCAAATATCTGCCCGTGCAGCTCTTTGTATACTTCAAGATTCAGATATTGGAACAGAAGATGTAAAGCCACCAACACCATCCAAAACAAGAGGAGGCCTACTAGTAAGCGAGGGGCAAAACGTCGATGCGTCGAATTATCAGGGGAGTGGCTGTTATTATGAGACATAATATCCTCTATATCATACCAAAAAGCACCATGTATTGCGCAGCAAGATGGTGTAGGGCTATGGTGGGGTATAATGCGAGCCATGCATAGGCGACGGAGGGTAACAACACTAGTATTGGCGTTGCTGATATTTTTGGCCGGTTTTATATCCGACGCACTAACGAACTGGCAGCAAGCTGATACTCCTGCAGCATCTGATACTTCGCAAACAGCGCTCTCTGCAGATACGCGTTTGGCGCGGGATGCACTTTTGGACCTGGAAGTAAAAGGTCGCGCCCCAAAGACTGGCTATGACCGTGCACTATTTAGCACTGACTGGGGAGAGATAAACGATTGCAGTATCCGTGAACTGATTCTACAACGTGATTTAGAAGCAGCCGTGCTCCATGAAGATGGGTGTCGTGTCATGAGCGGATTACTAAGGGTTGATCCCTATACGGGCACAGAAATTGCTTTCCTTCGCGGGCCTACCACAAGCGACGATATTCAGATTGATCACGTGGTAGCGGTATCGGATGCGTGGCAAAAAGGCGCACAGGCATTATCGTCAGAGCAGCGCTATCGATTCTATAACGACCCACTTAACTTGTTAGCAGTGGATGGCCCGACAAATAATAAAAAAGGCGATGCTGATGCTGCAACCTGGTTGCCGCCGAACAAGGCTTATCGGTGCCGCTATGTCGCCCGCCAGATTGCCGTCAAGCTAAAGTACCATCTCTGGATGACAGAAGCTGAGCGATCCGCGTCAGAACGCGTGCTCGATACCTGCCCGACGCAATTATTGCCCGTGACCGAAGGATAATATGAAACAGCCGCTCCTTCCACATACTTCATACGTTATGAGACGAGTACATGCCTCCTGGCATATTGCTGCGCTGTCACTCGGTATCTTGATAGGGATTGCTCTATCGCAGCGGGCACATGGTGCATTTGGAACACCTGAATGGGTAGTGCTCGCTGTTGCTTTATTCAGCATAGCCTTAATAAAGCGCACCGTAGCGGTAATTATATTTGCCGTAATCGCCGGCTGTTTGCTGGGTATGTGGCGGGGTAGTGTGGAGTATCAAGCATTGAACAATTACCAGGAGTGGTATGGCAAACATGTAGTAGTGCATGGTGCCGTGAGTGAGGATACATCGATTGGCAAGAATGGTGATCAGCGGATGCGGCTCAGTAACGTATCGATTGGAGAAGAGATGCTTCCGGGATCTGTGTGGGTATCTACACCCGTACATCGTGATATTAAGCGCGGTGACACGGTTCATGCAGAAGGATTACTGACAGAAGGATTTGGAACGATGCCAGCCAGCATGTACCGTGCCAAGCTGTCTCATGTCGAGCGGCCCCAGCCAGGTGACGTTGGTCGGCAGGTTCGCGATTGGTTTAGTGGCGGGGTGTATCGAGCTTTACCGCCGGAACATGCCGGTCTTGGCCTCGCATATTTAGTGGGACAAAAGCAAACCGTATCGGAAGAATTGAGTGAACAGTTCCGTACGATTGGCCTTATTCATGCGGTCGTAGCGAGTGGGTTTCACCTTACGGTACTTGTATTAGTCGTGCGACGACTATTTGGCGGAATCTCAAAATATCTCACTGCTTTGAGCGCCGCTCTGATGATAATTGGTTTCATCGCAATCACCGGACTCAGCCCTTCAATGTCACGAGCAGGTCTCATAACGGGGCTTTCACTCCTGGCATGGTACTATGGACGCGCCATACACCCCTTTGTTCTTTTACCTTTTGCCGCTGCTGTGACGGCGCTGTTTCGTCCTGCTTATGTATGGGGTGATATTGGGTGGTATCTCTCATTCGCAGCATTCGCAGGAGTCATTATCATAGCGCCACTTGTCCATGACTATTTTTGGGGTACCGCGCGTCCAGGAATTATACGTACTGTCGTTATCACGACCATTGCAGCGCAGTTAGCCACGCTGCCACTCACTATTTTGGTGTTTGAATACTACTCCGTATGGGCATTGCTGGCTAACTTGCTGGTTGTTCCGTTGGTACCACTCGTAATGTTGTTAGTATTTTTAGCAGGGATGGGCGGACTGCTTCTCCCATCCATAGCGCCCCTTATCGGCTGGCCCGCGCGGGCGATGCTGGAATACATGATTCGCGTCGTTGAGTGGGTGTCAGCACTTCCTTATGCCAAGACAGAAGTTACCATTACAATGCCAGCACTGATAGCCGCCTATGTAATTATAGGGAGTGTAATGGTGGTTGTATGGCGCATAACTCACCATAATTTTAGAAAAGATTCTGATGTAGTTTGAGCTTTACATGGTCACCGGAGCATAGTACGATTCTGCTAATGCTTCGTATAATGAATAGTTTAGTGGGTGTTATTGTAGTAGTGAGCTTTGTACTCGTGCCACTACAGGCTGTGGCCGATACGGAGGTACTGCCAGCCACCCCCAGTGTGATACATCCACTCATCACTGAGCTGAAGGTCCGGAATGATAGTACGGGATATGATGAATTCATTGAACTGTATAACCCGTCAGATACTTCTATAGATTTGAGCCTGTACGCATTACATTATTACAATGTTCTCAATCCGGGCCCAGCAGTCGTACCATCCAAGAAGACATTCGGGACATCTGAAATAGAACTGGCTCCCTATACGCATACATTGTTTATGAAGAAGCCAACAGTGCTTGGCGCTTTTACCCTATCCTCAAGCTGGCTTGATGCAAACGGCATAGTGCAGCTTGTCTATGGCGCGGATGAGCATGTTGTTGACCAAATCGGATGGACAAACAATATTGAAGCAGCAACAGTACAAAACGTCTTCCCGCCGGTACTGCTTCATTGCACTGAGGGCAGTAGCTGCACTGCTTCTACACAAAGCTTTACTCGCTTTCAGAATGAGGCAGGCGTTTATAGTATGGAACATCCACAGTGGGCGCTACATGAACCATCTCCCGGACTTGGTGAACAGTTTGAGTTACCTGATAACAACGAGGAAGTCCTTCTCCCCGATGATACCTCTGTGCCCCCGGACTCCCTCCCGGTTGTGCTTCCCCTGGCATCTTGTGAGGGTGTGGTTATAACTGAGCTACTACCAAATCCAGACGGAGCTGATACTGGTCGTGAATTTATTGAGCTATTGAATACTTCGACGGACTTTATTCCGCTCGAAGGCTGTGCGCTACAGACCTCTGCAAATAGCAGAACATATGTCTTTGGAGATGTAACACTATCTCCTGGCGAATATCTGGCATTGAAAGATTCATTAACGGGTCTGACCCTGCCGAATGTGGCAGGAGGTACAGTATGGCTCATCGACGTCGACGAATCTGAGATACAGAACGTGGTCTATGCTCCTGGTCTAGATGAAGATGTGGCGTGGGCAGTGTTTGCGGGCCAGTGGAGACAGACCTATGCTCCCTCACCAGGCGTTGAAAATATTAATATGTCACAGCCGCTCTGTCCAGAAGGTCAAACTCGTGATTCGCTCACAGGTAAGTGTCAGGTCATAGTCAGTGCTGCGAGCATGTCGTTGGTGTCGTGTAAGCCTGGGCAGGAACGTAATCCTCTGACTAATCGATGTCGAACAATTGCCCGTCCTGTCACAGCCGGAACCGGTCTCGTGCCATGTAAGCCTGGACAAGAGCGGAATCCGGAGACTAACAGATGCCGTATGATCAGTATTAGCGATCTTGCACCTTGTCCAGAGGGCCAGGAACGTAACTCGGAAACGAATCGCTGCCGCAAAATAGCCGCTGCAGGGAATACCCTCGCGGCCGTGACTGACGTACCTAGTGTATCTACACCACCCAGTCCCAAGTGGTGGATTGCGTTTGTAGCAATTGCGGTCGCGCTAGGCTACGCAGCGTATGAGTGGCGGCAGGATGTGCGCCAGGCCATCGTACATCTCACCGAAAGGTTGATTCGCAGATAACACACAACGTGCTACAATAACAGATAAGAAAAGTTATAATTAGTGGAGTTTTGCCCATGTCTGGACATTCAAAGTGGGAGACAATCAAGCGTCAAAAAGGCGCAAATGATGCCAAGCGCGGTATTTTGTTTACAAAGTTAGGCAATGCAATTGCACTCGCAGCTCGTGGCGGTACGGATCCTGATACTAACTTTGCTCTGCGCCTAGCCATTGATAAAGCCAAGGCTGCAAATATGCCGAGCAGCAACATTGACCGCGCTATTCAGCGTGTAGCCGACAAAAGCGCTGCACAACTACAGGAGCTACTGTACGAGGGCTATGGTCCTGGGGGTGTAGCGGTGTTGGTTGAAGCCGCAACGGACAACACAAATCGAACTTTCCCGGAGGTCCGCCTGGCATTTACAAAACACGGTGGTAGCATTGCCGAGAAAGGTGCAGTGGCGTTTCAGTTTACCCGAAAGGGCGTTATCCGTGTAAAGGGCAATGGCGACGATCTTATGTTGCAAGTTCTAGACGCGGGTGCCGAAGACATGCAGGAAGAGGGAGAGGAATCGATTGTATACACCGATCCAAAGGAACTCGCGAAAGTCCGTGATACGTTGAAGGAAGCTGGTGTCGAGATTTTGGAGGCACAGCTAACATATGTGCCAAATAACACGGTGGTAGTAGAGGACGCAGCTACGGCAGGGAAAATCATGCGCATGATGGATGCGTTGGATGATGTTGATGATGTAACTGCCACGCACGTCAATTTTGATATCCCGGAGGAGTTACTTGGCGCCTAAGCGCATACTGGGTATTGATCCGGGCACCGGTATCCTGGGCTTTGGTGTTATTGATATAGATGGCCGTGGGAAGGCTGCGCTGATTGACGGAGGAGTTATTAGAACACCGGTCAATCAACCCGATAGCGAGCGTCTCAGTACGATATATGATGAGCTGCACGAAATCATTACCGAGTTGAAGCCACAGATTATGTCAGTTGAGAAGCTGTTCTTTGCACAAAATGTCACTACCGCTATGAGCGTAAGTCAGGCTCGTGGGGTAGTGCTGCTGTGCGGCAAGCAGCACAGCATGGAGTTGTATGAATACACGCCGCTACAAATAAAAATGGCGATAACAGGGTATGGGAAAGCCGACAAGAAACAAGTACAGGAGATGGTGCGAATTATTCTTGATCTAGACGAAGTGCCCAAGCCGGATGATTGTGCAGATGCTATTGCGGCAGCCCTGACCTGTGCGCAGAGTATGCGATAATGCCACTATGAAAATCGTGGCCGTTCGACACGGGGAAACGAATGAGAATGTTGCGGGCATTGTGCAAGGACAAGCGTTTGGTACGCTGTCTCCTCAGGGCGAATTGCAAATTCTCGCGCTCGCCAAGAAACTACAGAATAGACAGTTCGATATCATTTATTCCTCGGACTTGCCCCGCTGCGTTAAGACTGCAGATGCAATTATGCGTTTTCAGGCACGTACAGAGATGCAGTATGACGAGCGTTTACGGGAGCGGAAGCTGGTGCCCTATGAGGGTATGCCATTCCGAGAGCTTGGATGGGGCCATGATGAGGTGCACGACCTTGATTTGAGACCACCAGGTGGTGAGTCGTGGCGTGATGTACACGGAAGGCTTCTGGGCTTTGTTGATGAGATAAAGGAACAGTCGTTTGAGTCGGTGCTGCTAGTGACGCACGGTGGTCCAATGCGGATACTGGACGCTATACTGACAAAAGAGCCGCTGAGTGAAACTATTCAGAGTTATTATGACAACTGCGCAATACGGGAATGGGACGTATAATATAGATTATGATTGCAACACTTAGGGGTACGATTGCTGAAAAAATAGATACCCAAGTTATTATTGACGTCTCAGGCACTGGCTATGGGCTGCATGTTACAGCTGAGGATTTTGGTCGTCTACCGAACGGTGAGCAGGCCAAACTGTATGTGTATGAGCATATACGTGAACAAGGGTATGACTTATTTGGATTCGTGAGTATGGACACCAAGCGGTTATTCGAACAACTACTCGGTGTTAAAAACGTCGGTCCAAAGGTGGCACTTGCCGTGCTAGACATTGGCTCGTCGTCGGTGGTGCGAGCTGCAATAGCAGCGGGGGACGTAAAACTACTCCAGAGCGCCAAAGGTGTTGGTAAAAGAGCTGCCGAACAAATCGTCGTAGAATTACGCGATAAAGTTGGTCTCGGTGCCAGTGAGGCAGCGGAGGGTGTCGTGACTCGCCCGGGTATCGGTGGCGAGGACGAAGCCACGGAGGCGCTTATTAGTCTAGGGTATTCTCCCTATGATGCTGCCACAGCACTGAAGAATATTGATCCGGATCTGCCAACCGAGGATCGTATTAAGCAAGCGCTCAAAAGCAAATAGCACCACCTACCTGCGATGTACGGTATACTAAGGTGTAATGATTGAACGAATTGTTAATGCTGCCACTTCACCGACTGCCCCTGATGATCCAGCACTCGAAGAAGAGTTTGAGATTAAGCTCAGGCCACATGATTTTGCAAACTATATCGGACAAGACAGGCTGAAACAAAACCTGCAACTTGCAATAAGTGCAGCAAAAAAGCGTGGTGAAGCTCTCGACCATGTCCTTCTCTATGGCCCACCGGGACTCGGTAAAACAACAATGGCTAGTGTGATTGCCAATGAAATGGGTGCGCAAATAAGGATTACTTCAGGTCCGGCAATTGAACGAGCTGGTGATCTCGCAAGCTTGCTCACCAATCTACAGGATGGCGATATCTTGTTTATTGATGAGATTCATCGGCTCCATCGGACGGTTGAGGAAGTGCTCTACAGTGCCATGGAAGATTTTAAACTCGATATTATGCTCGGCAAAGGTCCCAGTGCCCGTAGTCTCCGGCTTGACCTCCCACAATTTACCCTTATTGGTGCAACGACTCGGACGGGTGCTTTAGCAGCTCCGCTTCGCGATCGATTTGGTCACATTCACCGACTTGAGTTTTATACACCAGAGCAGATAAGCCAGATTATCGAACGGGCTGCAGGTATACTGGGAGTAAAGATTGACAGCCCTGGGGCATCATTGCTGGCCGAGCGAGCTCGTCTGACTCCGCGTATTGCGAACCGTTTATTGAAACGAGTGCGAGATTACGCTGACGTGAATGGTGACGGTATTATTGATACGGTAATTAGCGAGCAGGCCCTGACGCTGCTTGAGATTGATCAACTTGGTCTTGACCCGGCCGATCGCCATCTGCTGAATGCGATTATTGAGAGTTACGGAGGTGGTCCTGTTGGTGTTGAGACACTTGCAGCGCTGACGGCGGAGGAGCGAACTACTATCGAAGATTTTATTGAGCCGTATCTTATGCAAATCGGTTTGCTTGAACGGACTCCTCGGGGGCGTAAGGTTACCCCCAAGGCATATACGCACTTAGGTAAGCAAACTAACAATACGCAGGCCGAATTACTGTAGAATAAGAAACATGAATCCAGAACAACTTTCTCCCGCAGGCAAGAAATTCTTTCAACATATTGAATTTGACCCAGATGAGCAGCTTCATTTGGAGGTTCGGAAACACCCCGTTGGCTTATTTTTCATATATTTCATTGGTGCGATATCTACAGTCATTCTACTCAGTTTGACAGTTGTTGCTGCAGCATATGATTTTCAATCGATGGGTCAAGATGTTGGGGTTGCTGCTGGATCACTCCAGGCGCTTATTATCGGTATGGGATTTTTTCTCACCATCTTCACAGTGATTATAACTGCTGTTGTTGCGTATATTTATAATCACAACGTATTGTTGATAACGTCAGAAAAAATCGCTCAACAGCTGTACCTATCATTGTTTAATAAAAAGATATCTCAGTTAAGTATTGCGGACGTTCAAGACACCACCGTAAAGCAGGACGGTATATTGGCTCATATTTTCAATTATGGCACGATAACCATAGAAACCGCCGGTGAGCAGAAAAACTATAATTTTACGTTTGCACCTAACCCGTACGAGGTATCAAAAGCTCTTACGGGCTCACATGAAGCAGATGTCGCTCGACACGGAAATTAACTTATTCAGTAAAAGGATTCTGGCGCGCATTATCGAAGAGTGACTTAACCTCGATATTTTGTTCCTCGAGCTTGGTTATCTGCTTTACCGCCTGCTCGTCCACCTTTAATCGACCGACTGGCTGTAGCTTACTGTCTATCGCTGCCTGTGCTGGCTCTGATTGTATAAGGCTACCAATACGCTGTACTAAAAACACGTATATACCAAGGAATACCAGGATGAATAGAAATACTGAGTATTTACGAATAAAACTCAGGAATGGTTGGAGTGACTCAAGTGATCTTGTGGTGGATAGTTTCATGGCTACTTCTTTATATATACATTAACGATTAGTGTAAATGTGACAAAATTACGGTTATCGGTCGTTGGCTGAATATTGATATTTGAAACCTGAGATGTACGCCTGTTGTTCTCGAGTGCCTCTAAGAATCTTAAAAAGTCAGTATATAGTACTGGCTGACTTGTGTCTGATGTGACAGTGATCTCTAGCCTTTCAACGTTACTAATACCTTCTACCTTTTGAGTCTGGGTATTTACACCTGATGTCGATGCGGTCGGCGCGGTACCCGTTGCTTTGTTTCCGAGACTCGAAGAGGGAAATCCTACGCTTGCAATCGCAATACCAGACTCTTCTGCAAGTTTGACGATTTCACGGACAGTACGCGCCTGATCTTTCTCCTGAGGAACGACTGTGTTGGCAATCTGCTCAAGGTTCGAATACTTATCGATATCTTTTTTCGCGCGGATAAGGGATGTCTGTACCTGCTCGATCGTGTTTGCCTCGACTTTTAGCTCGGTGAGCTTGGTGTTTTGTTTCTGTAGTAACTTTTCACCAATGACGATTGCCGCGAGTCCCATGCTATTAATCAATATAACAATTGCAGCCAATACATAAAAAACTTTGCGGCTACTCATGGCTTCACTCCATCAGTACTTTTCACAAATTGAAAATTGTTATCCTTTGCAAAGAGTGCACGGATGCTGATCTGGCACTTGTATTCATCTGTAGATTTTGGATCATCCTGACAGGTGACATTTACGATATCTGCTTTCTCGAATATTTTGTTACTTGGGTCCTCGAGATTTATTTGGACTTGTGTGGCAGACTGATAGTCTCTAGCTACGGCGGTTAAGTCGAGTCCGCCATCCAACGACCCAATACTCAAACTCGAGAGAGCGGTACCTGGGGGCATCGCTGCGCCTATTTGTGTAAGTAGCTTCGAAAAGAGTACTTGTTTCGAAAGTACCTGTGTTACGAGCTTTACGCTATCACTGATCTCTGTAACTCGAGCTTGAGTTTCTTCAAGTTTTTGGGCACCGAGTTGTTCGCGCATCTCATTGACTTGTTGTTGTGATGAGGCAGTCGACTGACTGATAAATAGGTGTCCAGCAGCGATAATGATAATAATTCCCATGAGTCCAAAAATACTTGCAGCCGCCCAGTTGCGTATACTTGAGTTTCGGCGGGCGTATACTATTTCTTCCTTGTAGACCGGAGGTAAGAGATTAATCACGGCAGTCTTCCTGTATCCTCATGTGAACAGCTCCTTTGGATTGGCGAGCGATAGGCCAGCAACAGTGACATACATTGATTTTTCAACACTGTTTGGCGGCTGAAGACTGGAGAAGTCCAAATTTTGCCAAGGGTCGCACATACGTACCGGTATACGGAGTATATTTGTCATGTAATCTGACAGCCCAGGCATATTGGCACCACCACCCATAGTAACGACTTGTGTAATCTTTCGCTGTGTATCCGTGCGTTCCTCGTAGTACCTGATCATTCGACGGATTTCCTTCGTCATCTGCTGTAGTATAGGCGTCAAGCCCTCGGTAATCTCTTTCTGCTTTTTACTGACACCAAGCCCATACTTAGTCTTAATAATGTGAGCTTCCTGCTTGCTTACATTCAGTGTGGCTGCAATCAGATTTGAGAAGTCATCACCTCCTCCGGATACGGTTCCTGTGACAACAAGTCCATTATCATAGATTGTAAGATCGGCTGATAGTGATCCAAAATCTATCAGTACCGTCGGGACGTCGTTATTCTCTGCCTGGAGAAACAGACGACCCCCTGCGCTAATTGTTGTCTCTATGCCTACTACTTCTAAGTGTAATAGCTTAGCAAGCTGAAGGTATGAATCTACGATCCTCCGTGGAACCGCTACGACAAGTAGCTCAATCCCATCGTCGGTTTCCTTAACGATAGTGTGATCCATGTAGAGATCATCAATAGGAAGCGGCACATACTGTTCGACTTCAAGTCGTACTGCATCTTTGAGCTCCTTGGGCTGCAACTTGGGCAAATGCACATTTCGACTATATGAACGTGCTGCGGGGATTGAAAGCACTACGCGCCGTGTCGTAACAGATCCAATAATGCGGTTTGCAAACAGGTCATAGGTTGCCTTTGCGATATTCTCCGGATCGATAATTACTCCATCTTTTACGGAACCAGGCTCAAACAGGGCAGTCCCATACCCGATAACACGACGCTTATCTCCATGAAGCTCAGTCTGCATAACTTTGAGGCTGCTGAACCCAATGTCAAGCCCGAATATCGGTTTGTCTTTGAAAAACAGGGTTTCGTTCATTGTTTTTTGATTGCCCACCATAAGCAGTATATTTGCTACTAGTATAGCAGATATACCCCGAGTTGGTTAAAAAGTCCGTTTATATGATTTGACAACCCAGGCTTCGATACCACCAACACCAGAAACAGATGTGCCAAAGGTAATCGCTCCGGAGTTTGAGAGGCGAACTGTCTGAGCGACAAGAGCACCAATATTACCGGAGTTATTAACAGTAACTTGAGACCACCTTGCATAAAATTCAGTATTTGGTCCCGATGCTGAGTTAGAAAGGCTAATCGTCGTATCGTCTCTACTGTTGTAGAGTGCGGTGCCCGTGACATCACATGGGGCAGTCGTGGAAGTTGAACAGGCAGCCGTACTCCAGTAGGTAATAATTCTAAAACCGGTGTTTTGAGCGTTAGACTGCAAAGTCGTTGAGTTACTGAATGTAGCACCTGAAGCTCCGTCAATCATAATGACGGGTTGCGTTGTGCCGAGTGAATTAGCAACGATCATCTTTGATTGGGAATTTGATAGATTAAGTGTCCCGCCAATCCAAACATCGCCATTGACGGTAACTTGGCAGCTGTTGCTTATGTTGACGGTTCCCGTTATGCGGTAGTTCGCAGGCCAATTGTGGGAGCCACTTGAGCAACTAAAATTTCCATTTAAGGTGGTGCTTACGTTATTTATCTGAGTCAATCGGTCATGAGAAGGTAGTGCAGTGGCAGGAGGGTTTCCTGCGACTAGTCCCGGTAAGGACATC
Organism: uncultured Candidatus Saccharibacteria bacterium; assembly: GCA_964590315.1. Taxonomy (GTDB): domain Bacteria; phylum Patescibacteriota; class Saccharimonadia; order Saccharimonadales; family JALRHH01; genus JALRHH01. The sequence goes on from CAZPVS010000001.1 coordinate 112,695, forward strand.
CCGCTACCATTTGTTTGATTTGTTGCCTGGACTTCACCATAAATCTTGGCCGAGTTAGTGAGCGTGATCGGCTGGCCGTTCTCGCCTGGGCCACATACTTGCGGATAAGCGGCTGTTGCGGGTGCCGGACAATTTTGATGCGCTGCTTTGACGTTAACCGGATTAGTTGATAAACCAATTTGCGCGGTATTTGACATGGTGATTGAGCCGTTGACGTAGACATTTCCACCGACAATTTTTGAACTATTAGTCATCACAAGTCCACCGACTCCTGTCACAACCGAGTAGTTTCCTGCAGTAATTCCGCGCATCTCTACGCTGTAATTACGAGTGTAACGAGGTGTTGTACTGGATGCGGGTGCGTAAGTGTGAGCAGTAACTTGTATGAATTTTTGCGTGTCTTCAGCGCCGTCGACCACCGTTGATTGATAGGTCGTACGGAACGCGCTATCACTATACAGGGTCAGCTCTCCTCCTGAACCAGTCCAGTCGTGATCATTGTTGAGCTGTCGGATTGCATCATCAATGCCCGCGTCGGCGGCAAACTGTGCATTTACTAGTAATCGCTCATTCTGAGAGGTGCGCAGGTTACTTGCGATAAGCTGCAGGGAGATAACACCAATAAGCATGACAAAGACAGTTGTGGTGAGTACGGTTAGCAGTATAAATCCCTTTTGGCCGTGAGTAGGAATACGTTTCATGTGCTCGTGTTCCTTATCGTGATACGAATTGTATTATCAAATGTCAGTGTTTTACCATAGGTTTTTCGCTGCATTTGAATAAACAGTTGGATTGACCGGGCGTCTGGAATATTGGTAGTTACCACATCATCCTGATCATAGAATACGAAACTTAGATCTTTGAAGTTTTTGCTCATCAATATATCAGGAGGACAGCTTGCCGAGACCGCTGCCACTGGACAAGTTGTCAGTCGGACATTACCAGGGGCAGAAGTATTCGCCAGAAATCGCTTATAGAGATTATTCCCTGTCGCGAAATAGACAATTTCGTTCTGGAACGGATAGCCTGTGTCAGGGTCGATGATGAAGTTATTAGAGTTATCAAGTGCAGGGGTCGATATAATCAAGATGAGGCTGCTGTTGCTCGTTGTCCATGCACCGCCGGGGGCATGCGCGTCAGCATTTGTATTGGTGGTGCGTATCGACGAGCTTTGTCGGAGTTCTTCTACTACAGAGCGCAGTATGGTTTGTGATTCGGTCGCTATTTGCGAATAAACGGAACTGCGCACAGTATCGCCATACATGTAGATACTGACAGTTACGAATGACACAAGTAATACGCTCGCAACTCCGATTACTACGAGTAATTCTATGATCGATATTCCAGCCTGATTCTGGCGGAGTGACCTCAGATTAGTATTGCCCAACACCAAGCTCCCCTATATATGTACGATAATTGACAGTCTTCGTTTCACCATGGTCATTATAGGTTATGTTGATGTCGATCTGTTTTATACCGGTATTCGGCGTGGTTACAGTGTATGTAGCGGTTTTTGGGCTGCCGATAGTGGGCGGTAGCTCACTTGCGAAGGAGGTCGTGCCATTTCCAACGCCGACATACCCAATACTCCGCAGACTCTCAACCTTATTCTCTGCCAGTGAATTGATGAGGGCGAGATCGCGAGCTCGATCGTTAAATCGATTAAGCGTATTAACAAATCCTGCCAGTGCGGGCACTAATATACCAACCACTGCAATCGCTACGAGCAGCTCAATCACCGTAAAACCCTTTTCTGTATGTTTTGCCACCGGTTCTCTCTTTTCTAGAAGCAAGTATAGCATAAGCAAGTTACAACGGGCAGCTTCCACTACACCAAAAACACCCCGTAGCAACAGGGTGTTTTTGTGAAGCGATGCTTCTTTAGTTCAAGCTTTTTTTAACGAATGGATTTGGTGTTGTAGTAGATGGCTTCTCGATGAATGCCTTGAGGCGATAGCCGGTACAGTCAGTAGTACAACCCGTTGGATATGCGATGTATGCATAACCTGAAGTACCAACAGTATCGTTTGCAGGAGCGGCTTGCGCATCTGCAGCTGCAGCGTCAGCTACAACGGTAGAACTCGCAACATCACTACCTTGCGGGTCGCGGAATGAACCCTCATCGATGCCTGGGAAGTCCTCTCCATCGTAGGCACTATCACCGTTTACATCAAGTGAGCTTGGGTAGTAGTTGTTCTCGTTGTAGAACTCTTCGAGTTTGCCATGGAGGTTGTTGAGGTCAGTTGTCCGTTGCTGGTCACGTGCCTTTGCCTGCGCACCTTGGAAGTTATTAAGTACCAACAAGGCCAGAATAGCGATGATGGCGATAACGATCAGGAGTTCGATGATCGTGAACCCTTTTTGTGCTTTTTGTAATGTCTTGAACATAAGAATGCCCACCCTTTATGTAAGTTACTGTTAAGAAGCCATTAGTAAAACGTGCGGCTTATGCTTATACATTAGCATAGCTTTTCATGGGCGCAAGCAGTTTTACACAGGTATCTTGCATACTATGCACTAAATTTGTGTCGTTAGATTACTGATAGGACCGATGACACTTGCTGCAATTAATCCCACCATGGCTCCCATGATAACAATCATAATCGGCTCAAGTATTGAGCTGAGACTTTCCACCACCGCGTCAACCTCTTCCTCATAGAAGTCAGCTACCTTCAAGAGTATTTCCTCAGTGTTCCCAGTCTCCTCGCCAATAGCCATCATCTGACTGACAATAGGGGGGAGAACCGTGCTGCTCGCGAGTGGCGTAGATAATTGTTGACCGTTCACCACGGCCTTACTTGCGGCCATAAGCTCATCCTCGATGACGGCATTACCAATTGCCTTAGAGGTAACGTTCAGTGCTTCAACCACATTGACGCCTGCACTCATAAGACTGGCAAAGATACGCGCAAAACGGGCTATGGCAACTTTCTTAATGATATCGCGAAGAACAGGAGTCTTCATGAAGAATATGTCTTTGTTTCGTCTCCCCTGTGGGGTAGAAATATATCGCTTCAATAGGAATATGCCGATGACTGTTATGGCCAATAGGATATACCACTTGGACACCATAAAATCACTGACGCCCAACAGGACTTGTGTCAATGCCGGCATTTTTGCATCTGGCCCACCAAGATCGGTAATGATTTTTCCGAGCTTTGGCATAACAATAACCATTAGGCCAATAAAGACGAGAAAGGTGATTGATAATAGGATTGTCGGGTAAGTCATTGCGCTCTTGAACTTGGCGCGTATATGGGCATCTTTCTCTTGTTGCACCGCAAGTTTTTTAAGGATCTCGTCTAAAATACCTCCCGATTCACCGGCGCGTACCATATTGACGTAGATTGGTGAGAATACCTGGGGGTGTTTCTCGAGTGCATCAGCAAATGCCATACCGCTTTCCACATCCTTGGTAACAGCGGCAATATGCTTCTGGAAACTCGTACTTTCAGTTTGTGCTTGCAGGGTCGCAAGTGATCGAACAAGGGGGACACCCGCGTTAATCATGGTCGAAAGTTGCCGTGTGAATACCATGATATCTTTGAGCTTGACCTTTTTATTGCTGCTGGACATCGGGAGGCTCGATAAGATACCACCTTCTTTTTGAGCTTTCAGGCCAAGAGGACGAATCTCGCGATTCTTAAGGCTTTCAGTTGCGCTTGATTCATTACTGGCTTCAATGGTGCCAGTAATCTTTTTGCCGTTCTTATCTATAGCGGTGTAAACGAATCGCATGTCTTCCTACTTTTCTGCCGTTACGCGAAGAATTTCTTCGATAGTTGTCTGTCCACGCAGCGCCTTGATGAAACCATCAAGCTGCATTGTGACCATACCTTCTTTAATAGCTTGGTTCTGAATAACTTCGCTTGTACCATTGCCAACTATCAACTTTTGGATATCACTCGAGTTATTCAATACCTCATATATACCCATTCGCCCCTTGTAACCTGTATGGCCGCAGGTTTCACAACCACCCTCGTGCGCCTTGAAGATGCGTGTGATTTTGGAGTCAGTTGTGGAGAGCGTGGATGTATCTACCTTGGCTTTGCCGAGATTCGCCTTGCCAATGCCACCATCAAGGGCTTGTTGTTCAAGCTGATGTATGTGTTTCATGATTCCCCCTGCGCCGGTTCCGTATATTTGCGCGATTTGCTTCAGAGTATCCATATCCGGAGTAATCTCTTCGCGACAGTCAATACATAATTTGCGGACTAAACGCTGGCCTACTACTGCGCGGACGGTGCTCGCAATCAAGAACGGCTCAATACCCATATCAAGTAAACGAGGTAGACACGTTGCGGCATTATTGGTGTGTAGTGTCGCAAAGACGAGATGTCCAGTCAGTGCGGCCTGGACGGCCAAACCGGAAGTCTCACCGTCACGGATCTCTCCTACCATGATGATGTTCGGGTCTTGCCGTAGCAGAGCACGTAGTCCGGCTGCAAATGTCATACCGGCTTTTGGATTCACCTGCGTCTGATTGGCCCCGGGGATTTTATATTCAACGGGGTCTTCAACGGTCGATATATTCACACTGGGCTTATTGAGCAGGCTGAGGGTGCTAAATAGGCTGGTCGATTTACCGGAGCCGGTAGGCCCAGTGACCAGGATCATGCCATGAGGCTGCTTCATAGCTTCATTAATAGAATCGAGTGCAGCGCCCCAGTACCCAAGCTCTTCGAGTGTTGCCGGTTTACTAGATTCATTGAGAATACGCATGACAACCTTTTCACCTTCAGTGATCGGAAGTGTTGAGACACGAAGGGCATAGACTCCGCTACCAATTTGAATTTTGAACCGTCCGTCTTGTGGTACTCGACGCTCGTCAATCTTAAGATTGGAAAGAATCTTGATGCGCGAAATAAGGGCGCTGTGCACTTTCTTGGGAAGTTTGTTGGCTTCACGGAGAATACCATCGATACGATATCGCACGGACACGAAGTTGTCTCGGGGCTCAATATGGACATCGCTCGCACCACTTCGGATCGCATACTCGATAAGCAAGTTGACTGTTTGGGCAATGGGCGAGTCCTCGGCCAGGTCTTCTTCGCTGACATCTTCTTCGTCAGCCGCGGTATCGTCCTCTTGTGTAATCACCTGGGTTAGTTCGCTGCCGATACTACCACGATATTGATCAAGTGCAGTCTGGATGACACTTGCCGGTGCGACGTGGATTTTAATGTGTGCACCTAGCTGCTTCTGCAAGAAATTGATCGCTAGGATGTCATCGGGATCCTCCATTGCAAGCAACTTCGTCTCATCTTTATCAATACCAAACAATATAACCCCATATTGCCGGGCGATTCGTTCGGGGATAAGTTTAAGAATCTCGCGTTTTATCTCTTTGGGATTTAGCTCGACGTACGGAATATCTATTTCTTCAGCATAGAGTTGCGTCAGATCTTTTTCTGTTATGAGGTTGCCGGCAATCACGAGGTCTTGTAGCGGCTTTTTCTCTGCTTTCTCCTGTTCTTTGAGCGCAGCTAACTGATCAGAGGTGACTCGGTCCGCCCCCACCAGCAGTTTTTCCACCAGAGCATCTGAAATGCGCATACTTACTGCGTATTATAGAGCAAAACCATAAGCGCTACTAGCAGTAAACGTGCCCTGAGTCTTGCTGATGAGTTTTTGTTCCGCTTAAGTCTTTGATGACTTCTCTCTTTTGTTGATATAATGAAACGTAACTGGTGGGATTAAATAACGGAGGGAATGACTGCTATGGCCGCGAAAAAGGATAAAGAACCCAAGACAATGACAGATATCGCTACGGAAGGCAAGACGAAGGCGCTTGGTTTAGCACTTGAAACTATCGAGAAGCAATTTGGCAAAGGTTCAATCATGAAACTCGGCGAAGCGCACCGCGTGAACGTAGAGACTATTCCGACTGGAGCACTGAGTCTGGATCTGGCTCTTGGTGGCGGTATTCCAAAAGGCCGCGTCGTTGAAGTCTATGGCCCAGAAAGTTCTGGCAAAACGACCCTTACACTGCATGCTATCGCGGAGATACAGAGGCAAGGAGGGACGGCCGCGTTTATAGATGCCGAACATGCTCTCGACCCGGCTTATGCAAAGCGCATCGGCGTTGATGTAGAGAATCTCTTGCTTTCTCAACCCGACAACGGTGAGCAGGCGCTGGAGATTGTCGAAACACTCGTCCGCTCCAATGCAGTCGACCTTATCGTTGTTGACTCGGTTGCGGCTTTGGTGCCTCGGGCTGAAATCGAAGGCGATATGGGTGATAGTCTGCCTGGTCTACAGGCACGACTCATGAGCCAAGCGCTCCGTAAGCTTACTGGTGTCATCAATAAGTCGCATGCTACCGTGATCTTCATTAACCAGATTCGTATGAAAATTGGTGTTATGTTTGGTAATCCAGAGACAACAACCGGCGGTAACGCGCTGAAGTTTTACGCGTCAGTACGTATGGACATCCGTCGAATTTCCCAAATCAAGCAAGGTGATGCCGTGGTCGGTAACCGCACACGGGTCAAAGTGGTCAAGAATAAGATTGCGCCCCCATTCCGAGAGGCTGAATTCGATATTATGTACAACCAAGGAATTAGTACGGCCGGTGATGTGCTAGATCTGGCAACAAACCGTAATCTGGTAGAAAAGGCTGGCGCATGGTTTAGCTACAAGGGTGAAAAGATCGGCCAGGGCCGTGAAGCTGCCAAGCAGTATCTCCAGGAGAATCCTGAAATTCTTGCCGAACTTGATGCTAAGGTTCGCGAACTCTCTGCCGCTGCGGAGTAGATGTACACTATGAGTGAAGCATTGCCCGAACCCACGTTACCCATTTTTGGAGAAAAAACAGTAGCCTACACTGTAGTACATTCCGCGTCTTCACCAGATCAAAACGGTGAAGGAGGTGACAATCATTGGGAGACGGTGCATATCCCTGTTGATGAGATTGATACCCTCGAAAATTCACGATTAAGAGATGCATTATGGCAGCAATTTTGCGCAGACGAGAATAAATCCAGCTTTGCTATATTCGCCTTTGTGAATCCCGATGGAGATTTTATGAATGCAGTTAGTATTCCCCGAAAACCCTTAAGTCGAAACTTCAGCACAGATGGCACCGTACCTAATGAAGGAGTTGATGCCTCTCGTACCAGCAAAGAACGTGAGACAAAAGAAACAATGACGGCGGGTTGGATCAAGCGTTTATTTAGTAGGGACTAATGAAGATTACGGCAATCAAACAGCAAGTGAAACGGGCAGATCGGTATTCGATTTACCTTGACGGAGAGTATGCATTCTCGCTCCGAGAAGCAGATCTGATCACGCTCGGACTACATAGCGGACAGGAGATTAGCCAACAAGAACTGGCGCTGTACCACGATGAATCTGCCTACGGAAAGTGGTACGACAAAATACTTAACTTGCTAAGTTTTCGTCTGAGAAGTGAATGGGAGGTACGGGAATATCTCAAGCACAAAGACTGCCCTACGGAGATTACTGACAAAATACTTAACAAGTTAAGCAATATCGGATATGTCAACGACGAGCAGTTTGCAGAGCGCTGGGTTGAGAACCGTCGCCTCATGAAGCCAACCAGTCGCCGCAAACTTTTCCAGGAGCTGAAGCAAAAGCGCATACCGAACGATATTATCGAGCGAGTGTTGTCAGAAGATAAGGACGCGACCGACGAGCGCGAAGTAATCGCGCAATTAGTTGCCAAAAAAAGCGCGCGCTACCCTGACAAGACTAAGCTCATGCAATACCTCGCCCGCCAAGGCTACAACTACGATGATATTAAGCACGTTCTGAGCGAGTAAGGGAAAAGAGCAGCCGGAGACTTTGGCTGTGCCAAAGCACCGCGCGATGAGAAAAACTGCAGGTTTGTCTTATGAGGAGTACCTCGCCCGCCAAGGCTACAACTACGATGATATTAAGCACTCTCCCAAGCGAGTAAGGCTAGGACGTGGCGGGTGCGCCGAGAGGTGCACGAGCACTGACGGGTTTGAGCAGCTCTTTAATGACGATTTTTCGGTTGGTGATCTCGACAATTTGATTACGGTCGACGCTAATTTGGCCGGTACTGAGACTCTTTAGGAGGGATTGTCCTACGTAGAGTTTCTGAATGTACAAAGCCTGACTATCAACGGCGTAATCGGTTACCTTGCCCACTTTCTCTCTGTTTTCTGTTTCGACGGGTTTTCCCATAAGCTCGAACTTGATGTCCATGATTTCTTTGAGCCGAATGAGATCTTCGGGCTGCGCGAGCACGTCATGATCGTCAATAACAAACCCCTGTCCAATAATATCCCTGATGTCTTGTGAGAGGAGGACGAGACGGTCCTTACTGAACGTATCTAAACAGTAGAAGCCCTCAATTTTTAGGTTGTTGGGGTTGATGATGGCTGCGTCGATTGTCGCGACAGCACCACCGGTACGAAGGCTCATGACATGTTTATTCAGTAGTGTGGCGCTCAGTTGCAGCATATATAGTAATTATACTCTTAATCTGCCATGCGAAATACAACTTGCAGTACGTTATGGCGGTACGTTAGCATAGGTAACAGATATGGCAGAGTTACGAACAGTCCGACTCGAATCACCGAGCGTGGAGCAAACACAGCGCTGGGCGACGATTATGGGTCATAATCTTCGCGGTGGCGAGGTTATTGAGCTCGTCAGTGATCTTGGTGGTGGCAAAACGACGTTCACGCGGGGATTGGTAGCGGGAGCTGGTAGCCATGATGTAGTTGCGAGCCCAACCTTCACGGTCAGTAGGGTCTATACGACACCACAGTTTGCCATACACCATTTTGATTTTTATCGGCTTCCTGAAGCTGGATTGGCTGCTTATGAATTGCACGATATCATTGGTGATCCTCATACCGTTATTGTTGTGGAGTGGGGTGGAGTTGTAGTGCATGTGCTGCCTCATGATCGAATAAAAATCGAGCTGACCCGCACGGGTGATACAAGCCGACATGTAGTTATCTCGTATCCCCAGTCATTGGGATATGTCATGGAGGGTATATGTTGATAATAACGGTCCGTACCGATAAGCCTGAGTCCGAACTTGGTCTGTATGAAGATACCCATCAGATTGCGTACGTATCCTGGCCTGCTCACCGACAACTTGCAGAAACAATCCATCGGAAAATTGCAGATTTGCTAGCACAACATCACAAACAGTGGTCAGATATCGAAGCCGTGATAGCGTACAAAGGCCCCGGAAGTTTCACGGGCTTACGCATCGGTTTGTCAGTTGTTAATGCTTTGGCAGCCAGTGAGAATGTGCCGGCTATTGGTACAACGGGAGAAAACTGGATACAAGAAGGAATTGAGCGGGCGTGTCAGGGAAGTGCCTCCCGCGTCGTGCTTCCTGAGTATGGCGCCCCAGTTCACATAACAGCACCCAAAAAATAGTCACTGTTTTTGTAGCTAGCTCATCATGAACGTATCACCGATGGCACAGTTGACAAAACCACTGCGGCCTCTATAGTAATCGTTGTATATTCTTTAACAACAATTGGTTAGAGAACTTCTGTAGAAGGTGGCGATATATAAAAATGGATGAACAAAAAAACAGTCATAGTACCATACGCAGGGCACATCGTGAGCCAGGCAGACGCTACGCTGTTGGCAGTGTTCGGCCACGGGCAGGGCGGGACATCGTATCCGTGTCACAGTCTAGCATGTCACATAGACCCCAACCAAAGCCTACGCCACCAGAGAGCAGTTCTCCACAGAAACATCTTGATATAAAAGCTCCTCACACCCGCACTCGTTCGACGACCAAGCCAGCCCTGCCACGTCAAAAGCGGTCAATGGTTTTAAGACGGCAGATGGTTGAGCGAGCCGAACAGTATAAAGAGCAAGCGCGTCTCATTCATCGGCGGCACATATTTAGGCACCTACTGACTGCGTCGGTGCTAATGTCGGTTGGTATTGTTGCGTGGTCATTTCAGGGTTTGTTGCCGTTCAGTATTAATTGGTTCGAGCAAAGTGCCCCGAGCTCAACAGTAACCTCGATACAACCGCACAACGAAACTGCCCCTCTCGATGAGACGGTAGTGACGTCTGAAGATATCAATAGTCACCTGATGTCAGCAGATGAGCCACGCATCGTGCGGATACCGCGCATAAATGTTGAAAGCCGCATAAAACGTGTTGGTAAAGCTCTGAACGGCGAGCCAATATCCCCCTCAAACATTTACGATGTTGGATGGTTTGAAGCGAGCGGTAAGCCGGGTGCCGAGGGAGCAGTGCTCCTGAATGGTCATACCGTGGGTCCCACCATGAATGGGGTATTGTATTCTCTTGGCGATCTTGTGCTTAATGACAAAATATTACTTGAGCGTGGTGATGGTGCAATCATCTCGTATACCGTGCATAAACTACAAACATATTCCTACAATGAAATTGATATGAGTGTCGCGACGCGATCAATAGATACCGCGAAGCACGGTTTGAATATCATGACAGCACCAGCTCGCTATGACGGTACTCCGGACATGGCCAAGAAACGCCTGATAGTATTTGCGGTTGAAGACAACGCGGCGCGGTAGAGCTAATATTGACCGACGTACATACGGCACGTATAGTTACATAATAGGAAGATGTTACTGCTATAGTTCACCGTCCGTTATTGTAAAACTTGAATTTCTAGAAACTGCCTGAGCTAATGAAGTGATAGTGATTGCTCACCGTCTGTTTCTAGTACCGATAGAAAGGTAAATCATGGATCCAATTACCATTGTACTGGCGTTGGCTGGTATTGCTGTGGGTTTTGGCGCAAATACCGTCGTAGCACAACGCAAGCTCGGCACTGCCCAAGACCAAGCAAAAAAAGAGCTTAATAAAGCAAAAAAAGAGGCTTCCAAACTAATCGAAGAAGCACGCGAAGAAGTTAACAAGGCAAATGAAGAAGCTCGGAAACTTGAGCAATCTCGGCGTAAGGAATTAAAGGAAGTCGAACAACGTCTACTTGATCGTGAAGTTAATCTTGATCGCAAGCTCGATGAGCTCGACAAACGGACACAGTCTATGCGTAAAGCAGAAGATGAAGTGGAGTCACTCAAGAATGAAATCCGCGAAATCCGCACCAAACAACAGGATAAGCTTGAGAAGATTGCCAAGCTGAGCAAAAAAGAAGCTGCCGAAAAATTGCTTCAGATGACCGAACGGGATATTCGCAATGATTTGACCGGCCTCATAAGTAAACTTCAGAACGAAGCTAAAGAGCTGGCAGAAGAGAAGGCAGGAGCCATTATTGTTGAAGCCATGGAGCGTATGGCAAGTGAAGTAACGGCTGAGCGAACAGTGACGGCGGTCAAGCTAGAAGATGAAGAGATGAAGGGCCGTATAATCGGTAAGGAAGGTCGAAACATCCAGGCGCTGCAGCGCGCAACCGGTGTGGACATCATGGTTGACGATACCCCTGGCATGATTATTCTCAGTAGTTTTGACCCCGTTCGTCGAGAGGTTGCACGGCAGGCACTTGAACTATTACTCAAAGATGGCCGTGTCCACCCTGGACGAATTGAAGAGGTAGTAGAGAAAGCCCAGAAGAATGTTCAGAAGGAAGTGACTCGTGCCGGAGAAGATGCCGCTCGTGAAGTTGGTATCATCGGTATTCCAAAAGAGATTCTGCAGCTGCTTGGTGAGCTCAAGTTCCGTACAAGTTACGGACAGAATGTATTGAAACACAGTACCGAAATGGCACATATCGCCGGCATTATTGCTGAAGAAGTCGGTGCGAATGTCAAAATTGCGAAATACGCTGCGCTTGTCCATGATCTCGGAAAAGCGCTGACCCATAAGATGGAAGGCAAGCATCACCACATTAGCGGTGAAATGCTTCGTAAATATGGTGCACCAGAGGAAGTTGCATTGGCAGCCGAACAACACCATGACGATGTTGAAGCAACTTCCGTAGAAGCTTTGATCATCCGAGTTGTGGATGCAATCAGTGCCGCACGGCCGGGAGCCCGTAATGTTTCCGCAGAGAACTTTGCAGAGCGCATGAAAGAACTCGAAAATGTCGCAAATAGCTTTAATGGTATCGAGAAGTCATACGCGATTAGCGCCGGTCGTGAAGTTCGGGTGTTTGTAAAACCAGGTCAGATTGACGATTTGACCGCTATCAAATTAGCGCGTGATATTGCGACAAAGATCGAGAGTACTATGCAATATCCTGGAACCATCAAAGTCAATGTCATCCGGGAAACTCGCGCCATAGAATTCGCGAAGTAGCAGTAAGGTCGGTCATGAACGAAACCATTGTGACATTCGGATATCCTGATTCTTTGATCAAAGAGTTTGAGCATTGGGTTGTTGTACTCAGGCCGCAACAGATAACGGTAGGTACTCTTGTCCTAGCGGCAAAATCAGATGCTCGACACCTCGGGGAATTAGACGAGAGCGTCTGGAGTGAGTTCGCCGCAGTGTATGCCTATGTCGAACGTCTATTGCGCGAGAAATTTGGTGCAGAGAAATTTAATTATCTGGCGTTAATGATGAAAGATCCGAATGTTCATTTCCATTTCATCCCCCGATACGCTCGGCCAGTTTTGGTGGGCGGAAAAGCGTTTGTTGATCCTGATTGGCCGCTTAAAACCGAGTTTATCCCCATGGATATATCAAATCAGGAGCTACAAGCAATCAAAGCTGAGTTGGTCGGATGAATATTCTGTACATAGGCGATATTATGGGTGACCAAGGCATTGCAGCAGTGCGCCGCGTATTGCCGGAGCTTCGTCGTGAACTCGCTCTGGACCTCGTTATTGCCCAGGGCGAAAACGTCAGTAACGGTAAGGGACTAACGGTCACTGATTTTAATACGCTCAAGCAATTGGGGGTGGATTTTGTGACTGGTGGTAACTGGACACTTTATAACGACGACATATACCCCAACTTAAGCGACCCCAATCAGCCTGTTATCCGCCCCGCAAACTACCCAGAAGGCACCCCCGGACTCGGGTGGAAATATGCTCATACCAAGCATGGTGATGTGCTTGTTGTCAGCTTGCTCGGAAAAATCGTCGGTAAGGATGCGGATAAACCAGTTGATAATCCACTGCACGTTATTGATGCAATTTTGGAGAGTCAACAAGAGGTTCCCCGTATCGCGACAATCGTAAATCTACACGGTGACTACAGTAGTGAAAAAGTAGTAATAGGCTATTACCTTGATGGTCGAGCTTCGTTGGTAGTTGGTGACCACTGGCATGTACCTACTGCGGATGCCATGATCCTCCCTGCGGGCACTGCGCATATGACTGATGTTGGTATGTGTGGATCACTTCACTCTAGTCTTGGTGTCACGGTAGATTCTATTGTGCAGAGGTGGCGCGACGGCAAAATAACAAAAAACGTCCTACAGACAGACGGCCCACTTCAGTTCAATGCTGCCTACGTTCAGATTAATCATCATTCAGGGCTTGCAGAAGACATTCAGCATATACAGCGCATCGCGGAGTAGCCGACAATACTGCCCACTTGACCTTTCCAAGCATAAGCTTTACTATACGTTGTAAAGAACTTTGTATTGGGGGATCTATGCGAATCATTCGGAGGTTATTAGCGCTTACAGGAGTTAGCATATTAATTATGGGCGGAACTGTTTTTGCAGCTAACACACCAGACCTGACACAAACAATCAATGCCGGAACGCTTGCTACCGATATACTTGATGCTTCACGGAATGCTGTTGTCTCACCGAGCGCTGCACTGAGTGCCCAGACGTTTTCATTTGATTGTCAGTACGGGGGATCTGCCAGTACTGGTGCACTGGGGGCCAACAACGAGCGTATATATGTCATGAATCCTGACGCAGCTGATAATGGTTGGACGCTCACTATCGCAGCAACGGGAGGCGCTACTACACGCTGGGCCAATGCAGGTGTTTCTCAGTTCTTTGATTTCAATGATCCAACCGGGGCAAATCCTGGTTGTGATGATGGAGTAGACGCTGATACAAGTGCCGGACAGCTCACGATTGATGCAAACGCCGGAACGCTTACCGCAGACTGTGCCTCTTGTGTAACTACTAACGTCACTAAAGGCTCAAGTGCGGCGTTTAGCCAAGGAGTCGTAGACAGTGTTACACTTCTGAATGCGGCAGCAGCATCGAATGATGTCTGGCGTGGTTATCTCACGGGCGCCACCTTGTCACAGACGTTACCAGCGGAACAGGCAGTTGATAGTTACACCATTAACTTGACACTGACCGCTACTGCACAGTAGTTTTAGTATATGAAGTTCCCTATCCGAGCAGTTGTCTTAGCTGGCTTATTGTGCGCTAACATGATATTTGGACCAACTGCCTATGCGGTTGAGAATAGTGGTGTTGGTGGCAAACCGGCACGACCCCGAGCTGATAATCCACGGTCACAGTCAATCTTTGTTCATGAATTAGCGCCGGGTACATCTGTAAATGATGCAGTTACACTTATAAACAACACCGACCAGCCAAAGACTGTGGAAGTTTATGCGGCGGATGCAGTGATATCAAGTGGCGGGGCCTTTGCGTGCGAACAAAAAGCAGATACTCGCGACCAAGAAGGTACATGGCTTACATTATCCAAGCAACAGGTCGATTTACCGCCAAACGGTGAAGAAACAGTCGATTTCATGATTGCAGTTCCGAAAAATGTAGCTGGTGGTGAGCATAATGCCTGTATTGCTATTCAGGCTGTCGAGAAACCCGCAGAAAGCGGTGCGAACGGTGTGCAATTAAGTTTCCGGTCGGCAATTCGGGTTGCTATAACAGTGCCGGGCGAAATCAAAAAAGGACTTTTCTATACTGATCTGCGCGTATCGCAGAATAAACAAAAGCTTGTTGTGAACCAAAAGCTACGCAATAGCGGCAATGTGTCGCTTGACGTACGTTTAGAGACCAAGGTTACAACATTGTTTGGTAATGCAGTTCAGACGATATCCGGTGAGTATCCTGTGCTTGCCAATCAGACCGGCGAATTTAATTTTGAATTTGATCGGCCTGCTTGGGGTGGTCTATACCGAGTAGCCGCCGCTGCATCATATAATTCGGACAGCGCAGCTTCGTTAGGTAAATCTGGCAAGACGACGGACAAAACGAGTCGCTCGGTGTATATATTTGTTGTGCCTACAGCGGGGCCATTGCTGTTCTATCTCCTGCTGCTCGCAGTCGGGGCGTATGTACTATGGCGCGCTGTTCATGTGCGTAGTCATAGGAGAAAGAGTGTTCCATATATGGTTCGTGAAGGTGACGACATACAATCGATTGCCAAGGCACATCATGTTTCCTGGAAACTTATCGCTCGGATGAATAAACTGAAGCCACCGTACATACTGGCACCGGACAGTCATATTAGTTTGCCCGCTTCTCACACGGCGACTACGCATGCTTCTACGGAGACAAAAGCGGATGAACATATCGTACCTAAACATAAGAATGCTACTTCTAAGTCACAACGAAAACCTGCATCTCCTAAAACTCGTACAACAAAGTCGCGTACCCAGTCGTCTTCTAAGAAAAAGCCCAAAAAGTAGGCTTTTCATGCGAAGAGCAATCATTATAGCCATTGTCGTGGGCATGTTGCTGACGAACATTATGCCGTGGCCGGTGCACGCTGCGGGCCAGGGAGACGGGCTATTTATGTATGGCCAAGGAACGGTAACTACTCCTCGCTACCGTACGTGGACGGCTAGTGGCTCCACCATGAGTGCGGAGTTATCTAGCGTTGCTGCTGGCTCTACCATTCGTCATGTCATCATACAGCCTAGTCCCATGCGAAACGAGTTCATTGCTGGTATTCAGACGACAGCAGGCATGCTGTATATCCAGCGGTGGAATGGTTCGACATGGAGCAATGAATGGAGCGTATCTGTTGGCAACAGCAGCATGCCACGATTTGACATTGAGTACGAAGCCCTCTCTGGCCAGGCACTGGTGGTGTATACCGGCAATGTGGCGACCGTGAATGAGATGCGCTACCGAGTGTGGAATGGGTCTAGCTGGGTAGGGCCGAGCAATTATGATCCCGCACGGACTTCGGGTATCGTCGATGCAATAGCGTTGGTGCGGCAACCAAGTTCGGATAAAATTGGAATGGCATGGGGGGACACTAACTTTGATCTTTCTGCAGATGTGTGGGACGGAGCAAGTAATACGTTTACTAGTGAACCCAGTGCCGCACTTTCGACAGACCTCGCGCGCGTGGGAGCGGCAACGGCTATCACAAATTTTTCTTTTGATCTTGCCTTTGAATCCGTATCAGGTGATCTGATGGTTACCTGGGGTAACAATGCGGTGCTTGACCTCAAGCACGTCATACGAACTGCCGCCGGTAGTTGGGGGTCGGTTGTGACCACCACGGCATTTGCGGAAGAGCCAACCGACATTGAACTCAGTGCCGAGCCTGCCAGTGATTATATTGCCTACGCAAATGCAACAGATAATGGTGCCGACGCAGAAGCAGCGATTTGGAACGGGGGTAGCTGGACACCGATCAGTAACTTTGATACCGGTATTGATACGGTAGCGACGGGAACAAAGAATATTGCAGTAACATGGCTCGTAAAAAGTGGTACTAGTCGGGCTGTCGTGACCTACGACGACAATAATGCTTCAGGAGTAGACTGGTTATTTTATAATAAAACCACCAACACGTGGTCTGGGCTGCAAACTGACTTCACCACCGCTCCTGCACCCAATGCTACCAATGATTTTATGCATCGACTTGAGGCAAATCCATATGCGCCTAATGAAGCAATCTTGACTGTCATTGACGGGGGTAGAGATGTCTTTGCCAAGCGGATTGTATTTGATGGGACTAACCTGACCTGGAGCTCCATCGAGGCGGGTGGTGTTGCTATGGAGACGACTGTTTCATCAACAAGTGGGCTGGCAGCAGCATATAAGTACTATCGTTATGCACCGGGTACGCTCACCGCAGACATTATTGATGCCAATGAGAATAGTGTTGTAAGCCCCTCAGTGGCGTTTCCTGTATCGACTGTCTCCTTCTCTTGTCAATCTCGCAGTGCAACGCTCGGATCGAGCGCGCAGGTTATTAGGGTCGACAATGGTACTGCAAATAATCTCTGGACACTATCCATAGCAGCCACGGCGGGTGCAAATGCAACCTGGAGTGACGGGGTTAGTGGCTATGATTTCAATGATGGGGGTGGCGTGCCGTCAGGTTGCGCCGATAGCGGCGGCGATGCCGACGGAGCGGGCGGCCAGCTTACTGTGGACCCCTCGACATCAACCATAACAAGTATGCTCGACTGCACAAGTACGGGTGTGTCCAAAGGATCAGTTGCGGCATTCAGCCAAGGTGTTACTGACGCAGTTACCCTGGTAAGTGCTGGCGCAACGGCACAGGCGAGCTGTTTCTTCGATATAACAAATATAGGCTTAGGCCAAAACATACCACCAGAGACCCCAAGCGGTACGTACACGCTCAATATGACTGTCACGGTGGTGGCAAACTAATGAGACGCACGGCGTTGTTTCTTCTTTCGGTGAGTGCAATATTCGTGGGGATGCTGTCTCCTACGGTATTAGCAGAGACAACTTCTTTACGTGTGCGGATACTACCCCAAAACTGCCAGTTTGACGTTATCGATACGGGCACACAAGAATTATTATTCTATACACCTACATTATGTGGTCAGATTGACCCGATTTTCATTACCGCAGTGCCACCATCCGTCGTCACACCGAATACTCCTATCTCTCAACAAAAAATATCAGAGAACAATACTGATACCAGTGAAGTTCCGCCACCGGTGAGGTATCAGCCAGCAGTTCATGGCCTAGGTAGTGTTATGACATTGCCGAGATTTACCGGCCCTGTGATTCATGTGTTTTTTGTGGGAGCAGTCCTGCTGTTTCCGTTTTTTATCTTTACAAAGGGAAAGAAATTTATCCGATACGCCTTTAGGGCTATGAAATAACCCCGCAATCTGTTAAAATCTGGACTTGTTACGGGGATTGGCGCAGTTGGCTAGCGCGCGCGGTTTGGGACCGCGAGGTCGAAGGTTCGAGTCCTTTATCCCCGACCAATGTAAGATCCGGCTTGTGTGCCGGATTTTTCATTGGTACAAGATAGCAAAGACATATAAACCATCCTCAAGGAGTATAATTATTACTATGGCTAATATACCAGTTGAACCAAGGCGCCTGTATAGGAGCAGAGACGATAAAGTACTGATGGGTTTGTGCGGCGGCTTGGGCGATTACTTTCATGTCGACCCAGTTGTCATCAGGCTTATTTTTATTGTTCTGG
Organism: uncultured Candidatus Saccharibacteria bacterium; assembly: GCA_964590315.1. Lineage (GTDB taxonomy): Bacteria > Patescibacteriota > Saccharimonadia > Saccharimonadales > JALRHH01 > JALRHH01. The sequence goes on from CAZPVS010000001.1 coordinate 130,934, forward strand.
AATTCTTAACCGCAGGGTTATTGATCATTGCGTACTTTATCGTAGGCTTTATTGTTCCAAAACAACCGTAGTTGACGGCACTGACAGGTGTGCTACAATCGAGGTATATCTTAAAAAATCAAACAGATATAAAACAAAAAGGAAATCGTAATACTATGGCAAGCTTGGAAAAAGTCCATGATCTGCTGCAGCAAGAAGTTAGCCGTAAGGAATTCTTGCGGTATGCAGGGGTCGCTGTGCTCAGCATTATCGGTGTTACCGGAATGCTTCAAAATATTCGAGCCGTTCAGCCACAGCAGAAACAAGGCTCTGGGTACGGCATGAGCTCATACGGCCGCTAACGAACTATGTATCATCAGTGTAGTTTGGTATGATTTAGCGTAGTTCTTATGCTAAAAAGTGTTATCCAATTGTTTGGTTTTGTGTCGGTAATATCACTGTCTCTTTCCGGTGTGCTTTTTGCCGCTCCCTTCACAAGTGGGCCGTATGGTGCGTGTGCGTACCAAACGAGCTGTACGGTATCAGCACCACCAGCAGATTCCCCCGTACCAGAAGAGGGAACAGCGGCTCCTGACAACAATCCCATAAGCAATGTAGTTACGTCTGATATTGATAATGATGGCAACCCAGAAGAAGCAACGGATACTGACGGGAACCCTGCAAACGGATACGAGACGTTTCGAGATCCTGATGGATCGTCTGAAGTTTTAGCGACGACAGATGGGGAACATGACGGGAGCACGAGCCATATTATCGATACAGATGGAGACGGCGAGGCAGATCTTTACTGGAGCCCAACCAAGGAGTATGTTGCGCCGGTGACGCAAACTTCAGACAGTACTGGAAAGGCATGGGTTTTCCAGAACTCATCAAATCAAATTCAGTATTATTATTTCCAGAAGAATGATCCCGTGGCGGTCCAAAACGGGGATAGAGGATCATCAGGAGGTGATATTAGTATCGTAGCTGCCGAGAGGCGCTTAACGGGTGAGCAATTTGGTGGCGCTGTCTATGAGAAGATTGGTGAGGTAGTTCAGAAAGTTCCCGCCCCAGTAGCGTACAGTTTCCCGTATCTATTATTAGCACTCATCATTATCATGATCATCCGTTTGCTATGGCAGACCAAGAATGAGGTATATCGTCTGCAGACAATCCTATCCACTATTGAACACGAAAAGCAGCTTGTTCTTGAGAAACAGAACTTTTTGATGCTCGCGTCACATTACCTGCGTACGCCCCTAACTGTCATAAAGGGTAATATTGAGCTACTGCAGTCGCTAAAAACAATATCAGATGCTGCGGCGATGCAGTTACAGACAAGTGCAAATGGGATACAGACAGAAGTGAACGCCCTGTTGCAAAAATTGAAAGATAATAAGGCGCTTGAACAGATTACCGTTACGCATACGGCCCGTCAGGTATGGACGAAGTCGCTCTTTTCTCCGTTCGTTATAGGCCCCCTCATTCTTCTTATTGCTCTCATTCTGATTGCCAACTTCATATTTGTGGACTTCCAGGTGACACAGCCACGACTCGTTGATGTGTTAGTCCAGGTTGCGCTGCTTGCGCTATTGGTGCAATGGTTCGTGTCTACCGTCCGAAAGCGCCACATAAATCGACAAAATCGGCTTGATCAGCAACGTACTCTCGATGCACAGCGAGAGCTCGATAACGCACGGAGCACGTTTATTGCAGAAGCTGCCAGCAGTATGTCAAAACAAATCCAGCTTTTTGAGGCACAGCTGACGCAATCTGCGGCATCCGGAACTGATATTAGTAGGGTAGAAAAGGGGTTCAATCAACTAAAGGAAATCGTTAGTAAGTTTGTGTTTGCAACAAAACTACAGGCTTTGTCTGTCCATGCTTCAGTTCAAGAGTTTGAAGCGAGCTCTTTAGTAAATGTCATTGTGGGTCGTAATAATGAAAAGGCAGCTGCAAAACAAATTACTCTGGAATCTACCGCGCAAGGAGGCAAGTTGGCGCAGAATGCCGCACTGATCGGGGTAGTCTTGGACAATTTGATTGATAATGCCCTAAAATATTCAACAGAAAATTCTACCGTGCGTATAGAGCAAAACACAGTGAGCGACGGCGTGGTCTTCTCTGTTGCTGATCACGGAGCCGGTCTGACACAAGAACAACTCGATGCCCTATTCAAGCCATTCTCGCGGGCTGAATCTGCGGAAACGTTCAATACAGAGGGTCTTGGGTTCGGTCTCTATCTCTCAAAACTCATCATGCATTACTTGAACGGCGACATAACATTGCAGTCATCTCCGGGCGAGGGAACTCGAGCGGTACTTAATGTACCCAAATTGTCATAAAAAAGGTGATTGTCAAATCGCTTATGCACCGGTAGAATAAGGATATACATATTAAAAACCGGAGGGTTCATGTTTGGTCTAGGTCCAATCGAATTAATTGTTATCTTGGTTATTCTGCTTCTATTGTTTGGCGCGACCCGTTTGCCCAAATTGGCACGAAGCATTGGTCAGTCTGCAAATGAAATGCAAAAGGGCTTCAAAGAAGGCGCAGCGCCAGAGCCAAAAGACAACCAGAACCCAAACCAGAACAGCTAATTAATACAAAATGGGGGCAGTTATGAATAGTGCGGTTGACAGCAGCACTATTCGAAAACCAGTCATTCATCACTTACACGAGCTGCAAAAGCGATTGCTGTGGTCAGTTTTGGCACTCATCGCTGGGTCAAGTCTCGCGTATAGTGTGAACGGCTGGTTGCTTGAAGCGCTCCGGGCTCCGCTTGGTGCGAGGTGCTGCACCGCGACAGCCTGGGCAACGAGCAGGTCATAC
>CAZPVS010000001.1:133754-166618 GCA_964590315.1 uncultured Candidatus Saccharibacteria bacterium
CTCTTGGTGAGACGCTCAAATACACTTCACCTAACGGCGGGTTTAGTTTCTTGCTGAAAGTCTGTGTGGCGGTTGGTTTTGTGATCGCGCTGCCCATTATTCTGTACAATATTTTTGCCTTTTTGGGACCACTGCTCCGGAAGCACCATAGATTGACCATAATTGCATTTACGCTTTGGTCGTTCGATCTGGCGTATCTTGGTATTTTGTTTGCATACTTTGTCAGTTTGCCCTCAGCACTTCATTTTCTCTCTCAGTTTGGTGGACAGAGTATCCAGTCGCTGATAACGGTGAACGAGTACTTTAATTTTGCACTCGCCTATCTTGCTGGGTTCGCTATGATATTCCAGGTGCCACTTATCGTACTGTTCATTAACCGGATTAAACCACTCAAGCCAAAGGGTATGATCGGGGCTCAGCGCTATATTATATTGTTCAGCTTTATCGCTGCTGCTATTTTGACGCCTACACCCGACCCTGTTAACCAAGCGATTATGGCCCTGCCAGCTATAGTGTTGTATCAGGTAGGCATTATCCTTGTGTGGGTTGCCAATCGCGAGAAGAAGCGTATGAAGCGCCAGCAGGCGCTCAAGGTCGCTCCGCAGAGTATTCGTCCGCATGCGCAGGATATACACAAAAAGCAGCACAAGACTACTGCTCGTTCGTTTGCGCCCATGGCGCCAGCTCTTATGCCTAGTAAGAAATCGATTGCTCCAGCCGCAGCTCCCATTGCCCCGCAAAGACCTGTCCGGCGCGCCACAAGACAATCAATTGACGGGTTTACTGCCCCCCGTACGTACGCCGTGGCCAGCCGCTCCTCCGAACCGATAGCTGCGCGTCGCCCAGAGGGCCAGATTATGCGCACATACGTACAGCCCACTTGATTGCACACAAATGACATTTAGCGTTTAATGACAGATATGATTTTACGCCTGATCTTCTGGTGCGCATTAATACTGACAGTACTTGTTGTCGCTCAGCGGCTGATAGATGCATATGGGAAAGATAATGAATCGTCACGCAAATTGGTGCATGTACTGCACGGTGTCGGACTGGCAGGACTCGCTTTCTTACTGCCATTACAGAGTGTGGTCATTGTTGAGCTTGTCTTTCTGTGGTCTATATTTGTTGCGCGGTATCTATACAAACATGCACACCGGCTCCCCTCAATAAAGTATCTTGGAAAAATGTACAATGTTGGGCGCACATCGTACGGAGATTTTTTCTTCCCAATGAGTGCTATTGCACTGGTCTTTCTTGCCAACTCAAAATGGGAATTTGCCACCATGGTGCTCGTACTGGGGCTGGCGGACGCGGCGGCAGCATTGGTAGGCAAGCGTTATGGTCAATCCAGTAGCTATGTTATTTTTGGTCAGCGGAAATCGCTTGCTGGATCTATCGCCTTTTACGCCTTGACATTCTGTATCGTGGGTGGATTTATGTTACTGCATGGCAGCGAGCTCAGCGCGGCTGGACTTGGTACTCTTCTGTGGATCTCATTCATATTGACCATTACGGAAAATCTAGGTGTATACGGGAGCGATAATTTGCTCATTCCGCTCGTTGGAGTAGTGTTGCTTAACCGGTTGTAGATTTTCGGATGCGCCATGACTCGTGAGCTCGCAGGGCATTCAGTATGACAATGATATCAACGACTTCCTGAACCAAGGCACCCTGGACGGCCGTGAATCGTCCGGTGGCAAATATTGCCATCAGCCCGATACTGATAACAATACCAATCATGACGCTCTGCTTGGCGATAAACAGTGTTCTTTTCGCTATCTCTACTGCTGTCGCTACTTTTGAGACATCGTCTTGCATGATGACTACATCTGCCGTTTCGCTTGCAGCGGTTGAGCCACGTGCGCCCAACGCAATACCAATGTCTGCCGTAGTAAGTACCGGTGCATCGTTGACCCCGTCACCCACAAATGCGACAGGAGGCTTCATTTGTTCTATGGCGTGCATCTTTTGTGCCGGTAGGCAGTCCGGATAGACATCAGTGATGTTCACTTGCTTTGCGACGGCAACAGCAACTACTTCATTGTCACCCGTAACCAATGCAAAGTTTTGCACTCCGGCCTTACGGAGGCGTGCCATCAGCGAGCTTGTTTCTGGGCGGATATTGTCCCGGAAAGTAATGATGCCCGCGAGTGATCCATCAATCGCAACATACGTTACGGTTTGTTTAAGGTTTTTCGGGCGAACCGAATCGGGTAGCTCTACACCAGAATCTTTTAGTAGGCTCAAATGACCGACGAGAATGGTTTTTCCACTCAAACGGCCACTCAGCCCATGTCCGGCAACTTCTTTGACTTGCTTCGCTGCTTGATATGATATTTTCTCAGCCGTTGCCGCGTCGATGATAGCGCTTGCCAATATATGATGAGAACTCTGCTCAAGGGCGGCTGCAGCCCGCAACACATCTTGTTTCGTGAAGGAGTTAAATACAGTAATGTTATCGACTGATGGCTGTCCAGCAGTCAGGGTACCTGTCTTGTCAAACGCCACCGTTTTTACAGCAGCGAGCTGTTCGAGCGAACTACCGGTTTTAATAATAATACCGTGCTTTGATGCTCTGCTCATGCCCGAAATAATGGCAATTGGTGCACCTAAGAGCAAGGGGCAGGGCGTTGCTACGACTAGGACTTCAAGGAAACGCATCGAGTCACCGGAAACGAACCACGCAGCTCCAGCAATAAAGAAAGAAATAGCGGTAAACGGGATGCTGTACCTGTCTGCCATCCGCACAAATGGCGCTTGGCTTGAGGTAGCGGCCTTCACAAGTTTTACGATTTGCTCATATTGACTGTCTGCAGCATCATGAATGGCACGAACAACCAGAGCCCCTTCAATATTAATGCTCCCGCTGAGGATAGTATCGCCAGGCTCTTTCAGGACAGGAATGCTCTCGCCGGTAATTGTCGCTTCATCAATACTGGTGCTACCCTCGAGTATGACCGCATCAACCGGTATGACTTCCCCGGGCAGAATAGATAGTTTATCACCAGGATTTACCTCCGACGCTTTAATGTCTGTTGATTTGCGACCGCGTAGCAAATGGGCCTTTTTGGGGCGACGCGAAAGGAGACTCGTCAATTCTTTTTTGGCCCGCTTTTGCGCGTAATCCTCAAGCGCTTCGCCCCCTGTCAACATGAGTACGATAATGATAGCCGCCCAGTACTCTTTAAGGAGGATCGAAGTTACGATGGCGGTTATTGCCAAAACATCAATGCCGAAGTGTCCGGTCTGTAAGGTTCGTACCATGTCTCTCATGAGCGGGAGGGCTATCAGTGCAGCTGTCGTGCCAAGTACCCAGTGCGCAGCTGTATCGAGGCCACTTATATCGAGTATCAAACCGATTAATAGTGCCACAATAGCAAAACCGAGCTGTCGGTACTCTCTTAAAAAACGCGTCATACGCCGTAGCATGATGTCTCCAATGGTTTAACTTATTTAATAGGTATTATAACAGATGTAATCTGGTATAATATGTGAGTTCCTGCGGGATTCGTATATCGGTTAATATGTGAGTTTTCCAAACTCGAGAGACCAGTTCGACTCTGGTATCCCGCACCAATGCCCTGGTAGCTCAGTTGGATAGAGCAGGAGACTTCTAAGCTCAAGGTCGCTGGTTCGAATCCAGCCCGGGGCACCAATAAGAAGAGGAATTGCCATGTACGACTTAAATGATCCCTTAATAAGAGTGGCAATTGCCGGCGCCCTACTAGCGTTGCCATTAAAAATAATTGGTATCTGGCGTGCAGCGCACAATGAACAAAAGGGTTGGTTTGCGGCACTCCTATTGCTTAATACGCTGGGATTACTTGAGCTCATTTATCTCTTTTACTTCTCAAAACCAAAAGAGAAGACTAGTAATTAGCAAGTTTTTCCGGTATAATCACCCCTGTTTTATGGCGAGAGTAGCTCAGTAGGCACAGTGTACTGCAAAGATTAATTTCTGCGCATGGCGCTCTAACCTACAGAGTTATATGGTAATTCCATATACGTTACAGTACACTCAAATTAGTTATGGCGGATGTAGCTCAGTAGGTTAGAGCGCCTGATTGTGGTCCAGGAGGCCGTGGGTTCAATCCCCATCATTCGCCCCAAGTCAAAGCCCCACCGTGTGTGGGGTTTTGACTTGGGTTACTGATATATTCCTATGACCTAACACGGTATCGTGACGCTAAACGGTGTATAATAAAATGATGAAGCATACAATTATCGGCATATTTGGGATAAGCATAGTCGCTGTCTTAGTGTTGGCGCCAGCAACAGTTTTTGCTGCCAGGAAAGCTCCGGGCGGAACAGTGAGCACACCACTTGGTATTGATGTATCGTGGCCGCAGTGTGGCAAGCGATTGCCGACGAATCAAGCATTTGGCATTGTTGGAGTAAACGGCGGACTCGCCACCACCACCAATTCCTGTCTAAAGGACCAGCTGATATGGGCGAGCAAATCAGTGGGTGGTACGAGCCAAGAAAAGGTCCAATTGTATGTTAATACTGCAAATCCCGGAGGTCTCAACACCGCCTCATGGCCACTGACGAACATTGATCCAACAGGCATGCCGGTGACTAATCCATACGGTACATGCGATGGCACGGATTCATTGGCGTGCGCCTGGCAGTACGGATGGAATCGGGCGGTAGAAGACGTCCGTGATCGGTTTGTACCAGCAGCGATACAGGCAAAAGTTGTAAGTACCAGTCCATCAACATACATATGGTGGCTTGATGTCGAGACAGAGAATACGTGGAAATTGTCAGGCACGAGCTTTGATCACCAGAGCAATACCGCAGTTCTTGAAGGTATGACATCGTATTTTCAGTCAATTAATGCTCGTGTTGGTCTGTATGCCACGGGCTATCAATGGGGTCAAATTGTTGGCAATGCCGTAGACGCTGATAGTAACCTCGCGGGTCTTCACAACTGGCGTCCCGGCGGGGCGAGTCTCGCAACTGCTAAGGACGCGTGTACTGCCACGCCACTGACACCTAACGGCACAGTAGTTCTGACACAGTTTGTGTCAAAGGGTCTTGATTACAATTACGCGTGTCAGTAGGTTCGGGTATCCAAGTAAGGATAGAAGCATCACTTATATAAAAAATACCGGCACCAGGCCGGTATTTTTTATGGAGCTTTCTCCTAGTTAGCTTCGTACAAACGGGCCGCGGCCGAGTCGTTGGAAGAACCAATAGTATGCCCCTCCCAGTACAGCAAAAGCAGGAATCGCCCATAGCCAGTCGTTACCGGTCATGTTGTCGTCTTTCGACGCTGCAGCAACTTCTTTCTTGCTATCAGTGCCAAGTGTTTGCCCGACTTCCTTAGTAATACTGGCAGCCTGATCGCTCACCGTGCCGGTTGCACCTGCTGCCGATCCTGATGCCAGTACTGTCCCCGTACGAGTTCCCCCGCTTGTCGCATTCTCTATAACAACGTTGCTCACACCGCCATTGCCGGCATCAACGGTAGATACAGGTTGAGATAATGTGATGGCACGTGTTTCGCTGAGGAATGTACCATCAGACTCTGTCGCTGTGACGGTGAACGTGTGTTCACCAGGTTGCGGTAGCGTAACCGCGAAGACACCCGAGCCACCGTACTCCCCAGTAACATTCTGTGTTTCGACGTGACTGCCGTTTCGGGTAAGTGTGACACTAAACGTGTCAGTGGCATCCTTGGAGATAACTGCATATTCAAAACGAACGTTTTGGTGTGTCGTGGGGCTCTCTGGCTGGAAAACATCGAGCTTCCAGGTACTCGCGGCTGTAGCGGTTGCACTTGTGCCCAGTACGATAACTGCAGCGATAAATGAGGCAAGTAAGCCTTTCATTATAGTATTCCTCCTGTGTTGTGACGTCGACGGATGATAGTTGCGGATACGGTGATGGTGATAAGCCCAATGCTTATGAGGGCTGCCCGCCAGATGTCTTGTGTACCCGTATCGGCAAGGACCGCAGGAGTACGGGTTACTGATGCGCCGAGTACTTGTGGCACGGACACGGTGACTGCTGATTCAACAAAGTCAGTGCTGATTGGCTCATCGCATACAGGGGCATCATCTTCGAGAAGAATAGCGCGAGAGTAGAAGATAGCTTGTTCCTCAATTGCACACCCTTCTGCGTAGGCAAGGTTTTTATATGTTCCCGCAGTGGTGTTTGTATCAATTGTTGCTTCATAGGTGAGGGTTACGGAGTCACCAGGGTATAGGTCACCAATATGCCATTCGCCGACTGTGTTGTATGTTGGCTCAACCGTTGGGGTTAGATTAGCGCTCCCCGTGACATACGTAAATCCGGTAGGCAGTACGTCACGAATAACTGCATCAAACACCGCGCCGCTGTCTTCTGGGACGCTCACCGTAATCGTGTAGGTAACTGTGGTGCCGGTGCGGATAGGGCTGGGCTGGTCATTAGACTTTTCAATGAGCAGTTCGGCGTCCTTGTAGTTGCCGACACTACAGGTGACAGTTTCACCAGGGCGCGTGTAGATGTATGCTGCGTCATTTTCCATGACTCGCCGGTCGTATTCCCACGCATTATCACAATAGATGTTTGAGAGGTGCCATCCGTCCTTTTCCTCAAGATTTTCAGTAAGCGTGAAGCTGCTATCAGGTGTAACATTGTTGAAAGTTGTTTGCCCAAAACTATCAGTCGATTGCGTTTCGCTGTATTGTCCTTCTACTTCTTCTAGAGTGAATTCCCAGTCTGGTAGTAGGGGTTCGTTCTCATCCTGCCATCCGTTACGGTTCAGGTCGTTGTACTTGTTCACGACAACGGCGCTGTCTTTCTTGTTCTCAAAGACACAGTGAATCGTATCGCCATTTGCGATGGTGAGGGTGAGCGTATCACCGGTACGGCTAAAGGCATCGGTTCCCTCACAGGTGATATCCGTGAGGTTCCAATTCTCTGGAATATCCTTTTCGGTTATTTCATATGTGCCGGCAGGTAGATCAGTGAACAACTTAGTGTTACTGAGCGTATTGTCATCGTCGTCATCGAGCACGAAGTCTTCGTCCGGGTCAGATGGAATTTGGGCCATGATGAATGCCACAATTTCCGCAGACTCGACGTCTGAGAGACTGAAGTTGAAATCAGTACCATCAGCAGGGTAGGCGTCTTTTTCGATTGTGACTTCTGCACGTTTTGTATTCGTAAATGTACAGGTTACGTTCTCTCCTGGTTGCAACTTGATGACCGCATTACGATTGTTCTCGGTAGCATCTGTGCCACCAGTACAGACGATACTTTCAAGGTCCCAATCCTTAACATTTGGCTCGGTTACAGTATATGTACCTGGTTCAAGCCCTGTAAAGGTACGGCGATCGGTGATGTCATTAGCGCCATCGTCAACCAGCGTAAAGTTTGGTCCTTCGTCAACAGATGGGTCACCTAGGCTCCCCGTGAACTTAAATGCTTGATCTGAGTTAGGTTGCGCATCCTTGATGATCGTAATGCTTCCCTTGCGGACGTTCGTAAACGTACAGACTAAGTTGTCACCTGTTGTGACAACCAGGCCGCTCACGCTGGTTGTTGTATCGCCACCACCTCGAAGCTCATTCCACACACATTCATGTGATGAAGTGTAGTCGCTTAGGCTAGTTCCGGTACCGGCAGTTTCGCTCACCGTGTAGGTGCCAGTTGGTACTCGGACGGCGCCCGTCGTTCCGCCGTGGCCGACGTTGCTTTCGGTAAAGTCTCTTTCGCCGTCTATGTGGAGGTTGAACTTCCCGCTGTCGTTAGTAGGATTCACGACCTTATTGACAGTGATGAACGCAGTATCGCGGGTGTTCGTGAATGTACATGTGACGGTTTCGCCGGGGCTAACTGTCGCGCTGAGTGTCTCACTCGGGCTGGTTGGTGCGGTTTCGCCGCTACAACTACTTGCGGTGACGTGGTAGTTGGTTTTGTGGTCTTCGCTCACCGTGTAGGTACCTGCTGCAACGCTCTGCACATTCGTGCTGCCAGTTGCGTAGTTGCCTGTACCGTTGATATCCCACGTCCAGTTTGTGACGTTTTGTTCGTCAATAACTCCGTCACCATCAGTGTCGACATTCTTTACGACCGATATGCCACCGCGACCTTGGTTACCGAAGTTCGCTTGGTTGGATTCACCAGATAGGTCAATAGTAATGGTGTGGCACTGATTGTTTGCGGGGTATGTTTGTACCCAGTTCGGTTGCTGTGTTTCACAGACTGCGTAGGTACCAGGACTGAGATTGCTGAAGCTGTAGGCACCCTCACCAGCTGTCGTGGTCTGTGCTACCTGATTGTTCAGGTCGGTGTCTACATCATTGTTGTCATTAAATAGAGTAATAGTCCAACCATTCAGTTTTTCTTCATCTACATTGACGACACCGTCGGCGTTCTTATCGTTCCATTTGAACCCGTTAATACTACCGTTTTGGAAATTTCCAAAGTTATTACTAGTTGAGGTTTGTCCTGCCGTGAGATCAACAGCACTTGTGCCGAAGATCTGTGTCCAACCGGCTGTCAGGACTTCTTTGAGTACGTAGTTGCCAGGAAGCAGGTTTTCAAATGCGTACGCACCGCTTCCATCCGTGACGTCTGATTGCTCACCGTTATCGAGCTGTCCGTTGTTATTACTATCAATATAAATTGTCCATCCGCTCAGTACTGGCCCCAAGGCACCATTCGCATCTGCCGTGTATTTAATGCCAGAGATGGATCCGAGCTTGGTATTGGTGAATGTACATGTCACATGCTGCCCAGGAGTGAGCTGTATGTTCGCGGTAGCGCCTTCAATAGTTTGGTTGTCACAGACAAGGGAAGTTAATGCCCAGCCAGGAGTCGACTGTTCGGTGACGCTATAGCTACCGGCTGGCAGATTGTTGTATACCTTCTGATTACCTAGTGTGGCATCGGCATCATCATCAAGGGAGAAGCTGCCACCAGACAAACCTGTAACATTGAACAGGAAGTCCTGTGCATCATCCGGCAGGGCATTCTTAATAATTGTCAGGCTGCCGAGCTTGGTATTGGTGATTGTACAGGTAAGTGTTGGGATACCATTCACCAGAGGGGTGTTACCATTAATGGTCAGACCCTGACATTGCGACACGTCTTCTGTCCAGTTTGCCTGATCTTGTTCACTGATGTTGTATGTTCCGTGCGTCACAACATATGTCTGTGTTCCGTTGTCGGAGATAGTTCGGGTTGCGGTGCCTTCGATAGTACCGCTACCAGCTGCCGTGATAGAGAATTGTGCAGGGTCGCCATCTGGATTGGTCTGTTTGGTGACAATAATTTGGCCACGTTGCTTGTTTTCGAATGTACACGTGACATTCTGTCCGGCAGCGAGGGTAATCGTAACAGTTCTGTTTACTAGATTCTCAACAATCGTTGCGTTAGGACAAGAGATGTTCGTGAGATCCCAGCCACTCACAGCACTTTCTGTAAATGTGTACTGCCCTGCAGCGAGATTACTAAAGAGCTTTTCATTAGCGTACGTGCTGTCCGCACCTGGTACGCCACTGTCATCATCAAGTGTAAAACCGGATACGCCTGTTCCGCTTGCTGTGAAGCTAAAATCGGTTAGGTTATTGGGCAGTGCATTCTTGACGATTTTTATCGACCCCTTTGGCACGCCGTTATTAAAGATACAGGTCGCGTCAGTACTGGTCGTACCCGCTGCTACATTTGCAGTGGCGGTACTCCCCGTGAACGTACACCTCGTCCCACTTCCGCTGAGGAATGTTTGTCCAGCAGGGCCGTTGGATTCAGTTACGCTATGGTTGCCGTCCGGTGTGACGTTCGTGAATGTGACCTTGCCGTTGGCATCAGTAGGTACTGGCGCGCCGTCATCTAGTGAAAATGACCATTCACCCGCAGTGGCTCGGCGATCTACCTGTCCGTCAGCGTTTGTATCAACCCACTTTTCTACAAATATTTCTGGCAACTCAATAATCTGCGAGGCAGGTATAGATACATTCTGCTGCCCGATGGTTTTGAAGTCTCCAGTTACTGGAGCATTTGCTAGCCTTGAATGTTGGGGCGAGCCGCTGCTACACTCACCTGCTTCATCTGATAATGTGAGGTAATAGTTAACTGTCGCGCTACCACTTGCTGCAAAAGTAACATTTAGTACTTGAACCCAATCGCTTCCATCGTTTACTGCGGGGCCATCTAACGTTACGACGGGAGCTGAGCCTGAAATACTCGTGAGTGTTGACGCAGAACCGTCGTGGGTGCCAAGATTGAAGCTTCCGTCATAAAACAGACATCCGGTGTCATTCGAGGTGAACTCGACCTGCATTTTACCACTGGCTGCATTGTCGCTCTCTAAGTCAAACCGATAGTTAATCGAATCTTCTTCAGTATACTCGGTAACGTTGCCGTTCGTGTAACCGCCAAGAACCCCGGCAACCTTCTCTTGGCCCTCGTGGTCGGTTGCGGATATATTATTTGCGGCTAGGGCAGTCTGCGCGGGTAAAAAGGGAACGACGGCAAAGCCGAACTGCGCCCCCACAAAAACCGCTGTCATAAAACCGATTTGTAATCTTTGTCTTAACTGGGATACGAGTCCACGTTTCATACTAACCTCCTGGGATTAACTTAGCGACAGGGAGGGGTATGCGAGGCTTATGATTCCACTTACGGAATATTATAAATAGAATTGCCCGCTGCCACCCTACTCTCTTGTCCGCAAATGTTTGTTCTAATCAAATTATGCGCCTTCTTGATTAAAGTGGCAAGTACTTAATTAATGTTATGTAATATAAGCACTACCGATATACATTAATCGTACTGTTCTCTTGTACAATAGAAGAATGACAACGATATCGCTCCGGCGATTTAATGATCTATTGAGCATTGTTATTGTGGTGCTGGCACTGTACATCGTGCTGATTCCACTTTTACCAGCCGCCAGCTGGTGGGTTAAATATGACGCACCGGTTATTTCCAGCCCACCACAGCTCCAATTAGCCGAGGAGCCAATACCGGATGAAAACACGCTCATCATTCCACGGCTCAATCTGCGCGAGCAGATTCATGAGGGAGAGACTGCCGCCGCGCTCAACAAGGGGGTGTGGCGTCGACCTGCTACGAGTACACCGCTAGAGAATAGCAATACAGTACTATCAGGACACCGTTTTACCTACAGTGGCAAATCAGTCTTTTACTACCTCGATAAGGTCCAGATGAATGACAATCTATATATCTACTGGGAAGGCAAGCGGTACGTCTATACCGTGCAGTCCATACGTGAAGTTGCTGCCACGGAAGTGTCCATTGAGGATCCCACCGATCAGCCACTCCTAACCATTTATACCTGTACACCCTTGTGGTCTGCAAAAAACCGGCTGGCCATACAGGCACGCTTAATTGAGGTACAACCATGAAAGAATGGCACCGTACGGTAATACTTATCGTCCTGCTGCTTATCGCAGTCGGCTGTATTTTCTGGCTGCGGACTGGGCTGGAAAGCTCTGCAGTTGAGACGCTGAACTAGAGTTCGTGCATGAGTGTTATGTGTGCGCCGACGCTTGCAAGTCTTTCGGCGAGGTCTTCATAGCCACGGTTGATTGAGTATACGTTGCGCAGGATAGATACGCCATTTGCCGCAAGCATACCAATCAGCAAAATAACGGCTGGGCGAAGAGCAGGAGGACAGACAATATCTGCAGCACTCCAGCGGGTAGGTCCGTCGATATATGCTCGGTGTGGGTCGGCTAGTGTCACGTTGACACCAAGTTTGCGCATCTCGGTGTAGTACAGTGCCCGTTCCTCGTAAACCCAGTCATGGATGAGTGTACGGCCTTTTGCCATGGCAGCAACAGGTACAAAGTAGGGCAAATTGTCGATATTCAGGCCAGGGAACGGACGGGCGTAAATCTTTTCTTCAAGCGCCTTCAGCTCACCATTGTGTTTGTGCACGGTGATATCGGCAAGATCTGTGTGCCCGTTGTTTGCTTTGTACTTCTCCGACACATCAATCGTAAGACCCATCTTCTTGAGTTTTAATAGCTCAAGTTCAAGGAATTCTATGGGCGAACGGGTGATTGTCAGGGTTGAATTGGTTGCCACTGCGGCGGCAATAAAGGTCATTGATTCGATAGGGTCTTCGCTCGGGTAGTACGTGACGTTCTTCTTAATCTCTTTAACGCCGCGAACTTTCAGGGTACTAGTACCGATCCCATCTATCTTGACGCCAAGCTTTTTGAGGAAGAAGCAGAGATCTTGCACCATATAATTGGCGCTCGCCATTTTGATTGTTACCTCACCGTCAAATCGGGCTGCGGCCATAATTGCGTTTTCTGTCGTTGTGTCACCCGACTCATACAGAATAATTTCTGTCGGCAGCTTCTTATTAACACTCACCTGGTAGTGTCCGGACTTTGCGACAATATCTACCCCAAATTCTTCGAGCGCAAACAGATGAGGTTGCACGGTACGTGTACCCAGCTTACATCCACCTGCGTAAGGAATTTTAAAATCTTCAAACAAATGCATCAGTGGACCGAGCATCATAATGACACTGCGGGTCTTGCGGGCAGCAGT
Source organism: uncultured Candidatus Saccharibacteria bacterium (assembly GCA_964590315.1). GTDB lineage: Bacteria > Patescibacteriota > Saccharimonadia > Saccharimonadales > JALRHH01 > JALRHH01. The sequence continues at coordinate 146,283 of CAZPVS010000001.1, forward strand.
CTTGTCCATCTTTGCCATGTTGAGTGTGGCCGGCGGCCTGATTTCTAAGTCATTACCGGGAAGCCACTTTACCCCTACGCCAATACTGACCAGAACCTCGATAATTCGGTAGACCTCTTCAATACGTGGCATGTGTTTGAGTCGAGTCGTGCCTTTGTTGAGCAGGGCTGCAAATAGCAGACAAACAGCAGCGTTCTTTGAAACATTTGTCTCGAGTGTGCCGCTTAACTCGTGACCACCTTCTATGCGCAAATTAACCGCACTGGTGCCCAGGCTGATGAGGGGCTTCTTTAGGACGTCACTGATGCGCCCGAGTGTCTCAAGACTTAAATTTTGTTTGCCGTGCTCTATACGATTAATTGCGGACTGGCTGGTGCCGAGCTTGCGCGCAAACTCTGCTTGCGTCATGCCGCGTTCTTGCCTTACTTGGTAAATTAAGTGACCGATTTTCTCATTGGTATTTGACATAATGAAGTAATTATATCGTATCTGATATATAACCACAAGAGAGTTTTCAATGAATATTAGTCATATTGTACGGCATCAGGCGTGGTTTGCAATAACTATGCATAAGCAATACAATAAACCATACAGAACACGCAAAAATGAAATATTATTACTTCTCTCAAGTTGAAACAGGTTATGGTTGCGCAAACTATGGTGAAACCGAAGGCTATAATTCCTGCGAAGTAGCTGGTACGCAAACTGATGGCGGCGGATTGGTTAATACCGGTACTCCAGTAGCATTTGCACTATCAGCCGCCTTGATTCTTGTTGCGGTGGTGCTGGTCGTTAAATTCTGGCCCAAAAAGCGAAAATAAAGCACAGCCAACTATTCCTGTCTCGTCGTGTCAGTGATCGGTACTGTACAATACACGTATAACGAAGTGACGCATCACACCAGCGCCATTATAGTGAGATAAGGGGGTTTCATCATGAGAGATACAGTTGTCGAGGGATTGATACGGGGCGAATTACAAAGGCAGCGCGAGGGCCTTGAGCTCATACCGTCAGAAAATTATGTGAGCAGTGACGTATTGCGTGCACTCGGGAGTGAGTTCACGAATAAATACTCTGAAGGTTACCCTGGTCGGCGCTATTATGGTGGCCAAGAGTTTACCGATCAAATTGAAACGCTCGCTATTGAGCGAGCCAAAGAATTATTCAAGGCGGATCATGCGAATGTCCAGCCTCATTCAGGAGCTCCGGCAAATGAAGCGGTCTATAGTGCGTGGCTCGAGCCGGGAGATACGGTACTCGCAATGGACCTTAGTCATGGTGGTCACCTGACGCATGGTGCACCGGTAACGCGTAGCGCCAAACTATATAACTTTGTGCGCTACAAAATGAAAGACCCAGCAACTGGCGAAATAGATTATGATGAACTTCGTGCGTTGGCCCATGAGCACAAGCCTAAGATTATTTTGGCCGGGTTTAGCGCATATCCACGAGAGCTTGATTACGCCAAATTTGCCGAGATTGGTAACGAAGTCGGTGCGCTACTCATGGCGGACATGGCGCATATTGCCGGTCTAATTGTTGGCGGTGTGGCGAAAAATCCGTTCGACTATGGATTTCATGTAATCACCACGACGACCCACAAAACACTCAGGGGCCCACGTGGCGGACTTATTCTAAGTCGCGGCATTGTCGGTAATCCCCTCAAGGCGCCAGAAAAAACTATCGAAAACATCCCAACGCTTATTGACCGATCTATCTTCCCGGGTATGCAGGGCGGCCCGCATATGCATGTTATCGCGGCAAAAGCAGTAGCATTTGGTGAAGCACTGCAGCCAGAGTTCAAGCACTATGCTAGCCAGATAGTTTCAAACGCCCGTGTCCTGGCAGATGCATTGTCTGCTCGGGGGTTTCAACTAGTAACCGGTGGGACGAGCAACCACCTCATTCTTGCTGACGTATACAAAAGTTTTGAAATTGATGGCAACATGGCAGAGAGCGCACTCGACAAAGTAGGGCTGACGCTCAACAAAAATGCAGTTGCTGATGACCCGCTGCCACCATTTCGCCCAAGTGGCATCCGACTAGGGACACCCGCTATTACAACTCGCGGTTTAGTAGAAGAGCATATGGAGCAAATAGCTGAGTGGATGGCCAAGGCAATAGCAGCTCGTGATGATGAAGATACACTCAGTACATTGCGCGAAGAGGTTAAGGCATTCGCGTTGCAGTTCCCGCTGCCCAGTGACCACGCATAATACTTAACTTGTTAACTATTATATCAATTCAGGTTCTTGTTCGAGAATAATACCGAACTTGGCAGCAACAGCATCAATAATCTTCTGCCGGAATACCTTCAGTTGTGCGGTTTGCTGAGCGTGCTCGTTTACCAGTACCAGCGGTTGCTTGTGCCAGGTGGCCATACCAGTTTCTGCATCATGAAAGTCTTTAAATCCGGCTTGTTCGAGTAGCCATGCGGCAGCAATCTTCACGCCGGTATCAGTGGTCCAATGTGGCATATCGGGATAATTGCTCGACAGTGCAAAGTACTGGTCATTACTAATAATCGGATTAGAAAAGAATGACCCGTTATTGGCGATTAACTTCGGGTCAGGCAGTTTGCTACTTCGTATAGCGATGACGGCTTCTCGGACAGTTTGTGGTGTGGCATTTCCCGGGCTGTGTTCTTTGAGGTATTGCTCCAGGGCAGAATAAAATGGCGGTTGGGGTGCTGATTTCTGCAAGAAAAATGTCACTGCCGAAATAAAGAATCGGCCACGATCTGTCGTTTTGAACCTGCTGGTGCGATAACCAAAACTACTATCACTACCGCGTAGCGTAACAAACTTTTTTTCAGTTCGGTCATACGCCTCAATGGTGGCTACAGTGTCAGCCACTTCAGCTCCATAGGCGCCGACATTTTGTACTGGGGTGGCGCCAACAGTACCGGGTATTAACGAGAGGAACTCCAACCCGGTCAGATCGCGCTTGACTGTTTCTGCGACAAAATCATCCCAGTTCATACCGCCGCCTCCGGTGACATAGGCTCCCAAATCATCCTCATGGGTGACTGAGAAACCCGGAATCTTATTAACGATGACCAATCCTGGATAGCCGTCATCGTCCCAGATGATATTACTGCCTTCGCCAATGACGATTGCGGGTAGACCGCGCTCGTCGGCCCACTGCACCGCTTCAGCAAGCTCGTTACGAGAGGTGACTTCAGTCATGTGCGCGCCCGTGCCGCCCAGACGCATGGTTGAAAATGATGATAATGGAACGTTTTCAAGGATGTACATGCTTGAAAGTATACTATTCTTTTGGTTGATTGTCGGCCTATACCGGTGTACCATAAATGGTGAATGGTAGAGAAAAACCGAGAGTATCCCTATAAAACACTAGGTAGCCGCCTGAAAGGCATGCGCGAGAGTCTGCGCGAGAGTCTTGCTGAGGTTTCAGGGGCGGTTGAAATCGAGATAGATGTACTGACTGAAATCGAGCAGGGCAAAAACCGCCCAAGCGAAGATATTTTATTGTTGCTCATCAGCCACTTTGCCGTGAAAGAAGATGAAGCCACAAAGCTATGGGAGCTGGCCGGCTACGATCAATCAGATACCGGCACCGCAAGCATGAGCACAGACGAGTTCGGCGCAATCAAGCAGGCGGTTATGGTCATGCCCATGGATGTACAAATTGCCTATACCGATATGGCCCATGTGATTGTCAATGAACACGGCGTGGTGCTGAATTTCATGCAGACGAGCGGTCCTGGCAACCAGCCCTTAGTAGTTTCGCGGCTCGGTATGAGCAAAGAGCACGCGCAAAGCGTTATCGAATTACTTCAGAAAACATTGTCACAACAACCAGCTGTGCCGCCCAGTCTACCTGAACCACGTCCCGTGCAAGATATCGATAGTGAAAAATCGGACAAGCACAACAAGGCGTAGAACCTTTGACATATAAAAAGGCTGCTATAACAAGCAGCCTTTTCGCTAGGGAGCACTTTTTAAACTAGGGTTATAATCGAGAACTTCCGCGGCGACTGGCTTTACCGCCCTTTGAACGTGCCTCAGTTGTCAGGTTCTTTCCGCCAGTGGCTTTGCCTCCTTTACTTGCGATTTCTCGTTGCTTGTTGGCGTCCATAGATGCAAATCCTCTGTCTGATGTAGCCATAGGCCCTCCTCTTGGTTAATTGCTATTCTATAGTATCGTTCCCCTGACTACATCGCTATTAGATAAGCCACAGTAAAATTATGAAGTAATTAACTACTTGTAAATCAGGGCTATTTTCATCCTCACTATAGCCAGGACTACCAGTATCGTAACAGATGTGGTAATCTGGAATGGTTCTCATGTAACGGTTGGATTGTGACCGAGGGTTTGAATCGTTTACAATTTATACATGCACCCGTAGCTCAGTGGATTAGAGCACTGGTCTTCGGAACCAGGTGTCGCAAGTTCGAATCTTGCCGGGTGTACCAGGAGAAATTTAGACCGTCCCTTCAGGGGCGGTTTTAATTTCTGCTCGATTCATCGAGACAAGATTCGAGCTAAAAAGTTCGATCTTCGAGGACGCGCACAGGTGCTTGCACCGAGCACGACTGTAGAAGTGCACTATCTTGCCGGGTGTACATTTTCGGCTGAACATCACATCTGCTATATTTGACGTAATGAGCGTACTTAAGAAAGCCCTCTGTATTGGATTTGGAGTTATATTCATTTTCCTTGGCTTAGCTGCTGCAATTATTTTCTTCTTTGTAAATAATATTGAGCTGAGCAGTAAAATCATTGGCATTATCGGCGGTATGCTAACTGTCGTGTTCGGGTGGTGGTTATTGCGCCGTGGTTCAAATAGCGTTTTAGATGCCCTGGGCTAGATCCTTATTCACATTATTCCCTAAGCTAAGATAATTTTTCGTGATAGCCTAGGGTGCTGTGCTGAGTCCTCTGATACAATGTTACTGATATATGCACCCGTAGCTCAGCTGGATAGAGCGTTGGTTTCCGGTACCAAAGGTCGTAGGTTCGACTCCTGCCGGGTGTACCACATGATTTTTAAATTTCTCATGTACATATAAGGCTACATTCGCCTCCCGATGAGGGGGAGGATGTGAGCCGAGTCACAATCCGAAATGGCGATGCCGTATATACTATGACGTATATGTTTGGTGCCCATAAAAAGAGCTCTCCGATTGAGAAAGTAAACTCTTCCCGAGTATCAGGTTTCGCATATCTCCCCGATAAAGACATTTACGTCGATGCTGCGTGTCAATCCTTACGTCCGGAGTCGGTGATTCAGACATTAACTGATTATTATCACACGTACAACGCCTGTGGCGGCCGGGTAAAATATGCCTGGGGACAGCAGGTAGACGAGAAGGTTGATGCGACACGGCGCGAGCTGTTGAAACTGCTCAAATTATCACCCAAGGCGTACGCAGTCTCTTTTACACTCAATACCACCTACGGAATTAACTTACTCTTACAGCAGCTCCCGGAAGGCCAGTACCAGAGAGTTATTACTACCGACATCGAACATAACTCTGTCTTTCTCCCCACCATAGCCCTTGCCAAGCGACTGGGCGTGGAGCGTATTGTACTACCGCGTGCAGAGTCGGGTGCTGTCGAGTATAGTCCCGAACAACTTGAGCGGGCGGTAGTGGTACTGAATGCAGTTTCAAACATCGATGGTCGGATGTTACAGAATATCAATGAACTCATCAGAGACACCCATGATTGTGGCGGAATTGTAATTATTGATGCGGCCCAGGCCATGGCGCATAGCTACGAAATGCTGCAGGGAACTGACGCAGACGCTATCTGTTTTTCGGCTCACAAAATGTATAGTGCGAGCCTAGGTGTCATGGTTGCTCGAAAAGAGCTTCTGCGTACGCTTGCTGTCAGTTTTGTGGGTGGGGGCATGGTGAGTGATGTACGTGAAACAGAATATACTCTGCTTGATGACGAGACGAGCGTGCTCCTTGAGCCGGGTCTGCAGGCATTTGGAGAAATCATCGCGCTTGGTGAGGCAACACGCTGGCTCGAGCATGTCAAACCACAGGGTGTATCCCCGCAAGAATATATGGCACAGCTAAGCTCGCAGTTATATGAGGGGCTTACAGCTATGTCTGGCGTCACAGTGTTCAATAAGAGGGTTTCCCCCGTTATTTCACTGACCAGTCACACCATGGATGCCCATCAGTTAGCAATCTATTTGTCTGCAGCAGGCATCATGGCTCGCAGTGGCTATTTCTGCTGCCATTATTACCTGAAAGAAACCATTCAAAGTCCACCATTGCTCAGATTTTCTCTCGGGCTTCATAATACACCGGCTGACGTCGACAAAATCATATCAGTCATGAGTTCGTTAACAGGGAGGGGTTAGTCGATGTTCTGTATTGCTGCGTTTATCGTTTTGGTAATTATTGGGGTGTTCTCTGCAAAATACCGTAGATTACTGAAAAAATCATGGGGTTGTGTTGCCCGCAAACTGACATTGCGGCCCTGTGACACAACATTTAAAAATGAATTAAAAAGCCGCATGCTGGCCCGAGTTGCCGTCCGGCGACCGCAGTATCTCAAGGCTGCAAATATTGGGATAGAAGTTGGTGCCTTTCTCAAAGTATTACTGACGGTCTTGAGTCTCTATGTTGCGGTAAAAAGTGGTTTAAACCTGTATGTGTACGGAACATGCAATCCCTCAAATGCCGCCTCATGCAGTCTTGGATCTGAAGCCTGCTCTATCGAAACAGTGAAGCCAAGTTTCGTCGATTCGGCAAAGGATTTGCAGCTTCACACGTGGTTTGCAGATGAGTTTCGAGGATTTGCAGAAACAGTGACTAATATTCCCACCCGTATGCAGACCTGGATGGCGGAAGAGTACGTACCCACTCAAGCGAGCTATGAAAAACCCTTTGATGCTCGTAAACCTACAGCAGTAGAGATCATCGATCCCGGTTGTCAATTCTGTGGGCAGCTCTATAAGAACCAAAAAACAGCTGCTCTTTCTGACAGGTACAACGTGACCTACATCGCATATCCTATACAAGATACCCGCACACCAAGCGGATACAAATTCCCCAATTCTTTACTCGTTACCCAGTACCTCGAGGCAATCAAACTGTCGCCCCTCTCTAATGAAAAGGAGGCGGTAGACTGGAAAATTTTGGACCGAATCTTCACCGGTACAGATCGGCAGGGAATGAACTATCAGGTTAAGATAAATATGCTCCTTACAAGTACTGAGACCGAAAAACTACTGCAGGAATGGTTGCAAGAGTTTGGCTATGATGCAGATGAGATACGCGTAATCGCACGCGAATCACGTTCAGAAGGCGTCAGGAAACAGATCGAAGCAAATAAGATTATCGTAGATGATCGAGTCAAGACGGTTAAAATACCGACCATCATATTTGATGGACGACGGCACAGTGGGGTTGTGGACATCGATCAGCTTAGATAGCGCAATTATGGAGTTGTTGGCTCGGTAGGGGTGGTTCCATCACCCGGATCAGTTGGCTCAGTCGGTACTGTCGGGTCCGTTGGCTCGGTAGGGGTGGTTCCATCACCCGGATCAGTTGGCTCAGTCGGCGTTGTTTCTCCCCCGTCCGTTTCCTCGGGGTTTTGGGGTAAATTTTCCTGACCTTCTTCAGCATCATCATTTTTTGGCTTATTCTCTTCGTCGTCTTCAGGCTTTTTGGTTTCTTCCTGAGGCTTCTGTGGCTCGGCACACTTGAAGGGCCCTTCAGTGCCACGGACAAAATACTCCTTGGTAGTCGTGTTGTTATTGCAGACCTGCATCTGGACAACTCCTGACGGTTGAGGGAACTGCTCTACTTTTGCACCACGCATAAAGGAAGTCATTGCCGAGCGCCATATAGGACCCGCACCCAGGGAGCCCCCGACACCACGCATCGGAGTATTATCGTTATTTCCTACCCACACACCAATCGCCACTTGCGGAGTGTAGCCAATTGTCCATGCGTCCTTGCTATCATTGGTTGTCCCGGTCTTTACAGCGGCTGGCCTCCCGATGTTGAACCTGCTACCCGCAAGAGGGGCTCTTGCTTGTTCATCAGACAGAATAGACGACATAATATACGAAGCTTCCTTGCCCATCACTCGCTGCGCTTTTGGCTTGTACTGATAGACACTGTCATCGAATTTATCTTTGATTTCACTGATACTTGTCGCAGTATACTGATCACCACCCTTCGCCAGCGAGGCGTAGGCATTAGTCATATCTAACAAGCGAGCTTCGGCAGTACCGAGGGCAAGCGATAATCCGTACTTCTCTGGTTCGTTAATGGTAGAAATACCCATTCGCTGCGCCGTTTTTGCTGATGCCTCCACCCCGACCATTTCCATCACCTTCACGGCAGGGATATTGAGCGAGTTAGCTAATGCATAACGGACCGTAACATCACCTCGATATCTAAAGTCATAGTTGGTAGGCCGGTAACCACCGCCAAAATCAGTAGGTTTATCTTCCAGTATTGTGGCGGCAGTGAGCTTACGCTTATCAATGGCTTCTGTGTAGTAGATGGGCTTAAAACTTGAGCCGGGCTGTCGAGGAGTGATAGCCATATTTACCTTGCCATATTCAGTATTGTTCCAATCTGCGCTACCCACGAGTGCCCTGATTTCACCGGTTGACGGGTCAATGGCAACTAACGAGCCGTTTCGGGCATCTTGTATCGCCAGGGTTTGTATCTGCTTCGCCACTGCCTCCTCTGCTGTTTTTTGCCAGCCAAGGTCAAGCGAGGTCTTCACTCGGAAGCCGGATCGGATAATTCTTTCCTCGCCATATTTTTCATTTAATTCGTCGATGACCATTAATGCAAAATGGTGCGCATTACCGTCATCAATTTCTTCTGGGGGTATATAGGTGAGTTGTTGATCGCGGGCGTTCTTTTCTTCCTCACTGGTTATGTACGTATCGTCCTGCATGCGGGACAACACGTATGCTTGACGCTTCTCAGCCTTCTCTTCGTCACCATTTGTGGGGGCATAGGCACTTGGGGCAGGTAAGATGCCGATGAGCATAGCGCTCTCTGCGAGGTCTAAGTCCTTTGCTGACTTACCAAAATATGTCTGGGCAGCATTTTCTATTCCGAACGCGTCGTTCCCGTAGTAGACCGAGTTAAGGTACATCTCAAGAATCTCATCTTTGGTATATCGTTGCTCAATGGCAATCGCCATACATAGTTCCTGATATTTTCTGAGAAAGTTCTTATCAGTAGTCAATAGATTGTTCTTAACAAGTTGCTGTGTAATCCCCGATCCGCCACTGCCGGTCAGGTCTGTCTCCTTGACGTTGTTGAAGAGGGCACGGCTCATGCCTCGCACTGAAAATCCGGGATCAGTATAAAAGTTCTTGTCTTCACTCGCGACGAGTGCTTTAGGGAGGTGAGGAGACATATCAGCCAGTTTAACCTGTTTGAAATCTTTGACGACCCCGCGCGAATAAAACACCTCGCCGTGTTTATCGAGTAAGGCGATCCCCGTATTGTTATGGTTCATCAATCTTTCTGGGTCTGAGATAGCCCGCGCATAATAGGCAAATGTGCCAATAGCTATGATAAGTCCCATGCCAACAGCAGCACTCGTCGTGACAATTATCTTTTTCTTCGTCGAGTATTGCCGAAATCTTCGGATGAGCGGCAGGTTAATAAATTGATCGTAAACTTTCTTAACTCTCATACGTAAACCAGTATGGTTATATACTTTTTTCCTTACAATTGGCTTAGAATTACGAACCATTATCACCTTTTATGCAGCTTTACTGCTGTTAAATACTTAACGGATATAATTATAAGCTGTTCTGTCCATCTATGGATACATTCCGCCACAAAACACACGTACATTTATATTGATTGAAAGATACTTAACAGAAACACAAAATCATTTTACTTACACTATTTAATGTTAGAAGAAAAATGTGGAGGATAACATGATGAAAGCCTGGGAAGAGTTTAAAGAATACCGCACTGAGCGTAAGCAAATTAAAGAAGCACTCAGTTTCGATAACAGATCATTCTATTAGCAGAGGGTGCGTGCGCTCGTGGTAGCACGTTATGAGCTACCGCATAGCCAAGAGGGTGCAGCATGACCGTATCTAGCAATTTTCTTACATATTCAGCTACAATATGGGCATGGAAGACGAACTGCATGCATTTGAAGATGTCTTAGATGTCTCTACTGATGCTGGCATTATTCAAGATGCATTTGATGGAGCAAAGGAGCACATCCGTAATTTGTGCACTCCGCGGAGTGCCATCCACCGTTTTGGTGAACTTGCGATTATTTGTGCATTGTTGGATGCTAAGGATGATGTTGCGCAGTTACATCGTCCCCGAGTAGTGACGATGGTTATAGGTGCCTGGGGGATGGTCCTGCGTAATTCCTAGTTCTTAGACATCAAGATTCTGTCTACGGCTATATCAGAGTATTGGCGAATATTTGGACTGCGAGGGCGCTTTTGGCCGTAAAACTTAGCACAATATATGCCACTTCACCCCTTAGATAGTCTGTCCACTTACCTCGTGCTTGGTATTGCTTGTACTGTACCAGTGCAAAAGAATTGAACAAGGCAAAGATGGAAAATATGATGCCGTATACAAATGTCGGTGGGCTTGCAGAAGAGGGTGATCCAGGTGAAATGACGCTAATGGCTACAATAAGCCATGGAATAATACCGGCAATACAACCGAAAATAAACGGTAGCCAGCGCCCATCCCCAGGTGAAGTATATTCTTCCTGAAGCCACCCAAAGAGAATCATAGAAACGTTGACCCCAAATATTGCCAACAGTGCTGCGTAGTCGCTAATGCCGGTTATTTGGGCAATTAGAATGATCATTAATGAAGAACTAATGGAATATTCTACCCACCGGAAGATGTTTTTACTTTGTTTGAGCGAAGCGATGTAACGAGGGAAGAATTTGCCCGAAGCAACCAGGAAATGAAACAGGGCAGACAACCCAAGGAATAATGCAACTGCATAGCCGGTTCTGATATTAAACAGCGTCACCGGATCCGTGAATGCACTCCCCGGAGGACCTGCCAAATAACTGGCGGTTACCGGTAATGAAAAATTATTAGAAAGTAATAGTATCCCAAGCGCAAAGGTAAGGTGAAACACCCCAGCGATGACATTGAGGCGACGTAGCATCTGCTTTTTCTGTAAGGTCATGGATTTCATCATACCTGACTCGCTTTGGTCTTGGTTGAAGGTAATTTGACGAATCGGTGGTATCCAAGATAGAGCACAACGACGAGGCTGATACTCACCATGACAAACATGTACTTACTGTCTTGAGAGGCCAACCCACGGCCTATCCCGTAGAGGAGTGAGAACAGGCCACCGAGCATTATCCCGTCAGAAATAATCTTGATTTTCTTTTCAAAGGCGATGCTAAGGGCGAGCAGTAGTACCGCAGCTCCGAGTGTCATCATCGAGACGTTGCGGTTATAGGGTTTCATTTTTTCGTCATGTTGACGCATCTGCTTTTCAAACTCTCGGGACTTCTGTTCTTGTTCCGGGGTTGGCTCTTTTGCGTAGCTCATTGACTCTTGGGGATACTCCGGAGCTGGTGGTGAGGTATAAAAGGTGTCGATACCTACCCCCACGAAAATCGCGATTAATATGCCAACAAAGAACGTATATACGAGCTGTAATATTTTATTATCTTCCATGTCCAGAACCTCGCTTTCTTACGTTTTATTATACGCCCAGCCTGAGGAAATAAATGCCATGAAATGTTACTAGAGTGAGTAACGCTCCAATGGCACCAGCCCCCTGTCTAACTGTTTCAAAGAGGTAAATCGATAGAGCATATTTTATCTCACGGAAAAATAAATAGGTCAACATCGCCATGAGCCGTAGGTTTACGACAGGTGATTATCCCACCAAAGGTTATAAATTTCTTTTTGACATGTTCATTCTGGGCCCACGTAACGGACACGGGGGTAGCACCTGTATCGCGAATGACATCTATCCGGTGTGAAAGTAAGGCAGTCCATATCCCTAGTCGTCCCAGTGTTGGCTCAACAAATGCCCCGCCCATTTCCAATAAAGGTGCCGTGGGATAATCAAGAGCCGCTTGCCATTCAGTTATGTGAGATTGATTTGCATACTCTATAAGACCATGGCCAACGATTTTCTGCTTGTCAACGGCGACATAACGGTGTATCGCTGCACGGGCGTACAGTCTTTTTCCTAACTCCATTTTGGGAACGTGTTGTGGGTAGGGTAGTCCGGTGGCCTCTTGAGATCGTTCGTACATACTCACGATTTCATCCCTATCATCAGGTCTTGCCAATCGTATTTCCATCAACTCATCATAACAAAGAAGAGGCCATATTAAGGATGTTTAGCGGAGGTCCTATTTTTCGGGACTTTCAGCAGCGATTTTAAGCTGAGCAAGTCCTTTTTCGATTGCCTTGACCAAAGCCTTCTCACTACTTCTCTTAAGAAGTTTTGGTATCAATCCATCCCATGATTCTTCTGTTGTTACGGTCGTTAAACCTTCTTTTGAGCCAATCCGCCAAATATGGATCGCTCTTATCCCAAACAACTTGCCTGACCATGCTATCAAGCGTGGTGCACTTACTTCTTCCAGTGTTGAGGTTATGGTCCCTGGGCCCGCTTTCCAAACAAATGTAGTTCCAGGCTCCAATTTTCCGTTGAGTTTAGTCCATGTAGTTTCCGGGTTCCAATCAGGCCATTTCTCAATATCACTCATGATCCGCCATATTTTTTCAACTGATGCATTGACAACTACAGAGTCCGAGTGCTTAACAGGGGCCTCGTTATGTATATTCATCATTGCCTCCAGCTTATCAGAAGTACTTCGTTCAGTAAGACAGCGCCAGCTAGTACGAAGCCAGCGGTTTTATGACCAGTAGCGAATAGGAGCGCGACCGCTGTTCCAAACAAGAGAAGTTCAATTAGCATTCTCTGAGGCTGATCAAGTAAATGTGCTGCCTTAGGGGCTATAAACGTGCCCCAGATTAATGCGGCGCTGAGTGGCAGAATAATTACTAAGAGCCACTTAAAAAGGAGATGATTCGTTATATGAAACCCGCCAAAACAAAGTGCGAAAATGAGGCATAGTTCGAGAGTGAACCTCAGACCGAGATTTAAACTTTTTAATGCTTCCATTCCATAACTATATCAAAATCACTTCTATAATTACTAAGGTTAAGTTACCAAACACAAAGACAGGATTATGAGGAGGTGATGGGTCAAGAGGGACTCGACCTTTACGGCAATTCAAATTTAGAATTACCAAGTAAACCCTTCGGGCTAAAGGGCGGGAAACACCCACTGGGTATTTTCGTTCTCGTTCACTTATGACAAGCCAAAATAAAAACCGCACACAAGGCACGGTTCTTATTTTGGAGGGCCAGGAGGGACTCAACCTACCTTTGGCAGGCCCGAAACTACATCTTTGAAAACAAGTTTTCAAGAGTAGATTTCCTTGCGAACAGCCACAGGCTGTTCTCACCTCTCCACCCTTTGGCGTGTCGAGTGCTCGAGTCCATATAGCTCAGCCACATAAAAACACCTACGGCGAGGTAGGTGTTTTTATATGGAGGGCCATCGTAGATGTTATCGCAACTAATCTTCAATGCACGGGGCGGTTATAGCGCCTGGCATTTCGTCATTCGTTGTAGTGGAATTACTTATAACGTGGCTATGAGAATAAATTCCCATCGTTAATGACGGTGTAGCGGTCCGAAAACTTTTCCAGCCAGTGCATATTACCGCCGTAGCCGGTTGGCTGGCACCCGCCCCAACCTTCGGTTGGACGGATCAAGCTGTGCTGTGAATTTATGGTGTACCTTGCAAAATCAGTGTCGGCTACGATTTGATCTGTAAATTCCTTATTGTCGCTAAATATGTTCATTCCAGAGCGGTACTTGCGTTTGCTTACCAGATTAAGAAGCCGCCCGGTGGATTCATAAGATTTAACCCAAAATGTTGGAAGAAAGTACGCGTTGTCGATAAACAAAGAAGATTCATTTGGTTCAAAAATAATAACAGGAATATCCGACGATGCTGAAATAACATTCTCGGGATGTGCTGCCTCAATGTCCTGGGTGAGAGCCGGAAAGAGTTTGTCCTGCGTTGCGCTGAGCTGAGGAGCCATGAATTGAATAAAATGCTCGCTTTGTAGCTGATGATAGCGGGATGAGAGCGCCGTAGTTAAGTCGCCAAGATTATCCCGATGGACGTATATGCCTTGCAAGCGCTGGCAGCGCTGTCCGCTGTGATGGAAAGCTTCGGTGAGCAGATACTCTGCGTATGCCTCAAAATCAACTGTCGGCGAATCGTGTTTGAATACGGCAAAATCGGCTCCTTCGATTTCGGGCTGAAATTCTACGAGGTGCTTTGCACATTCTTGAGCTACCTTCTTTGCGTTATGCTCGGAGCCGAAGAAAAAGACTGCCTGCATCTTTGGAATCAGTCCATACGCTACATCAGGGTCGCCGTCGACAAAGGTTAGCTTGCTGTGTAGGGCCGGGAATTGTTCTTGGATGGGAAGCCAGACCTTCTTTGCAAGCTCAAGCGCTGAGCGGCTCGGACGGACTGACACTCGGTTGCCGGCAACGAGAGCGTGTAAGATGGGAAAGATGTTCATAATGAGCGGCTCGTTATACGACAAGAACAAAAGCACGTTTCCTTTTGGCTTATGACGCAGTACTTCAAATGTGTCATATTGATTTGATGTGTATTGTCGAAGGTTCGTTACGGCGTAGGCATAGTCTTGTTCGAAGGCCCACGTGGTATCGTTTGATATAGCTGCATTCAGACGCTCGTAATAGGCTTTATCTGCGGAAAGTAGCTTTTCAATAGCTGAGCAGATCTGGGCTGTCTCTGCTCTTGGAAGGATGGCGCTAGACATATTCGACGATTTTAGCCTTGTTCTTATTCTTGAACCAGAACTCTTTAGGAGCCGACTCGACTTTGAAGTTTACGAAGGTATTGTTGCGTAGAAAATCTTCAATATCTCTGTGGACGCTCGTATCTTCGCTTGCAATGAGTATTGTTGGTTTGTAATGAATGGTGTTCTTCGCTATCATGAACGTTATTAGTCCGTCATTTACATAACCGAGTTCATGCTGTATCTTTGATTTGAGTTCGTAAGGGTCGACTTTGATGCCTTTGATAGAAATGACAGAATCAAGCCTGCCATGTACCCGGCTAATCATTTGCGACCGTTTGCCGCACTGGCAGTCTCGGATGCCTAAGTTCGTTACTTTATCACCCGTGCGGTAACGGATGATAGGCGAGGCTTCTTTTTCGAGACTTGTTAGGACGAGTTCACCTTCGCCGCCAACAGGCGCTGGAACGCCATCCTGAATAATCTCAGCGTGTACGTAAGAGTCTAAGATATGCATGCCTTGTTGGAAGGAGCATTCGTAAGCTATGCCAGTATTAACCTCGGCGAGGCCGTAATGGTCGTAGACCTTAGTGTTGAACATATCCTGGATTTGCTGTCTGGTGGCTTCAGAGTATGATTCGCCGGCGGCTATCATAGTCTTCAGGCTCGTCTGTTTGGGATCAATATCATAGCGCAGCATTGTTTCATGGAGATAGTAATAGAATCCTGGAAGCGCAACCAGCGTATTAACTCCCAAGTCCTGGATCAGTTCGACGTATTTCTCAATTGGTATGATGCTCGCTGGAATAACTAAGCCACCCAATGACTGAATGGCATACGAGTTTAAGGCCGCTCCGCTGAACAGTCCGTAGCTCATAGCAAAGAGCACGACGCTGTCCTTGCCGACGCCGAAATACGCCCATGCTTCGCCAATAGCCTTATTACCATTGGCTATGTCTTGGGCCGTTAAAAACGAGCCGACAGGTTTTCCGGATGTGCCGGAGCTCGTATGGAATTCAATGATTTGATCTTTGGACACGGCGAGACCACCGTAAGGATAGGCTGCCCGTAAGTCCTGCTTAGTGGTGAAGGGCAGTTTCTCGATTTCGGTAACTGAATGTAATGGGAAATCTATACCTTTGAGCTCTTCGTGGTACAGCTTAGTCGCGGAGGCGCATTCAATAGTCTGGTTGAGATTATCTAGTACTGTCATCATTATTCCTACTACTGCTCTTTGAGCCATGTCATGCATGACTTTAATGATGAAATGATTTTGGCCTCTTCCGCTACGTGAACTGGCGAAAGGAAAATCGTTTCAGTGAACATTGGAGGCAACAGTATCTTCTCCGAACTTGCCAGATGTGAGGCAAATTTCTCGTACATTTCCGCGTTTGCTCCAGCCGCTACTGCTCCTTGTGGGAACGTATCGCAACCAAATGCCAAAGACATCATGGAGCCGATGCCTTGTATGGCAAAGGGCAGGCCAAGAGACTTAGCATGGGCCGTCAGTTCGGTTGTAATCTTCTGGCGCAGCTCGTTGAGCTCATCATATGGTGGATTATCTTTTAGCCTTCGGATTATATGTTCTGCTGCAGCTAACGAAACGGGTGAGCCATTGAACGTACCGGCGAAGAATACCGGACCTGTGGGTGCATATTGTTCAAGTACTGCTTGTTTACCGCAGACAACGGAGAGAGGGAAGCCACCCGCTATTGCCTTAGAAAAGGTACAGATGTCAGGCGTAATCTCAAAGTATGATTGGGCACCGCCGAGCGCGGTCCTAAAGCCAACGACCACTTCATCGAAAACAAGAACCGTTTTGCTATCGTCGCATGCTTTTCGGACGGCGGCTAGATAGCCGTCTGCCGGCGGAACACAGCCGTTGTTTGCAAGTATTGGTTCGAGTATGACGCAAGCGTATTCGCCTGTAAGTAATTTACCCGTGATGGCCTCGACATCGCTGAACGGAACTTTGTCGTGAACCGCCTGAGATATGCTCCCAGCCCGTGATATCATGTTTTCGTGTACGCCGTGGTAGCCGCCGTCTATGACGAGGACTTTCTGCCGGCCCGTGAAGCTTCTAGAAGCCCGTATGGCATAGGCGACAGCATCAGAGCCTGTCGTACCGAAGCGGACTCTTTCGGCACACGGTACGATGTCGTGAAGGGTCATCGCGAGATCCTTTTCCATCTTGGTTGGATAGGAAAAGAACCAACCAGAGTTAAGACGTTCGGTGACAGATTTCTTAATCTCTTCGTCCGCATGCCCGAATAGTAGCGCGCCGTAGCCCATCCATAAGTCAATGTACTCCTGGCCGTTCGCGTCTACCACGAATGGGCCATGACCTGCTATTACGTCTTTTGGATAATTCTCGGGGTAAGGAATAGGTGAATTAGCGGATCCTGCTAAGTAGTTCATGCTGGGCCTGACTGATATAAACAATTAAAAAATGATTGCTCTTATTATACCAGACTACTCGTACATTCTCGGATGGCCACCGGTCTATAAAAAACAGATAAAGTGTACTATTATAGTGCAATGTCCGTATCTAATGCAGTCATTAACACAAATCCAAGCGATATAGATAAAATCTTAAACCGCGGAACGATTGTTAGCATATTGCCAGGTCTTGATGGCTTTCGTAAGGAACTGTTGAGCGGCAAGAGGCTGCGCTTTTATATTGGCTTTGATGCCACCGCTCCAACACTTCATTTGAGCCATGCCAAGAACCTTATGCTGCTTGAGAAATTCCGTCAGTTAGGTCACGAAACCGTCGTCCTGTTTGGTGATTTTACGGCTCGTATTGGAGACCCTACGGGGCGCTCTGAAGCACGGAACCAGTTAACCGAAGAGCAAGTCAATGCAAACGTTGCTACCTGGAAAAAACTTGTCAAGCCGCTCATGAACTTCGATGACAAGAAAAATCCTCCGATTGTGAAATACAACAGTACTTGGTTGGCTCCGACCAAGATGGATAAGGTATGTGACCTCGCTTCGAACGTTACCGTCCAACAGATGATAGAACGGGACACGTTCCAGAAGAGGCTTGCAAAAGAAGAGCCGCTTTACCTGCATGAATTCCTCTACCCGCTTATGCAAGGTTATGACTCAGTTGCTATGGACGTCGATGTAGAGCTGTGTGGCACTGATCAGATATTCAATGCGCTCGTTGGTAGATCACTACAAAAAAGATTACACGAGCGGGACAAATACGTGGTTGCCGTCACGCTGATGGAAGATCCTGTTACAGGGGAGCTCATGTCTAAAAGCAAAGGGACGGGTGTTTTTCTTCACGAAAAACCGAGCACCATTTATAAGCAAATCATGGCCCAGTCGGACAGCATGGTCGAAGTACTGTTTGTAAACAATACATTATTAGAACTGGATGAAATCGAGGATATATTGTCATCGATGCCTATAGAAAAATCTCGTGAACGTTTAGCATTTGAAATTGTGCAGTTCCTAAGCGGTGAGAGTGAAGCAGAAAAGGCGAGCGACGCCTACCTTGCAGTGAAGAAGGGATAAGTGTAATGGCTAAAAAAGTCGGTCTGACGCTTGCTAAGTTTGCTCCGATGCATGTCGGGCATGAAGCGCTTATAAACGAATGCCTGGAAGTAGTCGATGAATTGTACGTACTGCTGTATGATTGTCCGGACATAACTAGCATTCCTCTCGAAAGAAGAGCATTCTGGGTGAAGCAAACTTTTCCAACGAATAGGGTTAAGGTACTGCAAGGTTACAACGCGCCAAACAGACATGAGGACACACCTGAAGTTAAACAGCTCCAGGATACTTACCTCAAGACGGTTTTCGATGGAGTGCCTCTGACTCATTTCCTGTCGTCCGAATATTACGGTGAGCATGTAAGCCAGGCTTTGGGTTTGCAAAACGTTGTGCTCGATCCTGAGCGTGAGAAGCATGGCATGAGCGCAACCATGATCAGGAATGACGCTGCATCATATCGCGAAAAAGTATCGCCGCTCGTCTACTGTGACATGTTATATAAAGTTGGTGTATTGGGCTCATCGGAGTTATCGGCTGAGATTGTAAAGAAACTGGCTGAGAATTATTCTACGCTCGGTCTCTTAGATGCGGCTTATGACATTGCAAACTTGTCGCCCCATGCTTCATATGCCCAGGCTAGCTCTGGCGACAAAAAAGAGATGATATATGAAGCTGACCATTACTTGTTTACGTCGGCTGATGCTCTCGACTTCGAAGAGATAAAGCTTCGGGCGCGCTGGCCAAAATTTGGCCGCCTTTCTTCTGTGGCGAAGAGCTTTGACCTGCTGTTTCTGATTGAAGATTCGATTGGCATGCCCGATTGGGAATTGGCAGAACTCGTGGCTTATTTAGAAGGCCAGAAAGCAGTGACAAAAGTTATACCGAGCAATGATGCGTTCGAGCAGATCAAGCATCACCTCGATCATTCCCAGACAGCTAAATTTCTGCAGCACTAGAGAGGATAGAGAAAGGCGTTCGAGCGGTCAACAGCAGGCTTTGGAGCTGCTTTTGTGCACGCTGCCGTGCCTGTGGCTTTTCAAGTCTCGATGAATAATAAGCGTACATGAATAAGGCGCGCCGTTTGATCATGAATGGCAGGGCATTCAGCTCCGCATCACTAAGGGGAGCGGCTGTATTTACAGCGGTATAGGCCTCCAGGTATTTCCGGATACTGTCATCGTTGACGCCATGATGGTCGACGATGAACTCCTTTACGGCAGTTCCAATGTCGCTGATCCGAAGTGATTTATGGGCATCGTCAAAGTCAATGATGTGAATACTATGGCTTGAATCAATAAGTACGTTATCGACGCTTAAGTCATCGTGAATGATTGTCTCAAGCATACCATCAGCGTCGAGGTCTGCAGCTTGGGTTTTCATCGCGTCTACGATACCGAGCAGCGTCTGATCGTCTGTATGAAAATTAAAATACTCCAGATAGTCGAAGCTGAGCGGATTGAACCGCTCCTTATGGCCCAGGTTTGCGCTCATGAGCGTGGAGTGCATGACGGCCTGGACGGCTGCTAGCTTTCGAAGAAAGCTCGGCGTAATATCCTCTGGGCGTACACTTCTGCCTCGGATGAGCTCAAAAAGGATTGCTGGCATATCTGCTATAGTCAGCACTTCATCCAAGGCGGCAACAGGAAAAGCTGTACTTGAGTCTGATCCTGATAGTCTACACAACAGCTCCAGCTCGAATACCCGCTCTTCGAACGAACCAGCTGGGTATAGCTTCAGGATGTATTTAGCTTGCCGGCACTCAACCGAAAAGATAAGGTTGTAGGCTTCGGGATGGAGGGGTGTTACTGTGACGGGGCTGCCGAGATGCTCGGTCAGAATTTTGCGAATCTGGGGGAGGTGGCTGTCTTGCACTTATAAACTATACAACAAAAGCTTTTCTGTACGAAGAGGAACTAAGCATAACCGGTATGGAGGGCCAGGAGGGACTCAACCTACCTTTGGCAGGCCCGAAACTACATCTTTG
>CAZPVS010000002.1:0-68300 GCA_964590315.1 uncultured Candidatus Saccharibacteria bacterium
GGCAAGTACCGGAAACGTCCAAGGAGAGTGTTCGGAAAGGTGGTAGCTTGACAATCTTCCAAAAGATCGTTTCCTCGTGCCACTTCAGCTTTCCAAAATCATGCTCACCAAAGAAAGTGCCCCACCTAGTGTGGGGTATTTTCTTTGGTGGTTTCATTCGTGAGACGAATCGAACCCAGGGTTCGATATTCGAGGACGCGCACAGGAATTAATTCCGAGCACGCCGCAAGAATATATGTCATATTCCCCGTGCAGTCACCAGACATGAATTTGTATATTTACTCGGGCTTAACATCTATAGCTTTTATCAAGTTTCGACTGTCTGATCAAACCCAAGCTTATGCATCTGGGAACAACGCCCTTCATGTTTGTAATGAGATACATGACAGGAGACGCAATTATTACCACGCAGCGTTAGTTGATAGCATACTGTCACAATCCGGGTATTTGATTACTCGCTTGTACGTAAAGTCAGACTTGTCATACAGCGTAATTGTCTACAAAATGAGCTAATCTTGCAACTTCGATAGACTATTTCTCGACCCAGTGATCAGGATAGTGTTCCTAAATTCTAATACAGTCGTTACTGGGGTTGTTCGGAGAAACACAAGGGTAAGTTCCGCGTCTACTTCCTGCCAAATTTCTTCCCAGCAACAAATACACCAACTAGAACCAACACCGAACCAGCTCCTACAGCATAAGGCAGGATGTTAGTCTTATTGGCGGGAGGGGTGTTTGCATAAGCAGACTCACTTGTTAGACACTTACCCTCAATAGTCGTTGGTACCTCCCAGGGTCCAAGATACACGCCGTCCACTCTCCAGAATAGTCGTGGGGTATTGACTACTACATCACCTACCGCAAGTTCTTGAGTGCCAAAATTGCCGTTTGTATCTTGCTGGACCAATACGATTTTAGAGCCAGTTGGTGCATTGTTCGTGAATTTTGTAATTTTCTTGTCGGTTTTAGTCTCGCTCTGACAGGTTAGGGTTGCTGATGCTTGGGGTACAAATGAAGCGTCCAATGCAGCTGCACGGCTTGGCAATGCAGTAGCAATAGATACGAGAGCAAAACCTGCTAGAAGTCCTGCGTTAAATGTTCTGGTTAATACTTTATTCATTTTATATTCCTTTGCTTATGGTTAGCATTATAACGGTTATTTTAATCAATCAGAGTTGAGCTGATACTGCTTGCCGTCATCAAGTGTTGTATTGATGAAGAATTTGATACACGGTTTTGAAAACTTCCCACAGTTCTGGTCATCATTACCCTGAGCTGGTACATACGCATACTGACTGCCGCTTCTGCCTATGTATCGACCGCCTGGGTCTTTGAATACTTCAGGGTCAGCCCCTTTCATTTGTCCACCGATAAGTGCATCTTGGTTAACCGCCATTTCATACCTTTCAGGGTAGGAACCAGTACGAGCTTTGTATATCTCAAGAGCAGCCTTAATGCCTTTTAAGTCAGCTATTCGTTGCTTGTCTGTATCGCTTCCACCTTGCTGCCAGACTTTATTGAAAATTACATCATTAACTATGCCGTAACCAAGCTGCTTGGTGAGTTTGTCACCAGCTACTGATTCAATATTTGCTGATTTTGCCTGAGCAATCTTGATGTCGAATGTGGCATTCTTGAGTGGACGACCACTGTAAGTTATTTGCTCAATCGTCTTTGACTTAAGGTCTACCCAGACATTCACTTTTACTTCGCCTGCTGTTACGTCTTGGACTCCCAATATACCAGACAACACTGGAACGCCAGCGTTCTTATCTAACTGTGCGACTAGCAGCTTAAAGGCATCTTTGTTCAATGTTACTTCGTACTTTCGTGCTTGCTTACCATTGATTGTTTCTACAGCACCGACCGTATTCAAGGTCGCACCTGGTATTCCTTGAATTTTAGTAGGGGTCGCCGGTGCAGCGGGCTGGTTAAGAATAAAATCATCTACCTGTATCCACTTCTGTTGGTTAGCTGCAATGTTGCTTGATTCAGTAAATGCAGCAATTGCTTCTTGAATACCAGGAGCACCTGAGTTTCTGTAGTGCTTCGCCATTGTCTTAAAGTCTTCAAATCCTGAAAATTGCACATAGACCTTGTTATTATTTTTCACAGTCTGAATATGCGGGTTCTGAAGGAATGTTGACATAAACAGTTCGGTTGAGGCATTTCCTGAGCTTGCCGTCGTCATCCTGAAATCAAAGTCGGGGTCATTTGGCCCAGCCTGATCAAGCTTGCCAGATATATCGTAATTACCAGGTTTTTCGACGAAGGCTATGACGGCATTATTTAGTACTATTTCCGGCTTATTGGGTACATATTGTAGGAAGAAGTAAGCAGCCGCCCCTCCGCCTATAGCGAGTAAGGAAGCAAGAATGCCAAAGAACAGTATAAATTTCCGTCTTGACGACTTCTTGTGTATTCCGCTGCCGGTAACAAACTGTTGGGGCGCAGATGCAGGTAAGGTTGGTTGAAGTGGGACAGTAGAATTCGTTACCAAACCAGGGTTTACGGATGATTCGTCAGGTGTCAAAGGTAACGGTGCAGATTGTGTCGCCTGACTCTCAGTGTTAGTCAAATTTTCATCATTCATTTTATGCTTAACCTTACTTAATTTTAACTTAAGAATAAACGAGTGACGAGAAATAGTATATAGATATCATAAATTCCAGATCACGAAAGCATAGCACACGGGGCAGCCCACCCATTCTCGTAAATGAGCAGGGTATTAATACCGATAATATCACTGCTGTAGCTGTCGCTGTATGTCTAAATGATATCCTTAATACCATGAGAACGGCTGGCCGTACTTGGGTTAATTTATTTCAGCCGAGATCGAGCTGATTAAGCGTTTGATTATATGCGGAAGCTTGATAACGGTGATGTCCACAAGCTCTTATGGCATTCATCTGCAAAGAGGATATTGCTGTGGCCGTATTGGCGGTAACTCACTCCACCGGCTGACATAGCGGGGGCTCCGTAAATTATATTTAGGTCGCCACGTGGTACCCATCAGCTCGGTGGCGAGCCGAATAGTCCGCTTGCCGTAGCGATTGTTGATATGATCGAACGCTTGCATCCGCTGGCGGGACTGGTCGTGCTGTCGAATGTTCACATTCCCCATGAGATCTGTCTGGAGTGTGTGATTGGGGACAAAATCGTGTAGCCCCACGCCTGCACGGTGATATGCTACGCCTGTTCGGTAGAAGGTGGCACATACGCGGGTCGCCTCCTGCAGAAGTATACCGGGATCAGCCGTAGGCTGGGATAAACGAACCTCCTGACGCCAGACGTTATAGCCTGGTTTGTGTTTGTTGGTCGTGATAAATACGGTTAAGCGAGTAGCAAGTTGATTGCTCCGTCGGAGTTTAAAGCTCGCGGTTGCGATAAATGTTGCAAGTGCGGCCTCGATGGCGGCACGATTGTTGGTATCCTCGCCGAATGTACGGGTAGCAGCCACGCTCTTCGGTAACTTCCCCTCCAGCTCCAGAGGATAGCAAGCTATACCATTCAACTCTGCAACCAGTTGTCGGCCGTGAATACCCATGAGCTGTTGGGCTCGCTGTGGGCGTAGCTGCGCCATGCCAAGTGCCGTACCAATACCCTCTGCCCGCATCTGAGGAGCCAGACGCCAACCAATCCCCCACACATCTGCGATAGGAGTTTTGGACAGATAGTGCGTCGCGCGGTCTTGGTCAAAAGCGGTCTGTGAAAACTCTGAATTTTCACGGTTTTCACGACTTTTCACGAATGACAGGACCCCGCCGAGTTCTGGGTTCTTTTTGGCTTGGAGATTGGCGAGTTTCGCGAGCGTCTTAGTAGGAGCGATACCGATAGAAACCGGGATACCAACCCAGTCAAGAATATGCTTGCGTACCTCCCTGCCCCATGCTTCGTAGTCGGAAATGGGTAGCTCTGAGAGATCAAGAAATGACTCATCTACTGAATAGATTTCAGTGCGTGGAGTAATAGAAGTCAGTAGTGTGGTGATGCGTCGCGAGATATTACCGTATAGTTCAAAATTGGCACTGAACTGTGCGACGTGGTGACGCGCAAAGAGCTCACGGTACTTGAAAGCGGGCGCTCCCATAGGAACGCCAAGCGCTTTAGCTTCATCGCTCCGTGACACAGCACATCCGTCGTTACTACTTAGTACAATAACCGGCCTCCCCTCAAGGTCGGGGCGGAATAACCGCTCGCACGAGACGAAGAAATTATTGCAGTCGACGAGGGCGAGGATGGGAGATTTTTCATTTCTCATAAGTGCTCCAATAGCAAAAGATATATGTTATTTAAATTGGTGGATGGTCGCGGTGACGACACCCCAATGAGCCGTATTCTTCGGCAGCTGGTGCGCGTACCCAAGGGTAAAAGTATCGTGCTCCCACCACGCAACCAGGTCATTGCGCTGCGCAGAAAACGCTCGGTCGACGATAACAATGTCATTATCGAGAATCCCCAGGCTTCGCCAGTCATCACCAGTTATGCGCATGAGGTAGGTTGCCACTGGGTGATGTACGAGCAGCTGGTTAAGGTCCAGATCTTTGAGTGAGGCATCAATAGCGGGATTTGGGAAGCCGGTATGTATAGAGACGCCCACATCCTGCGGAAGCGCATCATGATATATATTTTTTTCAGAAACCTTCATAAACTAACTACCTTTCCAAATTTAAAGGGGTAAAAAGTGGGATGTATTAGAGCCAGTTGTCTGGCTAGAGCCGTTGGATAACGGCGGTAGTTAGAGAAGCTTGTAAGGAGGAACGTGCATACGAGCCCTCACATCGCTGAGTATAGTATAGCCCTATTTTGGCTCATGTACATTAAGCTGGTCTAGAAATTCGACAAGTTGTCGGGGTGTCATCTCTGCCTTCACAATATAGCCATCGGCCTTTTGCTCGACGGCTGCTCGTCCTTCTTCGCCCTGTTCAAGATTGGTTGTAATGATAATACGGCTATGGATTTGTGGCGCATCAGGACTCCGGAGACGGTTCAGGATTTCTGTTCCAGTCAGGTTGGGGATCATGATATCGAGCAGAATGATATCGTATTGATCTGACTGAGCTTCCTTCAGCCCTTCCTCTCCGTCAATGACGACTTTTACCTCATAACCTGCTTTAGTGAGGGCTCGCGCGTAGAGTTCGCTAATGAAATGCTCATCTTCGATGCAGAGTACGCGTATACCGTTTGGGGATATCTGCTTGTTATCCATATATGTTCAATCCTACTCTTATGTTACCTGCGGTACAAGGAATGGTTCTTTATCCAGCCATGGGCATTGCGGGTTATTTCTTTGTTGGCACTGTCCTTGATCTCTTGGGCTAGATTGGCGTATGGGATTAAGGTGAATCCGAAAGTACTACCTTCGCCTTCCTTGGAAGAGGCCCAAACCTGGCCGCCATGTGCCGTTATAATGGCTTTCGTTAGATACAGGCCAAGTCCCGTACCGCTAACCTGAGAACGCGTTCGGTGATTGCGAGAGAATTTCTCGAATAACGTCGGAAGACCGCTGGTAGGAATCCCCTGTCCGAAATCCTGAACAGTGGTCTGGACATTGCCTTCTTTGTCGAGCGACGTACTGACGATGATGCGCTTGGAGTCACCACTATATTTGACAGCATTTTCAAGTAAGTTTGTCAGCACCTCGTAGATACTGACTCGGTCTACGGCGACCTTGGGAAGATCGGACTGAATATCGTACTCAATAGTTTTACCGCGCGCCCCTGCCAACACCTCCGCATCAGCAGAAGCACCTTGTAGTACTTCCGGCCAGTTTTCTTCAGTTAGGTGAAATGACAGCTGGTTCTGGTCAATTCGCGCAACGTTCAGGATATTGGTGACAATGCTGGAGAGCTGTTTCGCAGACGCCTGCATTTTCAGCATGAATGATTGGAGCTCAGTATCGAGGCTCGGGCCGATCTCTTCTTCAAAAACTTCTATGTATCCTCTGAGCATCGTAAGTGGCGTGCGGAGTTCGTGCACCGCGAGTGCCACAAAACTGAGTGATTGATCATCCTGGTTGTAACGTTCCGTGCGGTCAAATAGGGTTACGATGAATTCCGTACCGCTTGGGTTATCACGATTATAATATGCGGCAATGTCACACTGGCGGATCAGGCTGTTATCGTCTTTTGATAAAACATGAACTCGCTCCCAGTAAGCCGTATCCGTCACTTTGTTGTTCTGGCAATCTTCGACCCATTGTTCGAGCGTGTGTTCACTTGGGAATTCGAGCCGGAGGTTGTCAAACAGTGACACGCCAAATAACTGCGAGCTCTCTAATTTGCAATACTCCAGTGAGGCATTACTGGCATTCGTGACAATAAGTTGCTTATTGAATACGAAAAGTGGCAGCGGAAGATGGTTAACGATATTTGCTGCCTGGCTGATTTCTTTTCGGTGGGCGACGAGATCCTTGCTGTTTTGTTGGCTAGCAAACTGATAGATTTGAAGTGTTAAGTTGGTGACGAGTTCTCGGCCTATCTTCAAATTATTGAGGTTTGGCGCGGGTGTACCATGGTGATCTGGATCAATGTGTAATATGGCTTGCCAGAGTAGTTTGATAGGTTTGAGTGCCATTGCACTCAAAGAAAATGCCAATACCCCAGCACTCGCGATAAGTATGCCACAGGCTATTGCGAGCGCAGTCAGGGTGTTTAGCTCGAGCAGCTCAATAGCGAGCCAGGTGCCGCCAAGTACAGGAATACCCGCTCCAATAATTCCTAAGAATATGTTTGTTCGTACTTGCTGTTCGAGCTTATGAAAGTGGTCCACCTATGCCGTACTTTCTTGTTATGGCCGATATGTCACGTTACTGGGTATGCTGGTAGCAGTGATCCATGTTTGACCTGCATTCAGTTCAAGTGGTTTCCCGGCTGCATCTTTGAGCACGATTTGTGCTTTACTGCTCGGCTTCTCCCAGCTGCCCTCCGTGGCAATCCCATCCTGGAAGACGTATGTTTTACCTGAGCCAATTGTTTGGTAGGCCGAGTGCACGCCATCCGGATGAATACTGTAAGGAACGATCATCACGACTACGACCTTTGGACTGAGTTGTGCCTTGGATCGTTCATCGAGGTGCGGTTTTCCTGCCAGTACGCGCTTATAGCTATTGGTTGTCGCGTCATAATCGTAGTGCACATTATAGAGGGCTCCTGAGATAGTAATGTCAATCGCATTAGCCGTGATGGATGCACTTGGTTTTTCTGCTTTTCTCGGGAAGCCGGTGAATGTACTGGTATTCCACCCCTTTTCCTTGGCGAGCGAGAACAAGCTACCGATATTGGTATACATGTTGTGAGGGGCATACCGCGTACGGACACGGTTGAACGGTCCCGGGTTTGCGAACTGGTCGAGGTCACGAACACCTTCGTTGCGAATCTTGGCGAGTGCTTCGCCGCTGCCTCCGACGTGGGCAACTGCCGCATCAAATCCTTGAAGCCAATCAACATAGTATGGTCTAACCGAGCGGACAGGGCCGACATAATCAGGATGTGCCTCTTGGAATAGCGCGAGGAATCGAGTGATACCGCCTTCTGCGATTGCCTCAAACACCACACCGGCATCTTTGAGCCCTGATTGTGGCCGTGCATCAGGACTGTTCTCAATCATAACCCCAATGACCGGGTATTCTGATTGCTCCTTACTCACGGGGCTGCCAGTGAGGGGCGAATAGTAGATGGTCGGTTTCGGCGGCTCTTCTTTCTTTTCTTGCACAACGGGAGCTGGCGCAGGCGCGGGTTCAGGCTTCAGGAAAAGTGCCCAGGCACCCGCTCCCAGAGCAGCAAGCAATACGGCCACAAGTGCCGTGAACCCAATCTTCTGTTTCTTGCTCAAACCCTTAAACCACGCTACTGGATGGAATTTCAGTATAGTGCTACGACGGCTCGAAGCGCCTGATGATGCATCGGGAGCCGTGGTCGTTGTGTGCTCTTCTACTGGAGCAGCTATGGACTCCGGCGGTACAAAGGCTGGCTCTGGTTCGTCGGTCGCGGTAAGATTAAGTTTTGCAGGTGGGCGCGGTTCAAGAGGCCGTTTCGGCGGTTTAATTCCATCAATCATAACCGTTATTGTACGCATTCTGGCTATTGTGAACAAGCCTCTTACCGTCAAATACAGAAAGCATATCCTTTATATTGTGGTTTACCCCTGTTTAGGCGTATACTATATCGGTAATGATTTTCTCTAAACGACCGCAAGCTACCCAGGAAACCGACGGTACCGTTCTGTTGCTCCAGGTACCTCGCACCAACGAGAAAAAAGAGCTGGCAGCTGAACAGATGCTCGCCAGTCTTCACGGCTTGCTTCTGAGTACACAATCCACGTTTATGGGCCAACGGAGCATCAGGGAACGCCTCAGCTTTGAGATCGCCGTCAAGGCCAAACGTATCGGCTTCTATGTATGGGTGCCACAGTATCTGAAAAGCTTCGTCGAGGAACAGATTTACGCACAGTATCCTACGGTCCATATTAGTGAGGTGCCTGATTACACTATCACCAATGTCATACCGGATGCAGTAGCATTAAGCACCGAACTGAAATTGACAGCGCATGAGGCCCTGCCCATTAAAACGTTTCCGAGTTTTGAAGTTGACCCCCTTGCCGCAATTACCGCGACATTAGCTCAATTTGATGCGCATGAGGAAGCATGGTTGCAGGTGATTGTTCGCCCGGCCTTAGATAACTGGTACAAAAAGAGCGAATCGTATGCCGGGAAAATCAGGGGCGGTAAGACCAGTACGACGGGCATGCTCAGTGCACTCTGGGCACCGCCAGAAACAAAATCAGATACCCCCAAGTTGGCAGAGCATGAATCTGCCCGTGCCAATGCTGCCGAAGAAAAGTCACACAAACTTGCCTATGAAGTAACCGTACGTATCATCTATCGCGGCGCAAATGCACCCCAGGCACGGATGCGTATGCAAGCAATTACCGCCAGTTTTAAACAATTTAATACGACATATCTTAATGGGTTCGCGCAGAAGGCATACACCACCGGAGAGTATGAGGTTGAACAATATCGAAGCCGTTCGTTCGCCAAACGTGGGTTCGTGCTGAATATCGAAGAAGTTGCCAGTTTGTATCATCTTCCGCACACCAACGTCGAGACCCCGAATATACTGTGGGCAAGTGCCAAGACCGCCGAGCCGCCTGCTACCCTGCCTATTGCCACGCAGGCCAATATGCACGAGGTTAGCCCCGTGGCGGTGACGAATTTTCGCGGGCATAATACGGTCTTCGGCATGCCACGGACTGATCGTGGACGACACATGTATATCATTGGCCAGACTGGTGTCGGTAAGTCTGGTATGCTTGAACTCCTGACCATATCCGACATCTATAGCCCGTATGGTTTTGCAGTGATTGATCCACATGGTGATTACGCGCTCAGTATTTTGAAGCGCATCCCGGAGCATCGTATACAGGACGTCATTTATTTCAATCCGGCAGACGTTGATTTTCCGATTGCTTTTAATCCCATGGAAGTGACTGACGCGACGCTGAAAACTCATACTGCATCAGAACTCATCGGCGTACTGAAGCGTATGTTTGAATCGTGGGGTCCGCGGCTTGAATACATCCTGCGGTATAGTTTGCTTGCCCTGCTCGACTATCCGGGCGCAACTATGCTGGATATTACTCGCATATTGACTGAGAAAAAATTTCGGGAAGAAGTTTTATCATATGTGGAAGATCCGGTTGTACGGAATTTTTGGACCGTAGAATTTGCCAGCTGGAACGATAAGTTTGCCGCCGAAGCGGTCGCGCCCGTACTGAACAAAGTGGGTGCATTTACCGCCAACCCGATTGTCCGTAATATCATTGGTCAGCCGAAAAGCAGTTTTAATATCCGTAAAATTATGGACGAGCGCAAGATACTGATAGTCAACCTGTCGCGTGGACTCATCGGTGAGGATAATGCCAGCTTACTTGGTGCTTTGCTTGTGACCAAAATCCAGATGGGTGCGATGTCGAGGGCCGATATTCCCCAGGCAGAGCGTACGCCGTTCTACCTGTATGTGGATGAGTTTCAGAACTTCGCCACCGATTCATTTGCGGTCATTCTGTCGGAAGCTCGTAAATATGCACTAAACCTCACGGTTGCAAACCAGTATATCGCGCAGATGAGCTTAGGGGTCCGTGACGCGGTGTTTGGCAACGTCGGATCTATCGTTTCTTTCCGGACTAGTGCTGATGACGCGCGCGTTATGCTCAAGTATTTTGAGCCAAAGTTTGAGGAAGCAGACATGGTTCATATGCATAATCGCCATTTTGTGGTCAGTATGACCATTGACGGTGAAAAGGCACAGGCGTTCTCTGCTACCACCATGCCCATTCCGCCGCCGCCGCCAGACTTTAGCGCATATATCGTGGCACATAGCCGGCAGAATTACTCGGTTGATCGTGGGCAAATTGAAGAATTCATGCATGACCGCTACCTTGCGCCCGTCAAGCAACAACCCAAACAGCAACCTAAGCAACCAAAACCACGCCCCGCCGCTGAGCCTAAGCCTGAGACCTATAAGAATATTGAAGAGGTTACTACTGTGGCCGAAGCCCTTTCACCTGTTCAGACGCCTCGAATTGCCGACTCCCCCGCCCCTGCATCAACACCAGATACTCCTGCTAAGCCAAAGCGAAAGCGCACCCGCCGCCGCAAAAAATCTAATCCCGATTCGACTCCGCAACCCACCGGTCCAGACGCTGACCCCACCGTCCTCAGAATCCGTTAATAACTTGCAACAGATAACAATTTGTGACATAGTAAGTATGACAATTACAATATGGTGTTGGGTTGATACAATGTAATCAATTTAGACTGCAAAATTTCTGGTATGCCTAAGACGGTGTCTGAATAAGAAAAGGTATGATGGGATGGAGTTTCAAGGAGAGATGTCGCGTAAAGAACGCGTAGCATTACACGAAATTCAGCTGCGTTTGGCGGCTGATAAAATGGAGCAAGTGAGCGATCAGCTTGATGAAGAGACGTTATTTGCGATGCTGGAGGCTGATGCCTTGCTAGCTAGTGTTACGCAAGCAGTAGAGAGGCTACAGAACAGCTAGTTGCTGGTTAATGCGGCGGAGGGTGGTCTCTCTGCCGAGAACGGCGAGGGTGTCGTTGAGGGCTGGGCTAAAGGCGGCTTGGGTGGTGGCGATGCGGATGAGGCTGAAGAGGGTGCCGGGCTTTTGGCCGGTGGTTTCCAATAGTTGGTTGAGTGTATTCTGCACCGCTTCTGGAGTATAGTCACTGGCGGAAAGTGCCTCCTTGGCTTGCTCGAGCAGGTGTTTGACTTCGCTGGCGTCGAGCTTTTTGAGTTGCTTATTACCACTAATCAGGTCTGGATTGACAGGTAAATCCGTAAAGAAGTACTCAGTGAGGAGTGGCAATTCTGCAAAGAATTTTAGTCGCTCTTGTGCGAGGGAGAGGACCTGTTTTTTGTAATCGTCGGTACTGGCCTGAGCGCTTTCTGGCCAGAACCTACTGCATCGTTGGAAGAGTTCATCAATCGGCAGTGCGCGAATAAATACACCATTCATCCAGTCGAGCCTCCGTTCGTCAAATCGTGCACCAGAGCGCTGCACACGCTCCAGGGTAAATTTGGTGATGAGTTCATCACGGGTAAAGATCTCTTGTTCGGTGCCGTCATTCCAGCCCATTGATGCGAGGAAGTTAAGCATGGCCTCTGGTGTATAGCCTTCGTCTCGGTATTCGAGGACGCTCTTTGCTCCATCGCGCTTACTCAGTTTACGCTTGCCATCAGCAGCCATAATATGCGGAACATGTGCAAGTACCGGTACGTCGAGGCTTAGTGCTTCGTAGAGATTCAAATACTTCGGTACACTTGCGATATATTCGAGCCCGCGAATCACATGAGTTATTTGCATCTCTGCATCATCAACAATGTGGGCAAAGTTGTATGTCGGTAGGCCGTCACTTTTGAGGATGATAAAATCGTCAACCGCCTCCTCCCCTGCCGAGAGGTCGCCCATGACCGCATCATGCCACTGATATACCTTAGGATCTGACTTGAAACGGAGTGGCATGCCGGGCTGCCACGTTGGCGGGTTTTCGGGACGGTATTCACGCGCGAGAAATGGTTTTTTGGCTGCTTTGGCCTGTCCGCGAAGTTCAGCCAATTGTTCGGGTGAGCGGGTGTCAGCATAGGCGCGACCATTCTCTATGAGTTTTTGCGCCCAGGTATGGTATAGGTCTTTCCGTTCACTTTGTGTGTACGGGCCGTAAGCTCCACCTTTGTCAGGACCTTCATCCCAATCAATGCCGAGCCATGTAAGCGTCTCGTGCATAATCTCGACTGCACCGGCGACTTCACGTGCCTGGTCGGTATCCTCAACGCGGAGGATGAACGTACCGCCTGCCTGTTTGGCAACGAGCCATGGAAATAACGCAGAGCGAACATTACCAACGTGGAGAAAACCAGTCGGACTGGGCGCAAAACGAGTTCTGACTTCTTTCATATCAGATACAGTTTATCAGAAGCTTATGCGTTCTCATATCTTTCACAATCCATACGTGTAACCTATGAACTCTGGAAGATAGCAGATGTAATATATGAAGTGGGTTGAGGGTGGGGTGTCGGGTGAACAGTGTGTTAGCGCAGAGCGCCGACAAATCGTTAGCCCCCCACGGGACGATTCATCCACACTGTCCACCCGGGGAGCAACGCGAAACTTCGCGTATCCCTCCCCGCGAAGGAGAATACCGAACAATAATAGCCAAAAAAGCAGCTACGCGTTAGTATTTCCCTTCTGGAATATCAGTAAGACCTCTCGGACACAGTTCATAAAGGCATGTAAATGCATTTATAGCGAAGAGTGAACGGGTCGGCGGTGGGAGAGCCGCACAAATTACTGATATCAGGTATCTCTATATTACATCTGCAGGTACAAATCTCACACTTGAGACTGTAATTTAATAATAGTATAAAAGTAACAAAAAGTCAACCCAAATAGCGCTAGAGACTGCCGGCAATACGCAGGAGTTGGTCGCTGTTCAGGTCTGCTTCGCCTTCGATGCTGTACCAGACCCCGCCGTCAACCCACGTTGCTTTGGTCCCATCATAAATATAGATTGTACGGCCATTGGCTTGATATGTCTGGTATGGTTGGTTGGTGGTGGTCACGAAGTTTTCGAGTAGAGTCTCACTATTCCATGACGAGTTCTTCTGGATGACATTGAATTGCCGTTTGTCACTGTGCGATTTGTAATTGATGGTGACTTGACCGGGAGCGTATTGAATTGGTCCGGCGATACTGAATCCTGATGGTTGATAAGATGGCAAATTTGCACGGAGTCCCGCACGAGTTGCAGCCATCTTCATGGTGAGTTCTGGCAAGTTTTGGTATGCAAAGAATCCGCCAACTGCAAGTGCCACAACTGTAAAGCCTGCTACGCTGACAATACGAGGGCTTACGTGTAACTTCCGGGCAACCTTGTGATGCGCGCGAACCTTTTTAAGCTTTGGTTGCTGGTGACTTGTTGCGTTTTCAAGTGCAGATTGGAAGGGTTCGTGCGCTCTTTGAGGCGCAACAGTTGATGACTGTTGTGCCGTAGGCTTTTTTTGGCTTGGCTGCGGGAGAGCTGCTGGTGCATGTGAAGGGGCCTGACGTACCGGGAGTACCTCGGTCTTGATACTGGCAGCTTTGGCACCGAATTTACTTATCAGACTACTCTGGGATATTGCGTTGGCACGCAATACACGCCCCGGTTTGATTGCCTCTACTAATGTTTCGGGATGAGTGTTGTGCTCAGGGGACACAAGCGGTGTGGTGGCACTTGTTTTGGCGTGTATTTTGGTTGCGATTGGTTTCTTGACGACCGTTCGCATCAGCGTGTGGGATTTCTCAGTCTTGTGATGTACCTTGGTAGCTCCGGGATTGGTGGTGGCACTTCGTGGTCGTCGGGTAAAACCGTCAAGATGCTTTGGAGCCTGAGAAGTTATTCGTGCCGCAGTAGTAGCAGGACTTTTCTTTGGTGTGACTTCACCGCTGATTGGTTTGCCGGTCAAAGCATCAAATCGCTTCCCGTTTAACTCAATTATATGCTGGCGTTTTGCCATATGTTTGCTTTTCCCTACCTTAAGCGCTTTAGCGTTGTAAGCATATCTTACTCTGATTCATCCCATGTTTGCAACATCTATTTGGATACTATTTTTATCCAGCCTTCCATATAATTTGTCATCTAGATTACGGGAGCTGATTTCTGTATGCTATATATAGATGGATTTCTTAGATCCCCGTAAGCGACGGGCGCACAGTATACGACTCATGATTGGCTATATGCTTATTGCCATAGCATTGCTGCTCGCTGCAACCCTGCTTCTATTTGCATCTTTTGGCTACGGCATTAAGGGCTCGACCGGTGAGGTGATACAGAATGGCTTGTTGTTCGTTGATGCGCATCCCGAACAGGCGTCGATTTTTATTAACGGCCAGGATAGAGGCAAAACAGATGGCCGTTATGTCATGGAAGCAGGAACATACAATGTCGAATTGCGACGGGATGGTTACCGGCCATGGAAGCGAGACTTTACACTGGAAGGTGGAAATATAGTCCGGTTGGTCTACCCCTTCCTGTTTCCGGATAAGCTTGCCTCAACTGATGTAGTTTCGCTGGATGAAACCCCCGATCTGCTCACGCAGTCTCCTGATCGGCGCTGGCTCATTGTGCATCAGCCTGCACGCTTTGCCACGTTCCAGGTGCTTGATACCGCATCGGACAAATATGTGGTAACCCAACAGGCACTCCCGGGAACCTTGTTCGCAGGTAAAACGGGCGTCCAGAAGCTTGAGCTCATGGAATGGTCGACCGACAACAGGCATTTTCTGCTGAAATATAGCTTTGACGGCGGGTTTGACTACCTTATCGTAGATAGGGAGAAGCCAGAACTGAGCTACAGCGTCAGTCAAACGTTCGGCAAGTCATTTGCAACCGTGACACTCCGTGACAAAAAATTTGATCAATTGTATTTGCTGGATGCGCCGGGCGGACAGCTTCAGGCAGGAAACGTTAAAAGTAGATCCATCACAGCTGTAGCGGATGGCGTGCAGGCTTTCTGGCCGTATAAAGAGGATATTCTCGTCTATGCCACCACGGTGGATGCACCACAGGGCAAGACCCTCATTAAACTTAAAAACGGTCAAGTAACCTATACAGTCCGTGAAGTGATGACGGCGCCTGTGTACGTACTGAATTACGCTGAATTTGATGGGGAGGAATACCTGGTGGCAGGGTCAAATGTTGATGGTAAGACATATGTGTATCGAGATGTCATTCAGCAGCTTGAAGCTGATAAAACAAAACGGCCGATTGTCACAACCCTGCTCCGCGTTGATAACCTTGAGTATCTGAGTTTCTCCTCGAATGCGCGATTTATCGCCATCCAGGGGGGCGCTGCGTTTTCGGTGTATGATCTGGAGACAAAGCAACATTATCGCTACGACACGGGTCTGAAACTTGCGTCCAAGCAAAAAGCGACATGGATGGATGGCCATCGATTGATGCTCATCAATGCTGATAATAAAATGGTTGTGTTTGATTACGATAATCTAAACAAGCAGACATTAATGACGACAAACCTGTCATTTGTTCCAGCGTTTGACCGTGACTATAATCAGATTTTTACTGTTAGCCCGTCGGTGACTAATGCAGGTAAGACAGCGATAGTGAGTACAGATCTTAATCTAGGTAAAAATTAACTGAGGTTGAAACGCTAGCTACTGAACCAGCTTTTGATGCGTTGCCAGAGAGTTGGGGAATCGCTTGGCAAAATAGCGGGATCGGCGGCGATGTTTTTGGCCGTACTTGCAACGTTCCCGGCGGGGTCAGGGCTGATCTGCTCGGCGTATACCACGAGGCGATTGAGACTGGTGCCAGGCGGGTCACAGGTTATCAATGTAAACGTAGCGGCTTTGTCTGGCCATGAAGCATAGAGCACTTCAACCTCTGTCGGAGCAACAATCTTTTTCTCAAACACACGGTAGACGTATCGTTTGCCGTCCTTTTGGATGTAGAATGTGTCGCCAGCTTCTAGCCGCTTTAAGAGGACAAAGGCAAATTTGTATTTACCCTTGTTGAGTATGTTGTTGGCTGAGTGGCCAAATATGACACCATTGCCAATCTCACCGGGATTAGACGTTGTCGGGTAATGCACCACGCCCTTCTCAAGCGCACGCTGTATTGCTGCCTCATCGATAGTCGGCTCGTCATAAATAACCGGCACCTCAACGTTAATCTTAGGGATGACAATCTTGGATTCTGGGCCAACGGCGACACTATTAGGATCAATGATAATCGGCGTTGAGCTGACGTTCTTGCTGGGTGTTATAAATGGTGCAATAAACCGCTCATTAAAAAAGCCAAACATAAAAATAAGCAGAACTATGAATCCTGCACCGAGCCCAAACAACAATGATTGGACGTGCGGATTACGTTGTTTCTTGCTCCTTGTACCGATGGTATCGATCAGCTGTTTTTTGATATCACTCACTGAGCGCATATCGTGTTTAGGCGATGGTGTTGGACGGGCGTGGTGTGGTGCGGCTGGGGTCGCTACTGCTTTGTTATTGTGGTCACGGGGTGTATCTGCGGATGAATGGTGGGATGCCGCTTGTGAATGGTTGACATAGAATTCTTGCCAAACTTCGTGTTTTTCTGCGTTCGGTAAATTGACATAGTAATTGTGCCAGGCTGTCTGTATCTCGGCGAGCGATTTACCGGAATGGCTGAGGTCGTACATGTACTGCTGATGCTTTGATCGGTGGCTGACCTGATCTATCTCAGCGATCTCTTCCTTGGCTTTTGGTTCGTCTACATAGAGATCAGCAAGCTTTTGGCGAATAAGATCTGCGGCTGGATTAGCTGACGTATTACCTGGTTGTACGTTGCCATGCAGTGGCTGGACCACTTTACGTGAACGGGAGGGTAATTGGGGGTAATCATCCTGTGGTTTCATCTCATATTTAGTATACCTGATACTCCCTCGCTCGTGACAATAACGGCATGCCCTATGGAATAGTTGGTCGATATAGTACAATATTCCCCTGTAATAGCAGTGTTCTTTGAAAATTTGTGCCGCGGTGATGGAATTGGTAGACATGCTAGACTCAAAATCTGGTGAGCATTAGCTCGTGCCGGTTCAAGTCCGGCCCGCGGTACCAATTTTCAAGGAAAGATTGAGGTGAGAAGTGCCTGTGGCACTTCGCAAGGAAACGTTCCGGCGCAAGCTGTGCTTGCAGCAGTGAACTTTAGCGCCGGCGAAACGCCGGTCGAGTCCCTCCTCCGGCACCACATACAAAGAACAAAGAGAGTCTACATAAATATTTATTATGTAGACTGTTGGACGGTGAGTATCTTCCAGTGAGGTTTTCGCTCCATGAATTCCCTGCCACCGCGGACGGCCGCAAGCATGTCTGTATGAACCGCGTCCAAAATAGATTCTTGCGTTTCGGTCGCACGGCCGTTTATATGATCGATCACTGCCCTGGATGTTAGAAATCATCCTTTGCCTCCAGATGGTCTCCAGTGGTGTGATAATGCACTGTTGCCGAGCGCCACACCACCAATGCAAGTCGGATCGTTGCGTACGCCCTTAGCCAGCTGCTCATTGCTCTTGACGTGCCGGCGGTATATCACGGGTGTTTTCTGCTCATACCCGTAGAACAATAAGTCGGTATTGCCTGACCAATCGTCATACGGTAGCGCTGGTAAAGCAACGGCGTTTGCGTTCTGCTTGAGATTAGCGACAGCAAGACTCGTCTCTTCGCTCAGGAGGCCTATGAGTATTGAAGCATCTTCACTCTGTCGGAGTACCCGGGCGGAGGCTTCGTATACTGATTCAACTTGTCCGGCGATTATGCCGTACATACCGTCGCGCTGTATAAGCTTCCGGCGCAAGGCGAGTGATTCATAATCATCAACGTTGGCAGAAAACAGAATAGGAAGGAGTACATGCTGGTCGATAAGTTCTGCATGAAGCTGTGCCCGATAGTGCAAATCAACAGATGCACTATCATGACAGCGCAATTGCTCAGCTTGAGTATGGACATAGTGCTCAAGACCATCTTTATATGCATCAAAATACATATCCCAGGCCCCATTGAGAGTACTAGTTCGGGTACGAAGGCGATCCTGGACCAGTTCGATTTCCGAACCGATGCTCACATAGCGCACCTCGGGAGTATTGCCCGCTCTATAATGCTGCTCGAACAAGGCACGATAGCGAGAGTTCATATCCGGCGTGCGAATTCCATTGTGCAACTGGGGCGTTTCCATGGTCGGATAATAATACCATAATATTGTATAAAATCTAGAGCTCTATCAGAGAGGATGTGATAGCCTCGAATGCTTGCTTCGGGTGCTGCATCCACCATACAGAAGCATGGGTTGCAGTCATCAGACGCCATACTCCCCTGTCTTCCGACATTTTGGTAGTACTGACACGTCCTTCGCTTGCAACATAGAATGTATTAAGATGCTTAACCACGATGTGGGCCGGGTGAACCGTTGTAAGCTCATGCAGGGTGTCAACTAATCGCAACATATCCATGTCAAAAGTCAGCGCACGACTAAATTGCGCATGGGTAGCTAATTTTTGCAACTGAGCAAAGCTTGCAACTATGGTGGTGTTTGGTCGGTCAAGTACTGCCCGAGGGAGTTGGGTGAAGTAGTCGAGTGCATCCTTGGTGATGGTCAGTTGGCCTGTATATTTTGTAATAAAAGCTTCAAGAACAATTGCCGTCTCGCTGTTTCTGCCAAAATCGCCAGGCAGCAGGACTGCATCTGCCCACGCGGCATTATTAAGCCAGGTGTCGAGACTTGGCTGTGCAAAGCTGCCACTTGGTGTGCTGGCGGCAAACTCCGCTTCCGGCAAGAAACCACCAACGATTTTTTGAATTGCGGTTGGCAACACGACACGAGTAGCCCCTGCCCCTGCCCGAGTCGCTTCTGTATAGGCGCTTGCCGGTGCTGAAAAGCCGTGCAGATTACCCCCAATAATTAGCAGCTTGCCGGCGTGTAATTTGTTTTCAGGCTTACTCCATGCGAGCTCAGGAAACAACGGCTGTGAAACAATTTGACGGAGCCAGTAGCTGTTTGTCATGGGTATAATTTTATGGTATAAGTTTTGTAATGCCAAACAAGAAATATATTACACCAGCGGAGCGGGCACTGAGCTGGTGGATGCATCAAGAACACGAACAGCAATCTGCTCAAAATTTTCAGATGCGTCAGGGTCACCCGCAGCGGGCATGTAATGATATCTTGTGGGGCGAGTTGCCACGGCGGTGGACTAGCTATCAGTACTATCAAGGCGTAAGAGAGCACGAACCACAGCCAGATGTTCAGTTAGTCTTGAGGGCTACTCAGCAATTATTAAAACTGTGTGCAGCGTCACGGCGTGCTTTTGTTCTGGATGCTCAGCTCCGTGGCGTTGCTGTTGAGCGGGCACATAACGTGAGCTGGGGTATTCTTGACAATTATTACGAGAATGTGCATCGTGGAAAAGAGTTCCTCCCAGCATCTAAATTACTGGGAGAAGTAGCGCTTTCTGCTGCTGTGAATAAGTACTATGGTCCAGATGCTAAAAAATATGGTGAGCCGTACCCCACATATATTGCCGCCATAGGGTTTGCATTACTTGATTTGGAGCAACAGCCTAAGCCAACAGGTGAGTATGCAAACTGGTCGAAGCCGCTCCTGCCGGAGCCTGGGCACCTGACTGGCGATATAGTGGCCTGCGTGCTACCGTTAGACATTACGCAATAGTGAGTATGTAATCCCCCGCTCGGGGATTGAGCTCATAGACGCAATTTTTGCGTTCAACGACTACTTTCCACTGGTTTGACTTAGCCGCGCTGAGCAGGCCGGCTGTAGGGTTGAAGACAATAGGCCGCTCAACCATCTCGAACATTGCAATATCACCCTCGCTGTCCCCTACTGCGATACTTCCCTCTGTGGTAGCCCCATGTTTTGCGATCAAATCATTAAGGATTTCGCCCTTGCGCCCAATGACACCTGTATAGTTACCAGTAAAGTATTCGTTATCGCGCTCGTGTATATTGCCGACATAATCATCAAATCCGTAATAATCCGCTAATTTGGCAATGATTTCGTGATGTGAGCCGGATATAGTAAATAGTAGATAGCCTTGTGACTTGAGGCTCGTAATAAGATCGCGGGTATAGGTATAGACCTGGTCCTTGTACTCCTCAAACACATCATCTACTACTTGCATAAAGTCGCTTACTTTGACGGTATGAAGGGCTTCATAGTAAGCATGGACAAGCACCATCTCGTACTCCGCATATGATTCGCTATGCGTGCGACGCTTCCAGGTCATCCGGGCTGCAGAAATCTGTTCTGCGGCGCCCTCAGCCAGGAGCTGCCGTTTAGCAAGCTCACTAACAATTGAGTGATAGAGCTGCCACCGAATGATGGTTCCATCAATATCAAAGACTGCAAAAGGCTTTTTTCTAGTCATCAAATCCCTCGACTGTCTGGATCTCGTGCGCAATCATCTTATCGTTTTCGTCAAAGGTAAAGGAGCCCCGCACCCTGTCGCCCGCAAGAACCAAGGGTAGCCAGTGCTCATCGTCATCCCACATGTCACCATACGGAATGTAATCCAGGGAATACCACGTAGGCTTCATCTCTTCTGATTCAGACGGTTCGCCCGTCCACTCCTCTGTTATGTAGGCATACACGTACATATGCCAGGGGTCAGTCTCGGCGTCTTGCACGAAGTCCAGCTCAGCAACTTTCTGCCAGTTTTTTGGTGTGACGTTGATTTCTTCTTGGCATTCTCGAACGAGCGCAGCTTCAATAGTCTCTCCGGCTTCGATTTTACCGCCAACGCCATTCCACTTTCCTGCCCCAAAACCACGTTTTTTCATGGCGAGCAGTACCTCGTTATCTTTACGAAGGAAAAGGAGGGTTCTCCGAATATCGGGGTGTGCTTCGCGCGCCATTTATGTCTCCAGTCTTATGCTTACGGGGCAGTGATCGGAGCCCATTTGCTCCGCATGGATTTCAGCTGCAGTGACCTTAGGCTTGAGCGTTTGTGAGACTAGGAAATAATCAATGCGCCACCCAACATTTCTAGCGCGAGCATTTGCAAAATGGCTCCACCAGGTATAGTGCCCTGCGCCTTGCGTAAATATACGGAATGTATCAACAAACCCAGCACTGAGCCAGTTATCAAAGCCGCTGCGCTCTTCTAGTGTGAACCCTTTTTTACCTTTATTGGGCTTGGGGTTTGCCAGGTCATCTTCTGTGTGCGCCACGTTCATATCTCCGCAGTAAATAACCGGCTTGTGCTCCTGCAATTGTGCGCAATATGCCACCATAGCAGCATCCCATTTTTGCCGCAGCGGAATACGAGTCAAATCGTCCTTGGCATTTGGGGTGTAGGCCGTTACCACGTAAAAATCAGTAAACTCAGCGGCGATAACCCTTCCCTCATGGTTGGCACTGCCGTAATTGTCTGCCTCCAGCCCGCTTATTGTGGCAATATCTTCTGGAATGTCGTTAATAATTGCGATGGGTTTGTCGCGGGTAAAGATGGCGGTGCCGCTGTAGCCTTTTTTATTTTGTGATGAGTTCCAGTACTCCTCGTATCCGCTCAGATCGATTTCTGCTTGTCCCTGCTCTGCTTTAGTTTCTTGTAGACATAAGATGTCCGGGTCATATTTGGCCATGAATTCCTGAAAAGCACCCTTTTTCACCACCGCCCTAATTCCATTGACGTTCCACGAGTATATATTCATGCCTGTAAGTATAGCGGCCATCACTCCTATCTGCTAGACTAAGGTTTAATGGCATATAAGCGAATTCTTCTAAAACTATCGGGTGAGCAGTTGTCCGGGAAGTACGAAGGTGGAATTGACCCAGAAGTTGCGGGGTTCTTGGCGGAAGAAGTCAAGAAGGTTGCTGCGACTGGGGTGCAGCTCGTCATAGTGATCGGCGGCGGTAATATCGTCCGCGGTGCGCAGATTGCCGGACATGGCATTAAGCGTGTGACCGGTGACCATATGGGTATGCTTGCCACTATGATTAACGCGCTTGCTCTGACGGATATATTTGAGGAACATGGAGTCAAAACACGGTGCTTGTCTAATATTTTTGCAGAGCAAGTCGCTGAAAAGTTTGTGCATCGTCTTGCGCACAAGCATTTTGAAAAAGGCCGCGTGGTCATTGTCGCAGGTGGTGCCGGGCGTCCCTACATGACAACTGATACGGCAGCGGTTGTGTTGGCACTTGAAATGGACTGTGACGTCGTTCTAAAGGCGACCAAGGTAGATGGTGTCTATGATCGAGACCCGATTAAGTTCCCTGATGCCCACAAATTAGATACCTTATCTTATCAGCAAGCAGTCAATGACACCGCGATTAATATCATGGATAAAGCAGCGATGGCGC
Organism: uncultured Candidatus Saccharibacteria bacterium; assembly: GCA_964590315.1. Classification (GTDB taxonomy): domain Bacteria; phylum Patescibacteriota; class Saccharimonadia; order Saccharimonadales; family JALRHH01; genus JALRHH01. The sequence continues at coordinate 22,433 of CAZPVS010000002.1, forward strand.
TTGCCATGGATCATGCTATGCCACTGATTATCTTTGATGCGTTGAAAGAAGATAACATCGTGCACGTCGTGAACGGTGCAGCAGTCGGTACGACTATTAGCTAGTGTGCCGGTACTGTTGTTTTACGAACCGGACTATCTGAAAACTTCCGATCGTAATTGCATAGGCAATGCCGCCAAAATGGCCCACCACCGGCATGCGGCTATTCCGTACGCCTGCGATCTTGGTTTCTGACACAGGCACAAGCCAGTCAACAAGAGGATGCATGTTGAGCACACGAGTTTTTTGCACATCGTCGAGTGCGGTAATCGTCCGGGATGAATCACTCACCGCATCATATAACGCTGGGTGCTTATCGCGGAATCTCTGCCCGATGCGCTCCGGATACTGCGACTTGGCACAGACAAGCACGACGGCATTGATGACATCAGCTCGCTCTCCATACGCCGCCATCACTGCTGAACCACCAGCGCTAATGCCTACCAATGATACGATTGCGTCCTGCGACCTGTAGTAATCGATCCGCTCAAGTAGTCTGTTTAGTTTTGTCGGCCAGGACTCTGCTTCGAGCCATTTGACGGCACAGATTTCATGGGTAATACCGTGGATATGCCACAGTTTCAGAGCATTCTGCTGGACTGTCAGATTGTGATCACCAAGCCCCGGCACGTAGATAATGACATGTTGTCTTTTCACGAGTTTTCACATCTTTTCACGAGTTTTCACGGGCAACGGGATAAAGATAGATGTCCGTTGGGCGTAAGCTTTGAATGCAGGATTATCTGCATAGCGCTTTTCGAGTAATGGCACACCCGAAACTTTGAGGATGAGATACGTAATCGTGAAAGCCCCTAGTATGCCCCACCATTGACCATATGCACCTGCGACAAGCGCAGCACCCCACCACAGGGTTACTTCGCCAAAGTAATTTGGGTGGCGGCTGTATTCCCAGAGACCAGATTGCATAATGCCTTTCTTGCCAGAACGTAAGTACTGACGAAGCTGATAATCTGCCACAGCTTCAAATACTAATCCAAAGACCCATATGAGCAGTCCACCGTATGCAAGCAGGGTGTATGGTTCTTGCGGTGATTGCATAATTGCTACGACGGGTAGGCTCACAATCAGTAAGAGTATTCCCTGGATGAGAAAGATTTTCACATAGGTACGGAGCCAGTCAGCGGCTGAAGATAGCCCCCCCATCTGCTGGTAGCGGTAATCCTCTTTCTTATTCCAGTTACGAATAGTGATGTGCGTGAATAACCGAAGCCCCCAAATTGTTACCAGGAGTAAGGTGGCTGTGGCAAAAAATGATTCATTATTACGCAGTGTAAATGCCAGCCATGCGACAAGCACAAAGCCAAGCCCCCACGCGCTGTCGATGATGTCCCGACGCTTAAGTACGACAGCGAGCGTAAACCAGGCGGTCATATATACGAGGACACTGAGTGCAATTGTGGTTAAGATATCAGTCAATGAATACATACACTGATAGTAGCAGATTACTGAATCAATCATAAAATCGTACAAATTTATGAGACGAGATTTCATTTGCATCCCACTAAAGCAAGTTAAAAACCCAAGTACATGACTTGGGCTCATAGCTTGGCGGAGGGAGAGGGATTCGAACCCTCGAGGGCTTGCACCCAACACGCTTTCCAAGCGTGCGCCATAGGCCACTAGGCGACCCCTCCATGCGCTCTTTGGTGTATAAAGATGTGCGTCAGTAGCACCCGCATGACGGCTTGTGCATACCACCTTGTTGTTGCACCCGCATAGTATATCGAAATTTTACTAAAATTACACCTTGAAACATCAACCGTATAAGGGGTACACTAAATGACAATGCCTATCATTTTGTTGGAAGACGTTCATAAGCTATACGGGTTTGGAGATGCGACGACAGTTGCGCTTGACGCGGTTACTCTCTCTGTGGATCGGGGTGAGTTTGTAGCGGTTATGGGGCCAAGTGGCTCTGGTAAGACAACACTTATGAATGTGATTGGGTTATTAGATCGCCCAACGTATGGCAAATACGTCCTTGATGGTCGGCATGTTGCTCGATTACATTCAAGCCAGCGGGCTAAAGTCCGCCGAGACAAAGTAGGATATGTGTTCCAGTCATTTAACTTGCTGCCTCGCCTGACAGTCATCGAAAACGTTGCCTTACCACTGGCATATACCGGAATGCTTCAGACCAAGCGACTCAAAAAAGCTGCGGCAATGCTGGAACGCGTCGGGTTGAGTGAGCGCGAGTACTACCTCCCTGGTCAGTTGAGCGGTGGTCAGGCCCAGCGCGTGGCAATTGCTCGTGCACTCATCAATGAGCCGCAAATAATTATCGCGGATGAACCAACTGGTAATCTTGATAGCGAAAGCAGTCGTCTGGTCATGGAACTGCTTGCGGATATCCATAAGGCCGGTAATACCATTTTGATGGTGACCCATAATCCTTCCCTTACCCGATATGCAAGCCGAGTTGTGTTCATGCATGATGGTAGTGTGGTTGCTGATGAACAAACGGCGTTGGGTGAGATACCAGATGTCTTACGAAGGAGTATGTATTTTATGCCTCGCCGAACAGTTGATGATGACCTAAAGGGCGTCTCTACACTGATGAAGAACATGCCGGATAGTGCTGAAAAGCTAGCTAAGAAGGTCGTACAAAAGCCTGTACGTAAAAAGTCTGCCTATAAGGCGGCGAAGAAGCCAAGGAAAAAATCATAATGGTGACAGGTAATTTCAAAATGGCGCTGGACTCCATCCGCTCTGCAAAGTGGCGGAGTTTCTTGACGATGCTGGGAATTATCATTGGCGTGGTGAGTGTCGTGACCATTGTGAGCATCGGAGAAGGCATCAAGAAGCAAATAACCGATCAAATAAATTACCTTGGATCGGATCTTGTGACGATTCGCCCCGGCAAAATTGAATCACGGGATAATGGAGGTTACTTGCCGGGAGTGAACTTCGTGAACCCACTCGGGACAGGATCTTTATCAGAAAAAGATTTAAAAACCGTACAAGCAACACCGGGGGTGACTGCAACGGTTCCTTTCAGCGTTGTCACGGGTGTCCCGAAGGCCGATAAGAAAGAATTGAAACAAGCCATGATTCTCGGCACGACAGAGGATCTCCCCCGGGTGCTCAATCAAAAGATTGCTTATGGCGAATTCTTTGACTCATCTGACACGACACGGCCAGTTGCGGTCATTGGACAACGAGTTGCCGAGGAGCTCTTTGAAGAATCTGTACCTATCGGGAGGAGCATGCAGATCCGTGGGGAAAACTTCGTGGTGCTCGGCGTATTTGAAGAGTTCAAGAATGTAGCATTGAGCACGAGCTTAGACTATAACGGAGCCATATTTATTCCATTTGAAACAGGTAAGCGCATTAGTGGTGGCCAGGCGAACATACAACAGATTCTCACCAAACCCACAGATGTTGAGTACACGGATTCCGTAGTGAGTGCGCTCAAGCAACGGCTACTGACAGCCCACGCTGGTCAAGATGATTTCTCCGTCCTCCAGCAGGCAGATAACTTGGCAATTGCTAATACAGTGCTTGATTTACTCACTCGGTTAATAGCTGCTGTTGCGACTGTGTCGTTGATTGTAGGAGGGATCGGCATCATGAATGTCATGCTTGTTGCAGTCACAGAGCGGACCCAAGAGATTGGCATACGAAAGGCGGTCGGAGCCACCAATAATCAGATACTCAATCAGTTCCTTATCGAATCTGCTGTGATCAGCCTTGTTGGAGGGATTGTGGGAGTTCTCGTGTCGCTGGTTGCTAATGGTATCATCCGGATCGTGACCGATCTCGAACCCGTTATAACACTCCCAATTATGGGCCTTGCGGTTGTGGTTGCGCTCGTCGTGGGTATCATATTTGGTGTCGCACCCGCATTAAAGGCGGCCAGCAAAGATCCGATTACTGCACTGCGCCGTATGTAAAAATAACCCGCTATCCAGTTGTAGCGGGTTATTTGTTTTCTCGTTTTCTGCCGGCGCAGGCTTACCGTGAGCGTTGTGGTGTTTTGAAGCCTTTTCCTTGAGCCTCTGATATGCCAATAGCAATAGCCTGTTTCCTACTCGTCACTTTTTTGCCATGAGGGCCACTCTTAAGCTTCCCTTGTCCGTATTCGTGCATAACATCGTGAATGGTAGTCTGCGCTTTTGGCCCGTATTTATTCATAGGCTTTGGCCTCCACTTTACATTATCGAGATACATGCGCGCCGTTACCTCGTCCGAGGGCGCGCATCAAGAATAATAGTACAACTGCTCCAAGCACTGCTACTAATAAGCTACCGAAGCTAAATCCAGACACGTCTCCTCCTAATAGTCGTACGATGAATCCACCAATAAACGCACCGATAATACCAACAACGATATTGCCAAGCGCACCCTGCTGGGCGTTAGTCCCCATGATTATTGAGGCGATCCATCCCGCCAATGCTCCAAAAATAATCCACGCAATTATATCGAGTACCATATATTATTTCCTTTCCTCATTAGAGTCTTTTTTATGTTCTGTGGTCATGTCATTAGCACCATACATTCCTGCTTGCGGCAACGTAGACTGTTGTACTTCTTCTGCGGTCGATTGCACTACGTACTTTACATCGTCCTTAGCCTTCCGTGTGCGCTGCTGCACTTTTGTAGCTGCATGGCGGAGCTTATCTCGTGTCTCTCGTCCGCTCTTGGGTGCTAATAAAAGCGCCACGCCCGCGCCCACTATGCCTGCTAAGACAGATGTTTTGAATAATAGCGCTGGCGTCTGATTTCCTGTCATTTCTACTCCTTTCATTACCTGTTCCATTATAGGAATGAGTTCGTAGCGTAGCTGTAACATATTTCATATCATCGAGCGCGCCAGCAGGAGCTGTTACAATGGCCGTATGCAGATCACTATTATTGCAATCGGAAAAGAGTCAGACCCTGCTTATCGCAGTATCATGCGCGAATATGAGAAGCGGCTTTCCCCACATGCGGCAATTAGGTGGAACTTGTTACCCGCCGTTCAAAGTAAAAACACTGAAGACATAAAAAAGCATGAAAGCGCGGCAATTCTTACCCGCTGCAGACCAAACGACACGATTATTTTGCTTGATGAACGAGGCACTCAGTTCACGAATACCGTATTTTCTACGAAGTTTACTCAGCTGGCCGGCGAGCATGGACACGTTGTGTTTGTGATCGGGGGTGCATTCGGGGTTGATGCGACAGTTCGGGAGCGGGCACGATTGGTATGGTCGTTCTCAGACTTGGTTTTTCCGCATCAGATGATGAGAGTCCTTCTTCTCGAGCAGCTTTACCGGACATTTATGATACTGCGTGGTCATCCGTATCACCACGTTTAGCCAGTATCTACGGCCAGGTAATCAGTGCAAGACTTTGTTCGGCACGGACGGTGAGCCCGTGTGCATGAGCCCATGCATCAACGGCTTTACGGGCACCGGGGAGCGCCTCTGACTGATAATCATCAACTAGCACACGAGCACCGGGGCTGAGATGAGGTGTAATATGGCGGAGGCTGGCCGTGATGGACTGGAAAAAATCTCCATCCAAAAAAGCGAATGCGATGTCCTGTGGGATATCAGCAGCGGATAGTTCATTAAACCACCCTTTGTGGATGGTGGGGAGTGGCAGCCCCGCCTGTTTAAAATTTCGAATAAATTGGGTCTTGGTAGCCGTCAATTCACCCTTAACGAACTGCTCGCCTGCAGGACTGGTATCTTCGGGTGATTTATCGGGCAAACCGGTAAATGAATCGTAGACATGATACGTACGACGGGGGTCTTCTGCCTGAAGTACGCGTTGAATGAATAATGAAGTTGTGCCGTTATAGCAACCAAATTCAACGACATCTCCTGGTACGCGGGCAGTGAGTATTCGTTCTAATTCCCGCACAATAACTGTCAGTTCAGCGTAGTCAATTTGGTCACTCACAAGAGGAAACCGTCGTATATCAATCATACGCAGGTAGTGTAACAAACGACACCAGTGCTACATAATGTCGTATTCACCAATTACCGTCGCGCTATGTCTGTTGCGGGTAATTGTTTGGAGTTCCTCGTATGTCACGCCATGATTCTCTGGCGTGTGTATCAAGTCGTTTCTCCTCTGGGCATCGCGCTGTACCATGGCTCACCTCCCTCGTTACCGTATAAGTATTGGGGACTCAACGATCTATTACAATGAGATATCTCGCATTCTAGGTATCGTAAGAATAGTGTGATTTCAGAAGTGTTATCCGGAGTAGCACGGCGGCAATGTGGAGTGTGACCGCGATGCTCAAGAATGCGACGAGTGCGTTGGTGATATGTCCAAGCGACATGAGTCCACTGAATAGTGCCTCAAATGAGTCGAGCCATACCGGTGCAAATCCTGTCAGCCAGAACACACTATAAAATACGAGCGCCAGTCCGGCGGTTGCTCGTAAAACAAATCGAGTCACGATGGCTAGCCAGAAATCAGAGTTGTGAAATGAACGAGGGTGTGCAAATGATGAGGAGACTTGAATGTCGCGGTTGATGTCGATGATAAATGTGACGAGCGCCCACGACAATATATACACCACGGTTCCGATCATGAACCAAAATCCGAACAGGAAGAAACGACCCCACTTATCATCTTGGTTAAAATAATCGAATAAGGTGTCGCGTGCACTGGCCATCGTTGCTAGTAAACTTTGCGAATCTGCCCCGCCCTGTCCCTGAATGGCAACATGGTATAGTGCGAGTCCAAGCATGATGAGTATAACTAACGTATACCCAATGAGTTCTTCCGATTCAGGCCGTAGAAAACGCCAAAGTTCTCGGAGCGTGGAGTGATTCTGCATATGCTCTATCATACCATGAGAGCACGCTGTATGATGATCAATCTGCCGCTGGTAGGGTGATGGTAAACGTACTCCCCTTCCCAAGTGTGCTGCGGACGTCAATATGGCCATGGTGTCGTTCTACGATACTTTTTGCAATCGCCAAACCTAAGCCATAACCCTGAATGTCTCGCTTGGAGCGAGAATAATCGGCCCGGTAAAATCTATCAAAAACATGACGGATTTCACCGGCCGCTATTCCAGGTCCATCGTCTATCACTGCTATGCTAATGTCCTTCTGTGCTTTGGCAACCTGTATGATGATTTCACTCTTTACGGGCGAGTATTTAATTGCATTATCAAGAAGTGTCACAAGTGCTTCAGTCATGCTTGTTTGATCAATAAGCACAGCAGGAGTTGATACTATCTTGGGAGTGATGATAATATGCCGTTCTTCTGCTCGCGGGAGTACGTGGTCAATCGCAGCCATAACAATAACTTCTGGCTGCACGGGAGTTTTGGGTATGTCACGGTTTTCAAGACGCGAGAGCTGCAGCAGCCCATCAGCTAAAGCGGTTAATTTATCAAGTTCCTCTATGTTACTGCGTAGTTGCTGCTTTGCATTGGAAAGGGTTAATTTTGGGTTCATGAGCGCGACTTCGTTCTCGCTCCGCATGACGGTTATAGGTGTTCTCAGTTCATGGCTCGCATCAGCAGTAAACTGACTCTGGGCTTCATGCGCCTCTTCAATAGGCCGAAGCGTTCTCAGTGCCAGGTAGTAACTGAGGAGCCCACCACCAGTGAGAATGATAACGTTAAGCAGCACCAAACGCGCGACCACCCTGCTCTGGGCTTCGTCATATTGTACGGTGCGGGCATGACGAATTTGCTCGCGCAGGGCTCGCGGAATGTTTGCACCATATGGCGTGTCAAGGATGGTTCCTTGCCGTTCAAAACTGCGGTTTAACTCTGTCATGTACGCTTGGTACAGCGTGGCACTAAAGAAAACGCTGATAACCATGAGGATTCCCAGATAAAAGGCTGCCAGCTTAATCGATGCCTTGTGAAACATTACTTCCCTGCTCCAAAGTAATAACCAAAACCGCGGCGTGTATGAATGAGGTTTGGTCCCGTAAACGGCTTATCTATCTTACTCCGAAGATAGCCAACGTATACTTCAACGGTGTTTGGCAGAATATCGGCATCATAATTCCAGACATGTTGTATAAGCGCTTCTTTACTCACGATGCGGTCTGGATTGTGCATGAAGTAGTGTAATAGCGCAAATTCTTTAGCGGTCAACGTAATCGGGTGCTTGTCACGCCTCACAAACATATTTTCTGGATCGAGGACGAGTGTGTCATAGGAGAGCACCGGATTGTGCGCTTGGGGTGCTCGGCGAAGCAAAGCACGGACACGGGCGATTAACTCTACAAAAGCAAATGGTTTGACAAGATAGTCGTCCGCTCCCGCGTTGAGTCCTTCCGCCCGATCAAGCACCCGGTCTTTTGCGGTCAATAGGAGCACCGGTACATGATTACGCAGCTCTCGCATATTCCGGAGGATACCAATGCCATCCACACTGCCTGGTAGCATCCGGTCCAGAATAATCAAATCGTACGGCTCTGTTGTCGCCATTGCCAGTCCGCTGTCTCCGTCATACGCAACATCGACGGCGTAGGAATGCTGCTCGAGTCCTCGTTTGAGGGCATTCGCTATTTTGTGCTCGTCCTCGACAATAAGTATGCGCATACAAACTATTGTACGCTTTTACCTGAAAAATCACTGAGAGCTTATCGCCGATGCGACCCGAGACATGCCGGAGGCTGTGTTACATAAAAACCACCGGATATCCGGTGGTTTGTGAAGAGTTAGGGCGCGTAATTGTTTACTTGTTGTTCATATGGCGGCCCATGCCGGGTCCACCAAGATCCTTTCCCTGTCCAGTGACATAGCGGAGGTATTCATCCGCGATATTGTTTTCTTCAGCCCATTTCTCAAGCGCTGTCCGCTGCGCTTCCATTTTTGCTTTTCGCTCATCGGCGCTCATATCGTGGAACGTATCGCGGTTGGCTTCGCGTTGTGCTGCAAGCTCAGCCCGTTTGCCGTTGATGGCGTCTGCTTGTGTCTGGGTCAGTTTGCCGTCAGAAACAAGCTGGGCGACTTTGTCTGTGATCTGTTGGTCACGCTCCGACTTCATTTTCTCATGTTGCTCGTCGAATGCTTTCCCTACCTCATTCTTGTCCAAGTTGAACCTAGAGGCTATGGCATCTACCATGTTTGCTCTCGGGCTATCGGTACTGTTTGCCGTTGCAGCATGTGCTACTCCGGCACCGATGCCAGTAATGCCGATAACTGATGCGACACCTGCGGCTAATATATGTTTTTTCATTCGTATCCTCCGTTTATGTAAATCATCCACTAAGATGACACTACTGAGGATAGCTGGTCTAGCTGTGAGACTGCTGAAGACCGGAACTTACCAATGTTTGACCAGAAGGTATGTACCCGCGGCCACGGTTGCGGTTAAGAGCGCACCCCACACCAGATCCACGACGACTAGCTTCGGCGTAAAGCCTTTAATCGTTGCTAAATTAGTCAGGTCATATGTAGCGTAGGCGACAAACCCAAACAACGCTCCCATACCAGCGGCATAGACGAGTGAACCCTTCTCGATGGCGGGATTGATAACAAACGCCACGATACCGACGATGTAGATAATGTAGAACAAGACGGCAGCCACCATGTTTGGCTTATCAAGGAGTAGTTGACCAATCTGACTTTTGTAAAATTTGTTGGCAATGACACTGAGCCAGATTGCATCTAGTACACCCATGATGCCACCCGCCACAAGAACACGTATAAGTATCTCTTTCATGTCTATAAGTATATGCGTTACAGCTAAAATGTTGAAATGTTTTACTTCAGCACTTTAGTTGTACCAGGTTTTTCTCAATCTTACTCTTTCGAGCATGAGAGTACGGACCTGGTGGCCGTGATGGCGAGAAACGCGTTAAGCATTCCTCAAGCCAAACATCCCTAGGGATCGTGCAGTGGTCCAGGGTTAAGGGTCTCTATCTCGGATGGCTTCCGAGAGAAACACCAGAACCCTAGTCCCACGCATGCACGTTAGAAAACGCGGACTCCTTTCGATTGGAGGAAGCGGATAGGTTCGAGCGAACCTTTACCCCCTGCTCCGCTTCCTTGAACACACAAGCTGATGTCGGTACACACCGTAAAGTGCAGGTGAGCACCCGTGGAGTAGCCGGTGGAACCGACGCTCCCAAGGGGCTTGCCAGCACTGACAGTGCTACCCTTGCTGATGCCATCAGCAAACGCGCTCATGTGAGCGTACAGCGTTGCAACGTTACCGTGATCGATGATCACGTAGTTGCCCCAGGCACTGCTGTACTCTGCTCGCTCGATTCTGCCACCGGCTGCGGCATATATCGGGGTACCAGCAGAGGTGCTCATGTCGGTGCCGTTGTGAAAGCCAGGTGCTCCCGTTACTGGATGGAAACGGAAGCCATAGCTGTCGCTGAGTCGGTAGCTGAAGTTTTTGAGGGGGGCTTGCCAGGCACCCGTGTACTCTCCGCCACCTGCTTGACTGATGCGTAGGCCGCCCATGAAACCCTGGTTGTAGTACATGGACTGCACGAGCACATCAGACTTACTGTTCGCCGCATTCAGGAGCTGGTCGTTGCCGAGGTACATCCCGACGTGGTAGATCCCGCTCTGAGTGCCATCGCTGGACCAGAAGACAAGATCACCGCGCTGGAGCTCCTCCCGGCTGACGTGACTGGTGGTGATACCAGCCTCCCGGTCCCCCGTGTATCCCCACTGCTCACGAGAGGTTCGTGGCAACGTGAGACCCGCCTTATCGAACGCCCAGAGCAGGAGTCCCGAGCAGTCGAAACCACCCGGCTCAGTGCCTCCCCAGACATAAGGCGTGCCGACGCGTGACTTGGCGAACTCAATGGCTCGTTCCACGATGTCCGACGAACCCTCGCTGCTCACGCAACTCATGTCCGCGGTGATCGTCTGGGAGGGGCCGCCTGTGTTGGTGAAGTTCAGGCGTCGGGCAATGGCTGCCGCCTCGTCCAGATGAGGGTCATACGCCTCCGGGTGGCCAGAACGCTGTACTGCCTGCGCCACGTCTCCGTAACCCCGTGTCTGCCAACCTGGTACGGTCAGCATAACGTCGAGGAACTTATTCGTGGCGTAGGTTACGTCCTGCACCTGTGCGTCCGTACCCCACCCTTGGCTTGGCCGTTGCTGCAACCAGCCCTTGCTATCCCGGTCACCGTAGTCCAGATTTCGAAGTGTCGACTCCTGGATGCCCGTGATGAGCAAGATGACCAGAACGCGGTACAAGGGTGTGTCCCCGAAATCACCACGGCGGGCATGCACGACTGCGGCAGCCTGACGGACGACTTTCATCTGATCCGCCTGGATAACCGCGTCTTTGACTGTTAGGACGCCGGAGCCGACTGAGACGCTCTCCGGGTCGGAGGACACCAGAAGACTGTCGTCAGTCTGGTCTCCGCACAGCACTTCTGGGGGCGGCGTACTGAACATCATGAGGCCCATGACGAGTGCGAATGGCACGATCAGCACGAGCGACATGATTCCTACTACGGAACGTCTCACGAGAAATCACCTCCTTCAGGGTCTCGTGACCTCGTATACGAACCAGTTACCAGCTTCCCGGACCCACACCATCTCGTAGACGGAGCGGTAAGCTGCCTCACTGGATCCGTCAGGGTAGGACTTGGTCAGCGTGAGGGTTATGGAGCCCTCGGCAGTTTCTGGATCGATTAGTTCCCCCTCGAACCCGTCTGCTACCTCGGCGCTCCAACTCGCTTCCTCTTGTATGACCTCTGTATCCAGCTCGGGGTCGAACCCAAACTGGCCGGTCTGCAGAAAGTGGTCCGTAGCGAACCGGGCTACCTCTGCCATCGCTTCTTCAGCGCTCTCCGCGGTGTCCCGCGAGAAGTACGCTTCAGAGAACGCTTCAGCCCGAAGCTCAAGAGTGTTCTTGGACTTGGACAGCTCCTCAGGATCCCTCTCCGCACGCGCGGGACTGTTGCTAGCTCCCGCGCGTGCGGTCTCAGAGGGTGAGGCCGGGTCGTCCGAAGGACTGCTCTCGGGCCAGAACCACAGGACGACAGCCGTCACGACGAGGAACGCCGTGATCAACGTCCATAGTCGCTTAGGCCACCGCCTCATCAGGCTTCACCTGACCTTTCTGGTATTCCTGCTCAGCGCGCTTGGCACGCGCCCGAACATCGTCCAAGGTGTAGGCGTTGACACGCTCTCGCATGCGTCGAACCACACTGTTGGTGTCGATGTCCTGCAGGATGGAGGGGGGAATGATGTTCTGCAGCCACAGGACCGGTTGTTCGCCGATCTTGAGCGCGTAACAGCCCTGCTGGAGCCCCGTCGTCAGGAACGCGTCCTCGTCGGACAACCTGACGGTGTTCACCAGGTAATCCAGTACGTCGGGGTCGTAGGGCTGCCGGAACATCGCTCGGAGGGTCACGCCCATGTTGATCGACTTGGCGAGCTGCCGGATTTCGGAATCCGGGTGGCCCACCAGGTTGAGCTGTCGACCGAACTGGGTCAAACCGATGTCGACCATGTGGAAGGCCCGGGATTTCCTCGACAGGTTGTCCAGCGCTCGCAGGTAGGCGGCGCTTTCGAAGTCTGCCTGGATTTCCTCAGACACCCGCAGGTGCGGCACGAGGTCGATCCGGTTGTGAACGAGTGCGAAGGTGAGCCACCCGTTGTAGAAGGTGTCAAACGCCTCTCTGGTCTGGGCCGACATGCGGCTCCGGTCGATCAAGACTGCACGACCACTCAACTGCTGGTGCAGCGAGCTTCCACCACCAAAGGCGTTGTCGAACTCCTCACCGGTGAAGCGGGTCATGACCGAAGCCATGGTCGCCGCGGCGCGAGCGAACTCGTCCTCGGGCAGGTTCGAGCTCTTGTTGCCCAGTGCCTCCAGTTCGGCGATGAACGCGAGGTCTCCCTCCACGGTGCCATTGCTGGACTGAGTGAGCATCTCGCGCGCTTGCTCCACGAGCGACGTGTGGCGCTCGGCGTAGAACTCCTCCGCGTCGGACTTGGTGAGACCGTTGAAGATGTCACCCAACAGCTCCGGCTTGGCCACCCTTCTGAACTTGTGGAACATCAGAGCGGTACCGACCAGAGCCGCCAACGCCTCGTAGCCCTGCGGCTTCCGCTTGAGGACCAGCTCGGCGATGGTACGGGTCTTGTCGACCATCGAGATGAGGTCGTTGAGCTCCGGGTCGTACGGGTTGATCTTGCGATCTCCCGCCAGCGGGTCGATGATCTCACCGCCGATTGACTCGAAGACATCCTGCATCTCGGGCCGACCACCTTCAGGCTTGCCGTCGAGGCCAAGTGTTCTCAGCCAATGCGGCCGTCCCGTCAGGGGGTCCACACCCGCTTGCTTGCCGGCGGCCATGCGGATCCGGTACTTGACGAAGCTCGACTTGCCACTCTCACGGACACCGTCGACTCGCCACATAGTGCCGTTGATGATGCCGAGCTCTCGGAGCTCCATCTCGTCACCGCAGTACCAGCACTTGGTCTCCATGTTGAGACCCCACGGCTCCCCGGTGTCGGTCCCCGGATGCGGAGCACTGACGAAGGGCTGCCACAGAGCTGCTGTCCGTGGGGTACCCTTGAAGGTACGACTCTCCTGGGGCATGACACACGCTCCTTTCCGGGCGGTATCTCTATCAGATGTGTTTTCCTGTTAGGTTGTTAAGGTACGTGATGCGGTTGTCGCACCTCAGTATTACCATTAAGCGTAATAACAATACTGAAGTGTGTAACTGCCCCGGAGGATTATGAAAGCTCAGTAAAGAGCCAGCAATATCCTCCGGGGCGAGTCGCACCTCATTCGCTGGATTTTGGTCCAGCTACGTTTACAACAGGGCTAGGGCGGTGGTAGAGCTCCACAAGGATGGGTACTGGTAGTCCCCGCCCTCGATGAGCTCACCGGAGAGGCCAAGGCCTTCGACAAAAGCCTCGAGGGCTTCCAGTTCGTCCTCGCAGACATCGTGTGCCGTGACCGTTCGGGTCTTGCCGTCCTCGTCGAGGAGGAGGCGATCCGCCGTACGGACTGCAACCAAGATGCTGTAGGACTGACTGAACTGACTCGCAAACAGCGTGTCTCCTCGTTGGTTGAGGCGCTCGCTGCGAGCTGTCGACTTCCTGGTCTCCACCAGTCCGAGCCAGTCAACGAATCCCTGAATGAAGTTGCTGCCAACTTCAATCCAGTGAACCTCCCGGTCGCTCCTGACGGCTTCGCCGACGAGTGCAACACTGGGATAGCTGACGGGCAGGTTCGCCATGAACTCCTCACGGAAAAAGCCTTGCCAGACCCGCTCAGGTGCACCCGTGATGCGGTACACCTTCGTCACGGTTCCGTCCGTGAGGCTGTCCTTGTCGGAGACGACCATCTTCTCGTCCGGCCAGTGGGACACCACGTCATTCCCGCCGTCCACGTCCGCCTTGGCGTAGTACTCCTGGATCTTGGCGATGTCCCAGGCGCCTCTGACGAACGCATGCAGGCCGGACTCGTTGAGTGGCTGCGGATTGGAAACCCCGCACGCGCGCAAGTGTTGCTGAGCGGTCGTAACGATCTTTGCCACCGGAAGTCTCCGGAGGTGCCGTTCGCTGATGAGTCCGCTCTCCTGCGCCTTGGCGAAGCTGCCTTCCCGCTTGATGGTCAGCACGGTTGCCATCCACGGCTTGCGGCCGTATTCAGGCATGATCTGCCGCATCTCCTCCCATGGCTCAGCCATGTTCAGAATCGCCCGGTCTTCGTCCGTCAGCTCGTCCTCGTTCTTGAAACGAGCTTCCGGGTGGACCAAGTCGGGATGCAACAGATACCCAAGCGCATTGTGCAGATGCGTCTCGTCAAAAGGATCTTGACGGAAGACGTACCCAACGCCCAGGCTGTAACCGCGCTGCTTGAGAGCGGCCCGCTTGACCATCGTCTCGAAGTTGCTGTAGGCACGGTCTTGACCAACGAGTGACTGCGACGGGATAGTTGAACCTCCCCCCTCAATCACCACGCTGAGACTGTTGTCCTGCAGGTTGTAGAGCACTGCCGTCTCCGGCGTGTTCCTCCCCGCTGGGACGCTCGTCACCCAGAACGGAATGACGGTCTCATTGCCCTTGGCGTCCTTCTTCTTGACGCGGATGACCTTCTCCTCGTCGAAGACGATGCCCTTGCGGACACGAACACGGAACCAGCCGCGTAGTCCTCGAACAAAGATCCGGTACATCCGTGCGCGGTTGCGCCGTACCATCAGACCAAACCAGACAAGTGCCAGTCCAGCCTGGGGCAAACTCCCGTAGAAGTTTCCGACGATGAAGCCGATGGCGATGACCGCAATAGTCAGTTTCCAGTCGCTTCCGCTAAACCGGAAAAAGCCTACGTCGAGCCGGGACGGATGGAGCTCTTCATGAGCTTCCTGTGTGATCATGGGGTTTCACCTCCTTGGTGATCGATTACCGTCCCGGCTTGTGGGTGGGCGGTAGGGGTTGTGTCTTCTCACGTCCAGGTATGGAGTGAGTGACGGGCAGCTCGGGCTGCTTGGGCTCTACGGGCGTGTGGATGGGCTTCGCGGCACCATTTGTTGCCGGAGGACTAGCCTGCTTGCTCGGCGGAGACTTGGAAGCCTGCACTTTGCTCGCTACGGCTGTTCCAGCGGCTGCTGAGGTACCTCCAGTTGCGGCTACCGCCCCAACCTTCAATGCCGTGCCCGTCTTGTCCAGCACCTTCTTACGGATGCGGGACTTGCCTTCTTCCGTGAGCTTGGAAACCTGAGAGGGCTGCTTGGCGCTGACCCTGCTCTGGTTGACGTTGTTCGCGTCGACCTTGCCTCGGTTGTTGACGGTGGCGTCCACGTTACCCTTGACGCGCTGCGTGAAGGATCCTCGACCCCCCGTCATCTTGACTGTCTGACGGTAGGTGAACTTGAAGAGGCGTGACTGCAACCACAGACCGGCAATGAAACCTGTCATGGTCATGATCACAACCCCGAGTGACGAATCACCCAGTTCGGTATCCCCCAGCATCTCTGCGATGTCAAGGCAGAGGATCATGAGCGGCCGTCCGAAAATCATCGTGACGAACGCTGCACCGATCATACCGTCGCAGAGGGCTCCGTTCTTGTCGGACAGCGGTCGAAATGCCACTATGAGCAGCCCGCCGTACTTGACGGCGAGGTTGTACAGCTCATACGCGAACACCACGACCAGCATGCATCCGCCCAGGAACGCAGTGGGAGCAAACGCTGCGGCTACGATCAGCGGGTTGTCGCTCGCGACACCCATCGACAGCCAGCTGCGGCTCCCGCCCTCAGCGTCGTAGAAGTCGGCCTTCTCGCTCAGGATGTCGCCCACCGAGATCATCACATCGATCAGGTAGAACCAGATCGGCCATGCGGCAGTGATGAAAACCCCGATGACGATGGCATCGAAGAACTGGTAGATCCGGGATGACCGGAACATGACAATGCACGCCAGGATGATTGTCAGCAGGTAGGCGACGAAGCCTGACAAGCCGAGCACCTCACTACCGAAGTAGTCAAGTGCCGCCATGTTGTCCGCACGAGGCGGGTGCATGGCGAGCTCCTGGAAAGCACCGACGAACTCTCGGTAGGCGTCCTTGACCAAATCAGCGAACATGCTGAACGGATCTGGAAAATCGCCGGGCCAGAGGTCAATCTTTGGAGCGACGATCATGAGAACTCCTTTTGGTCATTCCCCCGTCCAGGACTTTCTTTGCCTGGACGGGGGCGGGACGATCAGGTCAGCAGGGGGAGCTGACCGGGTTGATGCCGCTGTTCAGGATGATGGCGAACACCACGATCCCGATGGCTCCCCCGATCAGGTTTCCCCTGTGGTTCTTCAGGAGGACAGCACCGAGCGCGAGCGCTGCGATGATGACCACGAAGAACACCTGCCCGAGGGACAGGGACAGGCCGATGAAGTTCCCGATGGGCTGGTTGAGCTCGCCCATCAGATCCCTGGACCAACCGCATCGGGGCTCGATGTCGGCCTCGAACGGCATGGCCATGGTGATGTAGAAGTGCAGCATCTGACCCTGGACGTACGTCAGGAGCGTCGTCATGACGCACCTCCTTTCAGGTAGTGGAGTCCTCCGTGGACTCCTGGGGGGTGTTCTTCTGGGTGGGGTTGCCCATGACGCCGGCGATCATCGGTTGCCCGATGTCGACGCCCGTCACCAGACCGGTCTGCTCGTACATCGCCACGGCCCCCTGGAGGTACGCGATGTCGGTGTCGAGCTGGACCAGGTCGTAGTCGAACGGGAGCTGCTCGCCGTCCTCGGCGCGCCGCGTCCAGACAGGATCGAACGGAACCGAGATGCCAGTGCCGTTCCAGACGACCGGAGCGAACTCAGCACTTGCGCTCTGGACGTTGGTCCGGGCGTAGTTGCTGAAGTCGATGCTCCCGTCTGCCTTCGTGGCGACCACGACGGACCGCGCCACCTTGTCCCGCATGGGGATGTCCAGCCCGGTGAAGGGCTTGTTCTCGAAGCTGGTGTACAGCTTCTCGCGGACGTCATCCGGGATGCCGGTGTCGCTGCTGAACCCGTCGAAGGTCTCTCGCAGGGTGTGGTACGTGATCGAGTCCTGAACGTTGAAGGCGAAGACCAGCACATGTGCCAGTCGGGCCGCCTGCAACGCCACGCTCCACTTGCTGATGTTGTCGTTCCCCAGATCGAGGATCATGAGGTCGACGTTCGGCAGCGTGAGATCGATGGCCTCCATGAAGGGCTCCACCTTGTCGTGGTCGTCTTCGTTGGCGGCCGTCGAACGGCTCTCAACGACCACGGCGAGGCCTTGGGGGGTCAACGGGACTCGCTGGTTCAGGGTCCGAGGGACGCTGAACTCCTTGATCTCGGCGAGGAACTGCTCGATGTCCGTGATCTTGCCCTTGACACCGGTCATGCGGCCGACGGTCGCGGTCGCGGTGTTGGTCGTGGTGGGCACGAGCAGGCCCTTCTTGCGGGTGTACTCGGTGCTGACCGTGCCGAAACCGATCGCCGTCGCCGACTTGGTGCACGACTTGATCCCGACCACACAGACCACCGGTGAGATGCCGAGGTTGGCGAGCTCACGGAGGCGTGTGATGAGGCTGCCTCGGTAGTCGAGCTTCGCCTGGTGGGCTGCTGCTGCGGCTGCCTGCCTCGCCTCGTTATCGAGTGCGACCTGCTGGGCGTTGTTGATCTTGGGCACCTTGTCGGGCCGACCGATCAGCTTCCAGAGGGCGTACTTGAACTTGGGCCATCCCCTGTCGGGAATGATGCTGCCCTCGGCCGGCACTCGCTTGGTCTTGGGCTTGGCGACCACGAGGGACTGTGCGGCCGTCGCGGTTGCGGCCTTCGTGATCCCCTTGGAGGGGATCTTGACGGGCGTGAACTGCCGCTGGTTGTCCAGCTCGATCTTCTGCGTGGGCCTTCCGGGGCCACTGGACTGACTGGTCATTACAGACCACCTCTCGTGTTGTAAACGTAGTGTGAAGGTGCGATTTTCTCCGGTAGTAGTTTCTTACTCGACAGTTGGACGTGGGATTTTTGCCGCCTCACTGACCATAATTTTGATCAACAAAGCGGCAAAAACTCCACATCGCACACCGGAATAATACAAAGAACTACGGAGCCGGATTTTCGTCCGGTTCAATTGCTCATATGTATCACCCTATCAGCAAAAAAATCGGACAACAATACGCACGGTTACACCGCTCAGCTACATCACTGTATCAGTAATTTGTATTATTTTCAACAATCGGGGATTTTATAGTTTATTTCATTGTATAAATATCTTTTTCAAGATATAAATAGATTATCTCGGCACCCCGCTCGAGATCGCACACCCCTACTACCCAGCGAGGTCCCCATGGACACTACCATAGAACAGCCGCCCGTGTCGGGCACCCCGCCCGAGATCGAGCTTGGGCGCACGCCGCAGGACAAGGTCGTCCTGTGGTGGAGATGGTTCCTCATCGTGACGGTCTGTGCCGTCCTGGTCTGGGTCATCATGCGTGGGTACGAAGTCCCCCGACTTGTCGAGGGTCGTCGTCGGACCCGCACGGTTTATGAGACGAAGCATCTGCCCACGCTGCTGCTTGCCGTCCCCCTGGTCATCGGAGTTCTCGGCGTGTGGTTCGAATACCTGCGCTGGAAGAGCGAGGAGTTCGTCGTGACCACCTTCCGGGTCGGCAAGATCAGGCAGTACCCTGCTATCCTCTTCTGGATGACGGATACCTTCGACTCTGTCGAGCTTTCGAAGATCGACTATCAAGGTGTCCGTCGTGGTCCGCTCTACAAGTTCATTGGCTGGCTGGGCAAGGCTTTTGGTCGTCCGGACCTGAAGCAGACCGGCACCCTGAAGCTGGACACCCCGGCCAAGGAAGATGTGGCGCTGAACGCGATGAAGTGGATGCCACGCGTCTACGAGTTCGAGGAGCTCATCGTTCAAGCCAAGCGTGACCTCAAGCTTCGGCGAAGCTGATCCGCAAGGGGTGTGTGCACGGCCGGGGGCGGTATTGTATGGCATTCATTGCCACTACCGCCCCCGCCCTCACCAACATAACGAAATCGAAAGCCCGATGCGGCTTTTTTATTTGCAATAATTTTGACTACTAGAAATTTTCCTTGACTGTTTCATGTGTTCCCAGTCTGATACCGGTCTTTGAAATTTCTAATAATTTACGGAGTGCTTTACGTTCAATTAATTGACCATTCTCACGGGAGGAAAGAGATTCATTTTTCTTTAAAATAACGGAAACCAATTGGAGATCATCAGGGGGTACAGTGCGCCTCACGGTAAAATATCCAGAACTAAATGCATGATCATCTAAATCAGGGTCAATTTCCTGAATTGCCGCCTTTGTGCTCAAGGCAAAGTTCATGACGGTTGTGTTCATTCTGGTGTTTTTTGAATGTGACCAGTGAAAAAAACTCGTGTCGAACGTATTTACAGGGTTTTCATTCGAGTTACTGAAAAATATTCGGCGACCTGATGTCCAGAAACTTGCCGGCGGATATACGTCCGGACAGTTTGGCAGTATACCGTTGACGGCAATTTTACCAATGCTTTGCTCTGTGCGTATGCCATGCATCGCTATTCCCTGTTCAGCTAAAGAATCCATAAGTCTGTCTAATTCAGCTATGGATTCGTACCCAGTTATGTCGGCAACTTGCTGTCCTAATGTGTCACTCATAGATTAATCGGCGTTCCTAATTCGTTTCTTTAACATATTGGTCAAAATGTCTATCTCGCGAAGCGCGGATTCGGGCGCGTCAGAGCCATGCAAAAGATTATTATGATTGTCTATCGCATGCCGTCCGCGGATGGTGCTAAGATCACGCTTGGCTTCAATGTTCCAGTGGCCGAGTTGCTGACGCCACACATTGATCGCATCGACCCCATTCATAATTAGCACAGTAGCGGCACTGCCTGTCATAAGATCTTCAAATTCTTCCCATCGGTTAGCAAAACGGGTGTCTCTCATCGGTGGCTTAGGCAACATGGAGTCAAACTTGGGGGGACCATCGTAAAATGTATTGATTGCTTCAGTATCAATGACAACAGAAAATTTCACCATAATTCCTAAACCTTGTATCTCTGACTCTAGAAGATCTGCCGCTTCTTGGTCTGTATTCACTTCATCAAGTACACCGCTCTGCAGGTCTGGGCGTAACATACCCAAAGTTACGTTTCCTTCTCTTGCCTGCTCTTGAAGAGTTGAGTCTTGCAGCGCATCCACAATATCTGTGTATCTCAAAGGATCAGTGTCTGCACTGACTAATGCACGTTGAAGTTCAGGTATATATAGAGGACTTAGCATTACAATATTATAGAATAAAACACTTTTTAAATCAACCGGACTTATGTTATTCTGAATCAATATTATGTCTGCAAACCTGATTGATTTAGAGCCTTATTCTTTGCCCACCATACTGCTGGCTGGCACTTCAGGTTCAGGTAAAACAACAGTCGCTGAAGTTCTCTGTGACCAGTTCCCTGGTGAAACGCGAGTGTTAGCCCTGGATAATTACGAACGGCTTGGTATTGAATGTAGAACCGAGGAAGATGGCTACATTAACTGGGAAGACCCCGCCACTCGTGATTACGATACACTCCACGAGAATATTAGATCACTCCAAAGTGGCCAACCGGCTTTTGTTCCTACAAGGCTTCAGTTCCGGGAGGAAATGCCAGGCGACTGTCTGGCAATTACATATGAAGAAGTAAAGCCCGCCGAGTTGCTCATAGTTGAAGGTCACCTCTTACTGTGTGATGAGCGTATCAGGAAAATGGGAACATTAGCAGTTTTCTTAGACAATTCAGATACCAAAATTAGGTATGACCGCCGCCTGCACACCGCTCGTGACCAGTACTATGACAATACGTACTTTATTCAGGGCGAAAATCTAAGCGTTCTACCCACGCGTTTTGCTGCTGATTTAATTATAGATACCCATTGCTTAACACCCCTCGCAGTCGGTAAACACATACTCTCGAAAATACTACCGTCTTACATGCCTAGATAAACTAATTGCGCTAAACGCAATAAGATTAAACAATATTGAAAATATCTTGATAAGGTGTACACTGTTTAGTATTCGTGAGTCATAATTTAAGGGATAAAAGAAAATATGAGCAGTCCTGAAGACGCAACAAATTACGCTAAAATTAGCATGGAGTTAGGTGGAATAGCAGAATATGATTTTGTGCCACATGGTGTGGCCCGTGCTGTTAGAGAGCTAAAGACTCAACTCTCGATCATGCGAGCAGATGGCCATGGTCGGAAGGAGTTTGCCTCCAGCCCTCCCGAGCTCAAGCCTGGACTGCATGTGGGTTGCGGGTCGAACATACTGCCTGACTACACTAACCTCGATATTTTCCCTAACGAGGGAGTAGATGTCGTGTGTGATGCCCGAGAAGGCCTTCCGTTTGATAGCAATCAATTCGAGACGGTCTTTTCTGAGCATATGCTAGAACA
The DNA here is from genome assembly GCA_964590315.1 of uncultured Candidatus Saccharibacteria bacterium. Lineage (GTDB taxonomy): Bacteria > Patescibacteriota > Saccharimonadia > Saccharimonadales > JALRHH01 > JALRHH01. The sequence continues at coordinate 44,331 of CAZPVS010000002.1, forward strand.
CGTCGATTACCCCCATTCAGTTAAAGGCATTCTGCAAGAAATGGTTCGGGTTACAAAGCCTGGCGGAAAAGTAATAGTTGGCGTACCGGACGCCTCTTATGCTATCAGGGCCTATGCAAACGAAGACACAGATTTTTTTACTGAGCTAAAAGAGCGATGGTACAAAAATCGCAGTAACTTGACCCACTACACTCAACCTGTTGATTTCGTGCGTCTCGTATTAGCGGACGAAGACGATGACCCGGTATATACTCCCCATCTCTGGGGCTATGATTCACAAAGCCTCGGCGTATTACTTGAAGAAGCGGGATTATCAGATGTGACTCCATGGCAATACGACCCGTCCATGTCATTAGAAAAGCGCCAATGGGGTAGCGTATACTTACAGGGTGTTAAGCCCGCTGGCGAACTCGAATAATACCATCATGAATAACTTACAACCCTCTATGCATGAACATGAGCGTTTCGCGTTTCTCGACGAGGAAACTCATGATCGTATTTCGGCGCAGTTAATGACAGAAGCCGAAGATCTAGGACAGGATGACAAGACATCGTATTTTTTTGTATTGCCTGATAAAAATCTTTCAGTTGCCAGTAAAACTGATCAAACTGTCATCAAGCTAAAAGATGGACAAATTGGTAAAGGTATCGGTCACGAAGAACTTCCAGAAGTCCAACTAGCATCTCCAGCCGAGACCCAGAATGCCGTGAGAATTCTTGGAGCATTAACCGGCGTAGATCCGCAAGTTTCTTATCAGTTTAGGCATAATTACAGACTAGATGAAGTTGAGTTAGCAGTAAAATACACTCAAACCTGGGGATTCCATGTCGAGTTAGAGTGCACATATGAAGGTGGTACGACTGAAGTATTATCAGATGCTGCGCGCATAGCAGATGAAAAAATTCAAAAGGTAGCGGGTTTTCTTGGTATAACCCTAGCAAGCGACGAGGAACTCGTGGCATTTAATGACGAATTCAGCAGAAATGGCATACCCCGCGGAGAGTACAGTGCCGAAGAAATTGGTACGTTATATGGCTCACTTTTCAAATTAGCGGCCGTGAAACGTTTGCCCGAACAGCAGTTCCTGGACACTCCCACGCTCAACTGGATAATTGCCAATAAACCCGAAGAGCTACCGCAACCAAGCGAAATGATCTTAGGTGACGAAGAGAAGAATCTACTCAGAACCCTAAGTTTGCCAGAACACTGGTTTTCTGACCCGAACCGATCCAGGAGTCTACACGGACAACTGCATTTAGCGCGCGTCGCTTCCCTAGCAGCTCACATAGCCTCCACCAATAACAAGCCCAGCCAGCACGTACAAGAAATCTTTGTTGCTGGACTATTTCATGATATTGCTCGCACACATGACAAAGGCGATCCAGAGCACGCTGCGGCGTCTGCTGATTGGTTTTCTGAGCATTCTTCAGAGGTGGGAGAGTTTCTTGGTGAATACATGGAAGGTCTCTCGGTTTCCAGGATTGCTAATGTCATTCGGTCACACGATGGTGAATCTGAAAATAATGACGAACAGTCCACTTGGCTAGCTAATTGCTTACGTACTGCCGATGCGTTAGATCGATATCGCCTACCTAAAAAATCATGGTGGATAGACGATAAGTATTTAGAAATTAAGACTGATGACCAACTGAAAGCATTAGCTTTTCAAAATGTTGCAGCTACTGAAAAGAGGCTACTAGGGTCTGACGATCTTACTATGGCTACGGCGGAATTGTGCGGGGATCTATAGAATGCCCCATGCGACAAGTGATTGGGCCAAGGCCCACGCAACCTATAGTTCTAGTGATTTTAGTCATAATGAACCGACGAATGAGCTTGCCACACTTGCAGCCGAGTGGCGTGCGCGCCAGGAAAATATGCAGCACGGCCACCTCATTCGTGATAACTCTTTCTTTGAGAGTCACCGCCAAGGCAAGATGTACATGGTCCATGGCACAAGTAATTTCGAAGCAATATTGTCGTCGGGCGTTTTATATGCAAGTGCTGGCTGCTTAGTTGGCGCTGTCTATGGAGCGCAAGTATTTCCCGAGGATAAGAATGTATTTCGCATTCATAACTTAGGTGAATATATCTTGCACCATGAAGTGCCAAGCATCCTCTCGGCTCATAAGAAAATAAAACAAGTCAATAACCTTTTGCTCTTAGAAATAGATTTACCCAAAAATAGTAACCCGCTCAAGGCAGGAGTTGACTACCTGCGGATGGGGGGTATTCACTATAGCCTCTATAGCTCACTTCAATATCTTCTAAGCTCTCGGGAGCGTCATGATATTGAACGGAATGTAGCGACAATGCTCCAGGGTTCTATGGGTTTTTTGGCCTACTGTCATCATCTTTTCCAAGATGGCCCACAGTTAAGCCTTGCCGAATCACGTAAGTTTATGGCACGTCTGAATGATGCGTCACGTGAACTACCGATGCTCGGCTATTTATATTTTGAGGCTGTTTCTGAGTATTTGATGCTAAACTCAACTGATCCTACTACGCTTCGGTTAGCGCACAGGCGAGAGTTTAATAATTGGCTGTATAAACAACTGATGTATGACATTTATTCTGATTTACGAGGTAACTTCAGCATCGGTCGTTTTAACCCTTCCCAAGAGGAACTTATAGCTTATCTAGATAAAGCCAAGAAAAAAGGCCATGTGAATATCCAATCAGACGATATGCTCATGTATGTAGCTTCACGTGTGATGTTCTGGGTTAACACGCGATTTTTTAGTAATCCTGGTAAATCAATCAACTGGCTAAACACTGCCCTGACCTTCAACGGCTTCGCAGAACGTCTTGCGCCCCTTATCGGTCACTGTATACATCGTCAGCTTAGAGAGCAGGACCGATATAGAGAATTCTACTTTTACTTCGATCATATGAAAGCGCTTGAAGTTTGGAACTATTGGAATAAGGCGGGCATAGCTATACCATTCAATGGCGTGTTTCCTAAAGGAGAGATCGGTATCAACCCGGCCTTCACTAATATGTCGTATAAAATTTATGAAGCAAATGTATGCGAAAATGACGCTCAGTCACTCTTTGCCACAGAAGAGTTGCCTATTGAAATAGTACCGCGCTTGATTGAGCTTGATAAGTCGTTCATGCGGGCAGGCGGACACTATTCACTGCAAAAACAGGGTGAGCGAACTTATGCGTGAGCTGGAGCTTCGCGGCAGACTATCTCAAGCGGAATTCGATAACGCTAAGCAAATGCTCGCCAAGGATGCCAAAAGCGTTGAGAACAACAAACTCAGTCAATTTTTTATTTATCCGGATGGAATACTAAAAATTTCAAAGCACCTTGGCAACGGAAGGATAATTCTTTCCCTCAAACGTGGCGATGAAACTAGTAATAATCTCGAAGAAATGGAAGCTGAACTGGCAAAAGGCACATATAACAAGGCGGTACTAATGCTTGAAAATTTAGGTTACGCCAAGCGGGAAGAAGTGCGCCAAATTAGAACTGATTATATACTTCATGATGTTACTGTGTCACTAAAGCACACTGCAGATTGGGGTTTGCACTTTGAGGTTGAAATGTTGCTCGAGGAATCTCAAGATGAAAATACTGCCCGCACTAAGCTGATGGCTATATGTGAGCAGTATGGTCTTACTCCTATGAGCCAAGACGAGCTTTCTGATTTCTTACTGACAATCAAATAATTGTTATCATGCAAACTATCTGAACGATGATTGATCTCTAAGAAGGCCGGTTATGAACTGCCCTGCCGCACTTCTAGCACATGAGCTATTGTCAACATCGATAACAGGTATACCGTTTTTGTTTCCGAAATCATGCACGAAATCCCGACTACTTTGTATATAGCTGCCTATAGTATCGATTGCTTGGTCGTCATTCGTGATGTTGGGTGGGAGGAATGAGCGGGAGCGAGATCCAGTCACCTCATCGTGTCGGATTCGTTCTAGTACGACCTCAGGATCTGCTATCACGGCAGCGATACCGCTTACTGAACATGCCCAAGCCTGAACGCAAATTTTAACTTTGCCTCGATCAAAGAATAGAAAATGTGTATCTATTAGCGTGTTTTTTGCATCCCTGCGCTCCCGAAACTCCGCAAGCAGCTCCAGCATACCGTGGTTGAAAGCGGTATCCTTGACGTCGTCTGGGAGTTTGCTTAACTCCTCATAACTTGTGACCCCAAGCTTGGCCTTAAGTACGTCAGATCCGCCTACGTGACGAATATTGTCACCCTGATCGGCTGCAATTTCGCGTATTAGTGTTGATTTACCTACTCCGTTTGGTCCCACCAAGAGGTATGTTTCGCTCGCCATAGTATATGATTCGTCAAATTGAAGATATAATCGCTTATTTTAGCACTAAACGACTTTATTACAATGTTGGCACGGTAGGAAATGTGCTGAAGTTCTTTCCTGCCAAGATTGACGTACAGGCTGCTCCAATAAAGTCAACCATGTGAGGTGGTAGGTTATTTTTCGGAAACCAGCCAATTTCATCATGCAATTCAGGCTCTTTGTTGACCGGACTGCCCCGCCACTGCATTGCCATAAAATAGAAGTCCATTCGGTCATTCATATTTTCGTCGGCTTTATTTCGCTGGACTACATGAGCCAATACCAGGTCTTCTGGACGCACAGTGATCCCCGTCTCTTCCTCTGTTTCGCGGATTGCAGCCAAATGAATTTGTTCTCTAGGATGGACGTGACCGCCCGGCAGACCCCATTTATCATCTTGATAGCCTGTATTAATGCGGTGTATAAGCAGCCACTCTTCAGCGTCATTTTCTACAATTAAGTAACAGCTCTGTGCTGCTAGGTATAATTCTTCGCCTCTTGCCATGGTTCATAGTATAAAGCTATGCAATGTATATTCATAGGTAATCTCGGGTTTAATTAGTCAGCTTATATATGTGTTGCAGGCGGAAGGACTGGCCGTGTCATAGCCGGTCATGAACCATTTTTGGCGTTGCTCTGAGGAGCCGTGCGTCCAGTTCTCGGGAGTTACTCGGCCCTCAATGGTCTGTTGAATACGATCATCACCGACGGCCGCAGCTGCATCCATCGCCTCAGTGATTTCGTTCGGTTCAAGCACACCTGCTTCGGCGACTGATTTGGCCCAGATGCCCGCATAGCAGTCGGCCTGTAGCTCTACTGCAATGGTCGCGTCTTGATCGCCGGAGCTTGCTTTGTCCAGTACGCCCAACTGGTTTTGAACATGATGCCCTACTTCGTGAGCGATAACATATGCTTCGGCTACATCCCCGCCCTTTGCGCCAAATTTTTGCGTTAATTCATTAAAGAATGTCTCGTCAAGATAAATGGTTTGATCGGCGGGACAATAATGTGGCCCCACCTGCGACGTCGCCAGCCCGCACCCTGATGGCGTTGCTTGCCGAAAAAGTACGAGCTTGGGCTGGGTATACGTCTTATTATTTGCTGCAAAGATACCTCGCCACAAGGTATTGCTCGAGCCGAGCACCTTACCGGCAAAAACTTCATAATTGTCTTCGCCGGCAAATTGACTGGTGTCTTGTGACTGTCCAGTACCCTGTAACTGTTCTAATTGCGATAATATCTGCTGAAGCGTGGTTGAGTCAGGCGTGTTTCCAGTAAAGAAAGAAAACAGTATAACCCCAAGGGTAATTAAGGAACCAAGGCCGCCCAAAGCAACTGCCTGACCCCTGCGGTCCTCGATATCACCCCCTCCTGGTAATTTGTCCCAAAATGCCATACCTATAGTATAACGTGCTTACCGCGGGGTATTAAAGCAGCGGATCGGTTATATGATCAAGCACGGGATCAAGGGGCGTGCTAGGCAGTGGCAACGGGTCTGTTGGGCTGGGTTCAATCGGGGTAGTGTCAGATGGTTCCGTTGTCGTGCTCGGGCTCGGTGAATCACTTACCGCCGGCGTTGTGGCAGTGCTGTCACCTCCCCCATAGCCGCCAACCGGCAACGGGTTCAGGCTGGCTGGACTGCTTGCCTGAGGGGTTGGTTGGCTTTCTGCAACGCCTATGGGGACAGCACCCGTGCTCGTCGTACTATCTGCGGGTATTGAAGACGGACTTGGATTTGAGCTGGAGGAAAATGTGGCATCGGAGCCTACAGAACTCTGGGACCTCTCATTCTGGACGGTACTCGGCGTTGAGCCGGGAGTCGAGGGAGTGCTGAAGGGAGTGAATACACTCCACAATGCTACAAACGATGCAACGGCCATTGCACCAACCAGCGCAATTCGAGGACGGCTATGCACAGCTTTTGCTCCCCGAGTTGCATTGTATGTCACGGCAGCCCTGTTTGGCCTTATTCGTCCGATTGTCGCAGCAAGATTCCCACCTGCCTTGTGCATCCATGTGGTGAGGGCTACCGCTCCCATTGCTACGTATTTTTTCCAACGAGCAAGTTTGGCCGTCAATGTAGAGCGCATGCTCGCAGGAAGATTATGAGCAAGACGAGAGTACTGATAGACTTTCACTGGTTGCGCAGGGGGTATGATATCTTGCACGGTGCGAGTCGGCTCGGGTTCGGCTGTTTTCGGCAGATATTTTGCATCTATCATGTAGCTGTTAAGCGGTTCTGCGTCAGCTTCTCCTCGTACTGCCTGCACTGGTATGTGGCGCTTTCGCCGCCATCCAAACAGACGGTGATGTAACTGCATCGTTGATGTCGGAAACACGCCATCACTACTCGGCAGTTTTGCATTATAAGGATTTGCAGACGTGTTTGTACTGTGCGCGTGCGCCATCAGGACCTCCCTTGTACTATAGACATATGTGTCGAAATTATTAGTCAGTTGGTTTGTTTACTATAATTTATATCGGAAATGGTATACAGGCAGTCAAATAGTTCACAATCTCAGTGTGGGATATATCTTTTCACGGGTGGGCCTGTACGGAAAGCATAAGAGTAAATACAATCATTCTTTCGTAAGATAGCGACAGGAATTGATACGCTTCGTTAAGCTATCGTTATACCTCGCATGAACAGTTTCCTGCACTGGGCATAATCTCATTTGCTCCTGCACTCAACCATGCTACGGTAAGACCATGAATCATCGATATGATGCCATCACGATAATATTTAATCCCAACAGTACGGGCGATGCAGCTGCAATTGCTCAGACATTGTCCGAAGAGCTTGCAACAGAAAACATTGCGGAGAGTATTACACTTACTCCGACTGAGTATGCGGGACATGCCGAGAAGATTGCTCGGGAGGCAGCAGCTTCCACACAGTGCCCCCTTGTAGTGTCGGTTAGTGGGGACGGTGGGTATCACGAAGTAATTAACGGAGTACTGACGAGTGGTAACAAACAGGCGGTGTGTACCGTGGAGGGCGCCGGAAACGCCAATGACCACTGGCGAATTGTACACAATGCAGTTCCCTTGTCGCAGCGGGTCCATAGCGCCCCTGCCCCCATATCAATCTTGAAGTTAACACTGCAAACAAATGATTCCGCTCATGAACGCTATGCGCACAGTTACATCGGGATCGGGGTGAGCGCCAAAGTGGCGCACGAGCTCAACCAAGAAGAACTCAATGTATTCAATGAAAAGCGCATTTTAATACGTGAATTATTTGCCTACCGGGCATTCCGCGCAATTATTTATGGGCGGGAGCGGAAACTCGATAGTATTGTGTGTGCAAATATCAATGAGATGGCAAAGCAGCTCAAGCTTGACGCTCAGCTCAGACTCGACAGCGCCAAGTTCAAGGTTATCGTGAACGGACACCACGGGCCATGGCGATTAATCCGCCGTATGATTGGGTCAACGATAACCCCTGATACTGACGGCCAAGTTGTTACTGAATTTGAATGCGGGATTACGACCCGCGCGTGGATTCAGTGCGATGGAGAGCCCGAACATGTTGCGGCAGGTACCCATGTCCGTATTGCCGGGTTACAAGACGGGCTTTTAACAGTTTAGGAATAGAGCTACCTACAGGTACTGTTTTGTAACCTGATCTTTATTAATCCCGTTGATAATATTGGTGAATCCATGTGCACGTAATATATTGCCGGATACTGCAGATCGGCTGCCTGAGCGGCAATAGAGAATCAGCTCTGTATCCTTGGGTATGTCGGCAAGCTCAGGTGCTCCGGCCATGAGTTTTTCTGGTGGAATGTTCAGTGCCCCTGCGACATGTCCAGTGGCGTATTCGTATGGTTCGCGTACATCAATAATTACTCTTTGCATAAAATCCTTTCTTCAGTAAATGTAAATCGTTTACAATAATCACACTATCATTTATACTCGATATGTCATGACAAATGCAACTATTTCAACTCGTCAAACTAAATATTGCCAAGCAATTGAGCGTATTCTCGTGGATCTGGGACATGCGTCTAATGCAGAATTGCTCACGCATTTGCGTACGGTATTCCCTGCACTCACCGCCACCACGGTGCATCGTGCAAGCGCCCGTCTCGCAGAGCGAGGAGCTATTGGCATCGCTCCAGCCGGTCTTGATGGCGCCATGCGCTATGACCACAACACTGCGCCACACGATCATTTCATGTGCTCCTCATGTGGCATACTACGGGATACGCACATCAAGGACAGTATTAAACCCATTCTTGAAAAAGCAATTGATGGGTGCAGTATCTCCGGACAACTTACCGTTACGGGATTGTGCAGAGCATGCACAAGAAAGGATATATAATTATGAAGTTTTTTATCGGGAGCCTGATTGTTATTGTTGGATTGTTTGCACTGCTTGCGACCAGCAAACCAACACCAAGTACCAACGCAGCAAGCCAGCAGGAACGCTCCATGCAGACTATCCAAGCGGATGTGCATGATGGTGCAAAGTTCTATGATGTTCGCACGCCAGAAGAATTCACGGCAGGACATATTGATGGCGCAATTAATTTCCCACTCCAAACCATGCAGGCGGGCTCATTGCCCGAAGCAGATAAATCAAAACCGATCTACGTTTACTGTAGAAGCGGCAATCGCTCAGCCGAAGCAACCACTATTTTAAAGGCTGCTGGATACCAAAATGTCATTAATCTTGGTGGCATGACCGACGTCACGAAAATCGGTGGCGTTGTTAAATCATAAAGGAGAACCTATGAAAATAACGGTCTACAGTACAACAACCTGCCCCTACTGCCATATGCTCCAGGGATGGTTACAGGAGAAAAAAGTCTCATTTACTAATTATAATGTCGACAAAAATCCTCTCGCAGCGCAGGCTATGGTCACTATGAGCGGCCAGATGGGCGTACCGTTCAGCACTATTGAATTTGACGATGGCCGAACTGAGAAAATACTTGGCTTTGATCGTCAGCGATTTGAAGCACTGCTTAGCGCGTAGTATCTTCAATTTTTTGCGCTAATAATAATTCTGGGTGAGCACTGAATATGCGCCATCTTCCTGAGCGTTTGAGGCGCAGCGCTTCTTCTTGGGCGGTGTCAAATCTACCATTGCGGACTGCAACAGGGAAAATACTCAAAAAACCGCCATATCGTGTAACACGCTCTGCCTCGCCAAAAAACCTCATGACCTCTTGAGGTGTTCGCGCCCAATAAGGCAAACTATAGGTAGCCAGTACTACATCGGCCGATACGTCTTTTGCTGGTAGCGCATCAAGTCTGGCGCAGCGCCGGACAGTACTGTGTTCAGACAGACGTGGTGTTTTCAATGCTTCTTGACTTGTATCAAATCCAGTTACGGCAGCATATATGCCCCGTAGCGCCAGTTCGGCTCCAACATCACTAGATCCGCATCCAAGATCATAGACCGTCGCATTCTCAAATAATGAGAGCGGCAATGGATGATAACGCAATATCTGTTCAAGAGTGCGCCCTGTCACAGGAATATGGGTGCCAATTTCATGCATAACTGAACCATACTACAACACTATTTATTAAAACAATATTGCAAACAAATACAAAATAGTGTATAATGATCTTTAACATCAACTTATTAAGGATCAAAACATGAGCATTGAAGGACAAGTTCTTGGGGCTGCTACTATTGCAGGTGGCACCGGTTCAGCTGCTTCTACACTGGCTAACACTGGAAACCCACTCGTTGTGGGCGTCGTCACTGCCGCTATCGTACTCGTTGCACTAGGCATCGTGACACGACTTGTAGCTCGACAGAACTAGCGCTTTATAGCCGAATTTAACGAGGGTCGCCCTGATGGTCGACCCCTATTATTTATGGATAAAAACTCGCTACTCCTGATCCTGATTACTATGGGTATTGTATCGCTCATTGATTACATACCCCGTTTAGTTTTGCTCTCAAAACGACAAAAGGAAGTTGTAACGGGCTATACCCGAGTGCCTCGGTACTTTATCCTCCCTACCGTGTATGGTGACATTGCCTATCTCCAGAATCTTCAATTCTTAAAAAGATATCATAATCGTGTAGTTGTGTGCACTTCACGATACGAGTCACCAGAATTTTACACGGCGCTTAGGAAAGTCTGTAGAACTCATAAATTACGTTATATTTGCGTTGACGTGCCTCTTGTTAATGGTATTCCCAACAAAAATGCATATACGATTTATAAAGGCGTATTCTCGAATCTGCACAGGATAGGCGCTACCGCCGACACACCTTGTCTATTAATCGATGCTGATACCTATGCACCGAAGAACGTTAACAATCTAGTCCGGGCGTTTGGCACACATCAACTAGATATTGCATCCCTACGATGCGAGGCTGCTCGCCCGCAAAAACTTATTGAGGTACTGCAAGCCTATGAGTATCGGCTTGCCATGGACAATAGACGAATGGATCCCTGGCTTACATCAGGTGCATGCAATATAGCCAAAGCAGGAGTGTATCGAGAAGTCTTTTCCCGTCATTCTAATTTCTTTGCAGGTGGAGATATAGAGATCGGCAAGCTCGCACAGGTAATGGGCTATAAAATTGCGCACTTAAACTTTACGTTCTATACGGCCGTGCCCGATACCTTTAAGGATTGGTTCAACCAACGTATTGTATGGTTCGCCGGGGGCGTACGGCATCATGTAGCGAATATTGGCAGTTTTGGCTGGCATCATTTCTTTATATTCTTCTATAATTCGTTGATAGTATATTTGCTATTTCCTCTGAGGTGGATAGAAGTTACCAATTTTCCGCTCACGCTTGCCGCGCTGGTCGTGCTTTCGTGGTTTTACACCGCCATTCTGACAGTTGGCAAGGGGTGGAAGGTCAGCTATCTTGTACTCCCTGTATATGCCTTTCTTCAATCAATGATTATTTTGCCATTAGCTGTTATTAGATATGGAAAATATGCCTGGCGACAAAAAAGTCTTGGCATTTTGAACTATAACCTCTCACGATATTCAGTTAGTACCAGGATCGTGTTTCGAACGTTGAATGTCTCGACAGCGATGCTCGTTATCGTTACCGCGATGCTATTTACAAAATCACGAATCGATTATTGGTACACCCACGGCACCTTGCTTCAGGATATGTTGAGACTGCCCCTCGGCTAAAAATCGAAGTGGTCGCCGAGGATTGATAACAACTATAGCTATACGTATTCGCGAACAATTCTTCGGGTGATCCACTTATGTATTTCTGATCCTACTAAAACAGCGACCGCCATAATTAACGAACATATAACAAGAGTGCTTATTGGCACCTGCTGTATATTGAAAACCGGTGCCAGCGGTCCGAACATAACAAGCATTTGCAGACCAAAAGCAATTATAAATCCGACGAGCATACCATGATTCATATGTTTGATACGACTAAATGAAGACTTATATTCACTCCTCGCATTGAACGCATTCATCCACTGAGCGGCAATTAGTGCCATGAACGCAACGGTCTGTATGTAAGCTGCATCGTGACCATTCTGCCACAAGGTGTAGACGATGGTCACTGTCACAACTGCCATAATCATAGCAACTGTGAACATTCTACTTAGGAGTACTTTATTTAATAAGGAATCTTTAGGGTGGCGGGGCGGTCGCTTCATATGGCCTTCTTCTGCAGGCTCGAGACCAAGCGGCAGCACCAAGGCGGTATCGGTAACGAGATTGATCCATAAGATTTGAATAGCGGTTACAGGAAGTGGCAACGCAAATAGCAATGCACCTATCATGGTTAGTACTTCACCAAGAGATGTTGATAGTAGGTAGAAAAGCATGCGCCGTATATTATCGTATATTTTTCTACCTTCTGCGATTGCTTTAATGACCGTAGCAAAGTTATCGTCAAGCAGAACGATACCGCCGGCATCGCGAGCGATATCACTCCCCGATCCCATAGCTATTCCAACATGTGCATTGGCAAGTGCTGGCACGTCATTGACACCGTCTCCGGTCATTGCGGTAATTTCAGTGCGTTTCAAAGCTCTCAGTATCCTAAATTTATCTTCAGGAAGGATGCGAGCAAATACGGTCTTATGTTCAATTAATGAAGCAACTGCTGCCTCATCTTTCGGAAGATCCGTGCCTTGAATAATTTGATCCTGGTGGCTGGCAAGACCTACTTTTTTACCGATATTAAAGGCTGTCTCGTAATGGTCACCTGTTATCAGCCGTACGCTTATCCCTGCTTCTTGCGCTGCTTTGATTGCGGGGGCGGCCTCTGGCCGTATCTCATCCGCAAAAGCGACATAACCAACAAAGGACAGTGCATTATCATCAATCTTGCTGAGATCGTCCGGGGCTCTTGAAATATCTGGAAGTACAGCAAATGCAATGACGCGGTATCCCTGTGAGGCAAAGGAATGCATTGTTGATTCAGCCTGGTGCCGTTCCGTTTGAGTCAGGCGAGATTTGTTGAGAATGTGTTCGGGTGAACCTTTAATGAATACAGTCTTATTTGCTTGGATATAAGTGCCGCTCATCCGTAAGGCTAAGTCAAACGGATATAACCGTGTAACTGAAGCACCATCATCAAGTTGCGTTCCTTCTTTTATTGCTTGATCAAGTGGATCAGCCAGAGTTACTGATCGATCAATAGTTTTGGCAGCGGTAGCTAGTATATTTGCCTTCCCTATTGACCAACTGTCTACAATAGAAAGGTGGTTCTTTGTCAACGTACCGGTCTTGTCGGTAGCGATAGTAGTAATGAGCCCCACATCCTCGATAGCCTTAAATGAGCGGACAAGTGCCTTTTGTTTAGCCATTCGGCGCATGCCGAGTACAAGGATTACCGTCAATGCAACAGGCAGACCTTCTGGCACGGCAGATACTGTCAACGAAAGGACAAAACGCAGTGCTTCTGCGGAGGGTATACCTTGCACAAGTGCCAATACAAACACGAATGCAGCCGCAATCCCTATGACTTTCACCAGCAGTTTAATGAGGTTGTCGATTTTTTCCTGCACAGGGCTGCTAGAACTTTTACCGGAGGCAAGTTCTGCTATCTTACCGAATTCTGTACGACTTCCCGTTTCGACTACTACTGCGCGAGCTGAACCAGAAAGTACATAGGTACCCTGGAAAACCATATTATCTTGTTCGTATATTTGTTTTGCAGTTTCGAGCGTTGAAGCATGTTTATGGACTGGTACTGACTCGCCTGTCAGGGAGGATTCGTTTGCTTGTAAGCTTTCAGTATGCACGATACGAGCATCTGCAGGGATTCGTTCCCCTTCGTTCAGTAGTATGATATCACCGGGCACAAGATATGTTGATGAAATTTGCTGCTCTGCACCTTCACGAATCACTGTTGATTGCTGCTGGCTGTGCTTCTTGAGGCTGCGGAGTACCCGAGTCGTCGCATATTGCTGGGTATAGAAAATGATTGCGTTTACTACAATTATAATAGTAATGATGACAGCATCTAAAGCGTGGCCACTCAATATACTAATTAGTGCGGCCGCACCAAGAACTGCCACAAAGACGCTTCTGAAAGGCTCAATAATGACCTTCCAGAAGGGCTCTTTTTTAATGGCTAGTTGATTGGGACCATATTTCTTCAGACGGGAGGCGGTTTCTTTCGAGTCTAGACCTTCGTCTGATGTTTCTAAAATTGTGTATAGGTTTTGTGTGTTTTCGGTGTACCACTTCATCCGTATCCATTATACACACCCACGGGATAAACGAGGTCTCGAGGTATGTTAATTATGATTCGTCATAAATAATAATTACGATGTTGCATGTACGGCAAGAACTAGTCCGTGCCCACCTGTCCCTACTGATCAATTACGCAAAATATATAGATACACCCAGGGAGTTTTTTACACATTCGGGTAGTTGATATGTACTGCATCTAATGCGCATGTGCCGACTCGCCCGACATCAAACTCTGCCAGGATAACCTCCATTGGAGATGAACTGCGGTGTCCTTCGCGAGCTTCATGGAGACCGGGGGTTTTCCATTCGTTTCGTAGAGATTCCGTTGGTGCGATCTCTTGCACCGTGGCTCCAGGAGATATATCAGAAGGGGCAAAACCGTATTCGCTTTTTACATGTGGCGAAAAAACACTCATCTTGAAATAGCCTTTCTTGCTTCGGAGGCTTGAAACCACCATGAAACCGCCCCTGGAGGGGCGGCGTATTTTATTTGGGGTAAGTTTGATATTAGGATTGTATCTGACCGGTATAATACACCGTTGCGCGTCCGAGATACCCTCTGTCATAAGCATACGCTTTACTGCAAAAATGTATGTGATTAGACGCACATTCTGGACAGTATTTCCTGATCGGTAGTTAGATCTTGGCTACCGCAAGAATTATTCGTTCTACCAGATCCATAGGGAGGGGTTCGGTATGCTTGAAATGGAGTGATCCCTTTGTTCCTGTTCCGCGATATGGCGCGACAGCCTCTTCAAGCTCAGGAATATCAAATATGGGATACATACCGATATGGTGCGCAAACGAGCTTATATACAGATGATGTCTACCAACTGTAAATGCGGGAATATTGTAACTAATCGATTCTTCGACATCAGGAACGAGCCGATGAAAGAGGGCGCGTATTACTTCGAGCCGTTCCCTCTGTGTGCCCTCCGTACTGTCGATGTACGCATCAATTGACGTAAACTTTGTCATGTATCTATTATACAGAACCCAAGTATTATCCTGCGTATAGCTGACATGCACGGTGGTGTACACTTAATACTATGACGACAAAACAAATTGCCGAAGGAGTGGCGCATAAACTACCGGCAGATTTACGTCTGGCACTGAGTACGCATGCAGCCGCCCGCAAAGCCTGGGATGATATTACTCCATTGGCCCGCAATGAGTGGATCTGTTGGGTAGAATCTGCCAAGTTAATTGAAACACGGTCGCGTCGCGTTGAAAGAGTCCATGCAGAACTGGCTGAGGGTAAACGGCGGCCCTGCTGCTGGCCAGGGTGCATACACCGCCAAAAGACCGGCAGGCCATAGAATGATTTAAAGGGAATGAGCAACAGCGCGGGTAAATACCGCACGGATTGCTATAATACGTACATGAAGAATGTAACCATTGTCCTTTTAGTTTGCGCGCTTGGCATCCTAGGATTCTTGCTCTATGCAAACGAAGATCCAGCAACTACATCCACCGTATCCACGCCTACTGAATCAGCACCGGCAAAAACAACAGGAAAAGAAGTCAACCTTTCTAACAAGAATTTGGACAAAATCTCAAAAGATATCCTCGATGATACATCCGTAACTATACTTAATGTGAGCAATAACAACTTGACCGGTTCCCTGCCTGGGGAGATCAGAAAATTGACCAACCTCGAGGTGCTGATTGCGTCGGACAATAACATGACTGGAATTCCTGCTGAGATTGGCCAGCTGGGCAAGTTGAAAGTTGCTAATTTTGCGAATAATGACTTGTCTGGCCTGCCTCTGGAGCTTGGCAACTTACGTAATCTTGAAACGCTTGATTTGCGTGGCAACCCCGATATATCCAAACACGATATAGCGCTTATCCAAAAAGAAATTCCCAACGCTCAGATCCTTGTCGATTAGGCGAATAGACAAATGTGCCGAAGTATTGTATAATCATGTAATGAAAAAGATTGAGCTACCTTCACTTGTTGTTGGCAATAATCCCGTCGCAACGGAACTTAATTTTGATGAATTTAAGGCATCTTGCGAGCGAATGTCACAAGAGCAGGAAGTAACCGTAAATGCCGCGC
The DNA here is from genome assembly GCA_964590315.1 of uncultured Candidatus Saccharibacteria bacterium. Classification (GTDB taxonomy): domain Bacteria; phylum Patescibacteriota; class Saccharimonadia; order Saccharimonadales; family JALRHH01; genus JALRHH01. The sequence goes on from CAZPVS010000002.1 coordinate 60,386, forward strand.
AATTATGGATACGTATGGGCAACCAGCGTAATCCACTTTGTGAATCAGGAGATAGACTGGCCTTGTCCAGCACCCCGGATGAGTCGCTCATTGGCCGCAGCGGTATGAGCCCCCGCATACATGCTCTGGGCCTGGTGACATTGACACAGACCTGGCATGGGAGCCTTGTTAGCTACCAGGAATACCTTAGGAGTATAGACCGAGCGTGGCCAACTGGAGAGATAGGCCCTGTTATGCCACAAAATATCCCCATTTCAATCGAATTACCTCGTCATTTTGGTGTAAAGGGTTTAGTCGCAGCTACATATGCCGTTAACGATTATTTCAGCCAGCGATCGTGATTGACTTATTCTATACAAACGAGCACGAGCTCCGTACCTACAGACATTAAATAACATAGCTGTAAATATCAGTGTATTAATTTATTGAGCGCCTGCTTGGCGACATTGCTAGCTTAGTCAGCACAAATAACGTACAGAAATAAAACGATACTACTACGGGAAATAAAACCATTAATGCTAGACCCGCGAGTCCCGATCCCTCCGCATTAAATGCTGAGGCTGAGCTCACTGTTACTGCCCGGGTGTTATCAAGTGAGTGCAATTCGTGCCAGGGATGCGATAGCTATGACGGCCCAGAATAGATTCAGTAGCACCGTCTGACGTACTTTTTTGATCAGTGATATTATTATGATCCCTATCGCTCCGGTGAGGTTAAGCAGCTGGTACAGACTGCCATCAGCTGCTATCACCTGAAAACTTACCAGAGCGTACGCCCCGACAATTGCAGTAGTCCCATACCACCCCACTATCTCCGGGATATTTATTTTTCGTGCCATACGTAGAGTATAGCAAAGCAAAACTCTGCTTTTCTCAGGAAGATACCTGCTTGTTTTCGAATTGATTGTTAAACTCGATTTCATCCAGCGAGCTACTGGGGAATCAATCCAGAATCAAAACTAGCAATGATTATCTGAGCAATAATTATCGAAGCAGTATAGACCAGCATAAATAATAAAATACCCACGGACATCTTACCTACTCTGCCGTCGTGGACCGTAGAGATAGCCCCGCGACTCTTAGCAAATCCAACAATAGAGATAATCAGAAACACCGCACTAACTGCGATCAGCGCCTTGGCCTTCAATAACTCATATTCAGGATATCTAGTATATGGTTCTGGATATGCATAAAATTTTGCGACAGCAGTAACCATTGTCATTAGAAAAACAGGTAAAGAAATAGTGCTTGCGGTAAATACTGTAAGTGGATTTTTCATAACTTCTAGTGTAGCTCATTTACAAAATAAATAATAATACCACTTAAAATCTTCTTAATTATGAAGTTTCTGTCCCGTAAAATGTAACGAGATCATACACGACTATAGCCATGCTCGGAATGAATTTCTGTGCGTGGTTTTGCTTACCTAACCACGAGACCCTGCTCTTTCAGATCAGTCTTAGGCTACATTGACCAGAAAAACAAATAGGAATACCTCGTTGTGAAGCGTATTCTTATTTGGCCCACACTGGCTGCTGAAGTTCGAACTAGTTCCGAGGGAGTGCGATACCCACCTGCTTTGCAGCAGCAAGAAGCTCTGCATTGAGAGTAAGTAATTTCTCTTCGAGAGATTTTCTGGCAAAATCTGTATCAGTAATTGTGCCTGATTGTAATTCGGTGAGCATACCGTAGATTTCCTTAATGTCTTCCCTTAAGGCTTTTAGCTCATTGAACACAGGTTCAAGTTTTGTGTCAAATATAGATGCAATTTGTTGCAAATCTTCTTGCGTTAAACTCATACTTCAATTTTAGCACAGAACAGAAGCGCTCCATTCTTGCAAAGCGCCTTATTAGGCTCTCCCATCCCTGGCGATTATTGAACTAATACACAAGCAGTCTACTTTGCCTGCAGCCGTAACATCTCTTCTTCATACCAGTCGGGAACTTCTGCAATACCGTAATATGGGTTTTCACTCCCAGAAACATACTCAGAAAGCGGATCACCTTTTCCATAGTGCCAGATTTCTTGTGGGTTTACATACAGACCGGCTTTTTCGGTCATAGCGTAGTACAGAACTCTTCGCCCCAGAACTACTTCACTACCTTCGGGCTCTACTGGAGTTTGCTCTACTGAATTTATGATATCGCTCTGGCCTTCAATCAAGTGATAACCTTCATGAAAGTCTGGATAAGCTGTGCCCTTTACTGCCCCGCCCTTGTGGCCTCGGTCAAAAGGCTCGCCCGTTTCTAGATTAATAAGCGCAACGTCAACTGCTCCACCAGTTAAATGAGGCGTAGGTGTCGGACGATCGCTTGGACGAGCGCAGTAGTTCGGTACTTCACTTGCAACCTCTTGGTCTGTCATTCCTTGATTCATACTCTTTATCACCATTGGCCAGGCAACCTCAAAGGCAAACTTTTGCACTTGATAAGGTCGTAGGGCGTCATCAATACGAATATGAGCGGGAGCTCCAAGATACTCACGTACCTCCCTGTCATTCCGTAGATAATCGTCCGCAAGTACAAGCCGTCTTGCAACGTCTAGCCGTACAAGTGGCGCATCAGGGACACCCGGTAAGGTCTCTCCCGTCATTCGATTTGGCTTAGAATAGTAGCTACTGGCATCTTCAAAACCAAATTCAGATTCTCGAGGGTCAACGAGAGGGTCGTTATGCAAAGGATGCTCAGTATCTATCTCACGCCGAATGTCGTAACCATCCTTATGCGCCCTTAACGCAGTAAAGTTCGGTACCTGATTCATAAAAAACAGAATACCACATAAATAGCATTTTGTAAAGTATAAGCGTCTTAGCTTCCCTAGCTCACGGGGTTTGCAACTCTTTGTTGGGCGGCTCGGTTAAAAACAGCAATCTGAGTATTCCGAACGAAAGTCGGACCTGTAAGCTGTTCAATGTCTACTGAATAATCTTGGTACCGGCTTGTAATGTTCAATGCCCAATCCTGAAACTCTGGTACGTCCCATTCGAAATAATGGCCGCGTGCTGCTAACTGCTCTTCGTTGAGTCGTTTCGTAGCATCGGGAGTAGAGACAATTACGAGGTCAGGTGTAATATGATTGAAAACTCCATCCTCTATTAGCGATACTTCATGCCGAGGGACATGCTCAATTGTCTCTAACATAACTACGGCACCAAGATGACGGAATAGCCCAGGTTTATCTACTACAGTCTCTAGGCCCGTCATTGAACCTTCGATAAAGGTAAGCCAGTCTTCTGCACTTGCTAGGTCTGATTCAGCGGTATCTATACGTTCTTGCCACGAGTCGATACCTAAGTATCTTTCAAACCGTAGGTCGTTACTTATAATCCGTTTCACTAATGCGCCGTCGCCACATCCGAGGTCAATAACTGACTGTATACCATTTACCGTTAATGCGTTAATCACGGCGTCCATACGTAAGCCATGGTTATAGACTGCGAGTTCAGGAAAAGTTCCCGTAGTATGTAACGCTGGTAGTTCTGATATTGGAGTAGACATAAAAAAACAAAATACCACATCTCAGGCATTTTGTAAAACATAAGCGTTATGACTCCTGGGGCGAGATTATTGTATATAACCTGCAGCCATGCTCGATGCAGGCATCTGCGCGGGGCTTTGCTTATCGAACTCGCCTTACGGGCACCGAGTTCGATCTGGCTCAGGGGCAAAAGAAAACACCCCCAAATGGAGGTGCTTTCTATTGGCTCCCACTAATAAACGACTTCCGAACCAAGAGCCACTAATTAGATCGAATTGAGTGTGCTTGGCGAGAAACTGTTTTTTGGTCGGCGTAAGCACGTTTAATAGCACCACTAAGTACGCGAGCAGCAGCTCGTGAAGGTTTTGGTGAGGCAATGTCACTTAAGGTGACCTTAGGGCTGATAATTGATTTAATCTTCATCATATAAGTACTCTCATGTTATCACATTCTCTAATTGTTCTTGTGTAAGAAATTTGGGTAACTCTGCAAAAAGATCAGGAACGTTTTCAACACGTCTACCTTCCCTATTATTCTCATCCTTTACAATTAAACTTATTGTAACATCTTTATGCCTATTACACAATTCCCTTAAGTTTGATTCAAGTTTAAGATATGTCTGTATGAACTCATCTCTATCTATAGCGCGGTGTTCAAGTAATTCCCGGTCTTTCGTAAACTGCCACGCAACTTCTGGAAGTTGAAATATAAAATAAATTTTAACCTTGTAACCTCTATGGAGGGCTCTTTCTAAATTCTGAATGGCACGCCCATGAGAAAAAGTACCGTCAAAGACAAAATCAATTCTCTTCTTGATGGTCTCATCGTATATTTTTCCTAAGATTACCCCTGCACCACCACGAAACTTATTTGCTAGTTCTGGTTTATAGTCTTCCATCAATGTGGCAATCTCGTCCATATCAATTCTTAAAGGCTTATCAGATACATCCTTAAGGAGTTCGACCGTAAATTCTGTTTTTCCAGCACCAGGTAAACCGGCCATAAATATTCCCGTAGGATACTCTTTGCTTATAAAGTCTGTCTTACGGATAAATTCGCGAGCAATTCGTTTTCTGTTCTTATTTGCCCATTCCATGTAGTCCATGGGCTAATTGTAGCAAAACAAAAACACTCTGCTTCTGCAAAGTGCTTATGCTCGGCTCCCCATACCGGTCACGGACCTTTAAGGATATAATGCGATTATGATATCAATATACTTTGCAACTTCAAATAAGGAAAAAATACAAATTGCTCAGACCGTATGTGCGGAAGCGAGCTTAACTGTTCAGCCAGTTTCATTAGACATTGACGAAATTCAAGGTGAAGATCCTGAGGTAATTGTACGTGATAAAGCGCAGCGGGCTTATGAGCAGCTCGGAATGCCTGTTGTGGTTAGTGATGACACGTGGGACATACCGGCACTGAAAGGCTTCCCTGGCGCTTATATGAAATCGATAAACTACTGGTTTACCCCGGATGATTTTCTAAGACTCATGGAAGGTGTTGATGACAGAAAAATCATTCTGCATCAGTATCTCGCCTACACAGATGGAAGTGTGACGGAAGTTTTTAAAAATGATATACCAGGCCAAATCATCAAAGAAGCACGTGGCGAAAGCGAAAAATCTCCAAATATGACAGTCACCGTTCTTGATTTCGACAATGGCAAAACCATTGCTGAAGTATTTGAGCAAGGCGAAGAAGCTGTAGTAGCCCGCTATAAAAACCGTCCAGATGCATGGCACGGCTTTATTGAATGGTATAAAAAATATCCAGTAGCGTGAATGCTTACTGGATACCCTGTAAAATATATGCTCTTGGCTCCGGAGACTGGATTCGAACCAAGTGTTTCTACCACCTAATTATTAGGCTCGCCTTACTATAGCTTACATCTGTTAATTCTCGTTATACTAACTACGGGAAGTTGCTTAAAAGTTTAATTGCCTCGCAAAGCATTAAACTGAGTTACATAGCTTCGGTTCTTGTGTTTCGGGACTCTCCTGTATGCCGATTTTATGTTAGCATGAACACTTTTTCCCGTAATCATTTTTTGAAGATATCGCATGTCTTCCATGGTCTGTTTCTTGCTAAACTTCTTTTGATTCAAATTTAGTTTTGATAATTTCATCGATACCTCCTTTGATTATTATTTGCAAGATCGTATCCGTTTGTTATACTAGTAAGTATTATTAACTAGTAAATAAAGTATACCAATGCGTACAATATATAGTCAAGAACAAATTGTTAAAACCAAAAGTATCGCCAAGATCATTGGAGATTCTAGTAATGTACTAATTCTTTACGAACTAATGAACTTTGGCGAAAAATCTTTTAATGAACTTAAAAGGATGACGGACATTAATGCCGTAACCCTATCGAAGAAACTATCGCTACTAAAGGCAGAAGGTTTAGTAGATTGCCGCGAGCATGGTATCGAGAACCATTATTTTGTTACAGACAAATCTGAAGACTTTCGTCATCTTATAAAAGATATAGAAAGTTTAGTAATTAATAAGTAAAGGAGAAATTATGGGATTATTTGACTCAATACAAAACTTAATCGGGGGCGTTACTGATGCAGCTGCTGGTTCAGTTGGAGACGTTGTCGGGAACTTAGGTGAAATTCCTGGAGTTCAAGAAATACAAGATATCGCAGGTGGTGCGACTGAAGCAGTTACTTCTGCAACAGAGGGTGCGACGGAGGCTGTAGCTTCAGTGACCGAACAAGGTCAAACTGCAGTTGAAGATGTAACAAATAACCTAGGCCTTTAGCTCGGCCATATTAGCTAATCCTCATTCTTATAGGTTTTGATGTGTGGTATTCGTGAAATTAAAACTGCATACAGTGCGGCGACTATAGCAATGAAATGAAAATTGAAACCTAACGCCATCCCAATTCCGGCAGAATACCATATGCTTGCTGCTGTAGTAACATTGCTAACTTTCTTACTGTTCTCTGACTTCAATATTATTCCCGCGCCCAGAAAACCAATACCAGAAACGATTTGTGCAGCAATTCTCGTAGGGTCACCTGCATTGAGCGTTTGAGATAGGAAAGCAAAAATCATAGCACCTGAAATCACTAAAGTTTGCGTACTTATTCCCGCAGGCTTGTTCCTTAACTCTCTTTCGGCGCCTACAATAACGCCACAAACGAGAGCCAATGATAAGTCGATTAAAAATTGTACTTCTACTTCGCCGATTATTCCCTCTATCATTAGTCTAGCTTACACTATTCCTCTATCATTAGTCTAGCTTACACTATTATATTGATAAGCTGTAAAGTCACGGGGAATATGAGGCCTAGTTAAATAAGTAGTTTATTAACTATAGGATTTTTCTAGGGAAGTGCAGAGTTTAAGACAGGTCTAGGGAACGGGTCTGCCTTTTGCCTGCTTAATCCCTCAGGGCACGAAGTGCTGGGTTCGAACTAAATTACAGAGGTGTATATGAAAGAACCGTCCTTTCGGACGGTTCCAACATTTTGTACTTTGTTATCAGCACATTGTTTCTTGGCTGAGTAAGGAGAGAAGTTACAGCTAGGTCTAGGACCTTGGTCTGGGCTTTTCTCTGCTTGCTCTGGCTCCGGGGACTGGATTCGAACCAGCAGTAGCTACCACCCTATTTCAGGCTCGCTTTACTTTAGCTTACACCTAAGTAGAATAAAAGAATTTTTATTATGAATAGTAGAGACTGTCAAATATACTTAGGTTATGAAGAATAGAATACGTGTCGTGGGATGCATATTAAGGAATGGTGATGAGATCTTGCTACTGTATCGTTCGGAAACAGAAACAGATCCATCACTTTGGGGTATTCCAGCCGGGAAAGTTGAAAAGGACGAGTCCGACCTGCAAGCTGCAGCTAGAGAAGTATTCGAAGAGACAGGTATTAAATTAGATACGGAGTCTCTGGATTACCTAGGATTGCTTCCAATCGAATACGATACATTTATCGTAGATTTTCCTATTTTCGTCTCCTCATTCCAGGAAAAGCCCAACATCACTCTCAGCCCGCGTGAACACATAGACTTTCAGTGGATTACCCCCGGCAAGGCACTCAAATTCCCAAACTTAATGAAAGATGTGGACGTTATTATAGAAAAATTTTGCTAGGCTGGTACTATTCAAATTTTTCGTTACCGAGGATATTCAAGTGGATTAACTAGCTCTATTTCGATGATATCGTTATGGTCTGCTTTATTGTCTATCTCTTCACTAAAAGTAGTTTGCTTCACCGCTGCGTTTATGACTGAAATAGGGCCAGAATGAGTTACGACTAGCACAGTCTGATCTTTATGATTTTTTAACAGCTCATTCGTCGCATCGATAACTCTTTTTACAAGTTGATTGTTCGATTCGCCACCCGGAAAGGCAAGATCCATTTGAGTTATGAAGTCGCCTTTTACCGCACTATATGGCCTTCCTTGGTAGTGGCC
>CAZPVS010000002.1:68310-121369 GCA_964590315.1 uncultured Candidatus Saccharibacteria bacterium
GGCCAAAGTTGATTTCTCTATAACGAGGCTCGAGCTTAATATCGATATTTGCATTGGCCGTAAGAAGTTTTGATGTGTCAATGCACCGCTTTAAGTCTGAAGAGTAGACCGCATCAATATGGTATTCTTTCAGCTTTTCTTTCAGCTCTAGTGCTTTAGCAATCCCCTCGTCACTAAGCTCTCCTGGGTTTTGACCTAGCACAATCCCCGCGATATTTTCTTTTGTTTTGCCATGACGAGTTAATAGTAACTTCATAATCCTCTTGCTTGAAAGACCTCAGTAATAATATTTGCTTGATTCAGTATGTCTTTTTTTGCACTTTCTGCATCGGTATTATCGCTTAAATAAGTTGTGACGCGCAATAAATAATAAGGGAGTAGAGATCTGGCAATCACATTAGCATCTTTGATACCTATATTTTTCTCATGATCAGCCAATATTTCAGCCCACTGTCTTGCTGTAAGCTGCTTGTCTTGTTGTTTCTGAGCCATGTCGATGCCTAATCTTCTATTTTTTTGTAGCAATTCTCTAGCAAGATTGCTGCGATTATTAATATCATCCCTAGCCACACTAGAGCCTTCTATTAGAGATAATTCTGGTGGCTCTATTCGGGCCAACGAAGAGGCATTGCCAGTATTAGTACTGTAGATTGTCTCGTAGTAGCTAGTCGCCACTTCTTCAAACATACCTATCATCTTACCGTAACTTGGCTTGTGCAATTTCTTGTCGAGGTTGATTTCGACTAAATTAAAATTCCCGAACAGGGCTTTCGTAGTCATATAAATATCTATGCCGTATTTGAGCGCCGCGTTCGGCCAACTTTGTTCACATAAATAATGGATTAGCTTTCTAGAAATACCAAAATCTCCTGCTATCGGCTGTTGCGGAGAGTTGTTATGTGAGTGGTATTTTAGTAAAGGGAAAGCAAAATGATTTGTAGTATTGCCTTCTTGCATGCTCCTTGCGTAATTAGGCACTACATAATCTGTGCCCTTAGCGTATTGCTCGAGATGCTTACTGAGCCACTCTGGTTCAAAAGAAGTTACGTCTCCATCGATAAGAAAACAATATCCAAGCCTGTTATCACTCAAGATGTGCTCAAATATTGTTTTTACATTTCTACCTTTTCCTTTTTCTGCAACAGAAAGACTTACCTTATTGTTCAAAGTTTGAGTTGCCTGAAATACTGCAGCTGTTCCATCTGCACTATTATTATCTGAATTAATGATAGTAATGGGGATATTTAAGTTAACTGCAGCCTTATCGATTGCGTGCGTCAACTGGGCAATATTATCTGCTTCATTTAGTGTTGGAATTGCCACTGCCAGCATATCAGTTGGTATTATCCACTATATACTCAACGGCACTATCGCTGTTTGGTGCAAAAATTTCTGTTATGCCAGCTTTAAGCACCATGCGAACCAATTTATCCCGGGCGCGCATAGAACGTTCAAGACATATGGGAGGCAACGAACCGAGGTAATTGCCCTTATCATCTTGAAGAGGAGTCGCCTGGCCGGATATATGACGTCCAAATCTTTCATGCAAGATTAATGCCTTTTGCACGCCTTTCCATTGATCGACGAAAAGTTCTTGCTGTGTGTGGTCAATACGAATATGAAATAGTGACTTAATAGGCGCTTCGCCTTCAGCTACCTCTACACCTATATCCTCGGGGTTTACCCGAGTTTTATTATTCCATGACGGTGTATTTTCTGAAGCAGCACTAGGGACAAGGTTTGCGATATACTGATCAGCCGATACTGCGGTTTGGCGCACATTGAACCAAGCGTTGCCTCCGTTAACAACCAGTTCATCATTGTCATCTGGACCCATGAGAATTTGGTCATTACCGATTAGCTTATATCCATATTGGTGGCATAACCGTAATGCCATAGTGGTTTTGCCAGCACCCTTTTCGCCTAGAAATATATAAGAGCTTTCTTGATCCGGTAACTGTACAGCGGCCGCATGAACTAGCAATAGTCCATTTTTTGATGCGCGAAGACACTCTGCCATATAGTGGGCTGTATACATGAGAGCTCGTCCGTCGCCAAACAGCCTTGAAGGGCCCTGGATAAGTAACTCTTTATCGTCATCGTGATATTCGACCCCGATTTCTTCGCTGGGTAAGTACATCAGAGTTGCATCGGTACCGGGTGCACTCGATGTCATTACCTCCATTCCAGTAACCTCTTCTTCCATTTCTCTGAAACGCTCTGCAGTTAGTTTATATTCGCTTTTTATTTTTATGTTCACACCTTGAAAATTGAGATCAACCTCCGCTTGCTGAGGCTCCACCTCCGGAACTACTAATTTTTCTGGTCGGACTTCCATCAAGTGGCTCTCCAGCTGTTGGTTCTTGGCAGAAAATGAGCCTCATCAATTATCCTATCGGTAGTTTTCCTTTCTAATCCTAAACACTCGTCAACTATTCCCGATATTTCGGTTTCTGATACTGTGTCTTCTGTAGACACAATGACTCGAGATGGGTCAAATATCTTGTCTCCTAAATTGGCCTGCAATACCACCTGGCATCGCGTGCCAAGTTGTTCATAAATTCGCCGAGATATTAAATCAGCCTGGTAGCCTAATATCTTGCCGACAAAATATGTGGGATTTTTGCCGTGAGGCGCTTCCATCGTATTGGGTCTAAAACTTGAGATGATGCCATGCGTTTTATTGCCACGACCTACAGCCCCCTCTTCGCCAAAATCTGTACATGACCCCCCTGTCACTAAGTACGGTCGAGGATTAGGCCCTTTTGTTTGAGTATTCATTATTACACTCACATCAGCTCGATCACCAATAATTTCGCGCGCATACGCCTGCAATTCTGCTTCTAGTTGTCGCTCGCGATCAAAGTAAGTTTCAGCATCAGGTGTGTTTGTAGTTACTTGAGGGACTGCAAGTGTAGCAGTAATGGTATCGCCATGACGCACAGTCATGACTTTAATATCCTGACCAACATAGTCAAATCGGGGCACTGGTAATCCTTCATTATTGTTCTTGTAAAAATAGCCCTCTAAATCAAGTGTTAGTCGTTCAGCATCTGTGAGCGGCCAGTAGCTTATCATGGTAGCAGTATCGTTCGCTGTCGGTCCTGCACTACTGTACTCTGGCAAATCATCGACAGACCGCGGAGAAAACCAGTAGGGACGAGTGCTATGAGTGGACGTTAGTGTTTGCGAACGGTATGTATCAGAGTCACCGGTATCTAAATGCGGCATTACTCTCGCTAAGTAGTTGCGCGCCGTTTTATCTTGAATTTCTTCAAGCGGAATTGATTCTCCCCCAAAGGACCGACTCGCTCGGCCCATAAATAACATACGAAGTGGCGCCTCGAATCTACCGCCTCCAAAAGCTTGAATGCACAGCCCTCCGAGCAAAGCCGCTTTATCAAGGTTGTGGTGAGGAATAACCCCGAACCGCTCACGACAGTAACGCGCATACTCTATTTCCGTTGCTTCTGCTATGCCATCAACCAACGTATCGGGATGTCCCAGGCCTTTTCTCTCTACAACCTCTTGAGCTCCGCTATCCGGAGATATAAAACCTGCGTTATATTCTAGTGCCATTGATAAGCTCCTTTTCTTTGTCTAGGGACTTGTTGTTAATAGCTGGTGGATTTATGAACTGGGTGCTACTTTTCTCTCGCAACTCTATTAACATCTCTGTAATTTTTGCCGCCTTCTGGAATCCAATTGAACTAATATGCTCAGCGTAGCCATTCCCCATAAACAGCTGAAGATGATTTTTTAAATGGTCATCCGACATAATTTTGTCTGCAACTAATGAATTATTCCTGTATATACTGAGTCTACTATAATAGCGCGGGCAGCTTGGCGCTGGATCAAAGGCTATCGAATAGTCGTCTACATTGGTTCGAATAGTCGCATTTCTAATAATTGATGGGTCATTTTTCGGTAAGGCAACATTTTCGCGGAAACTACCGAGAAACGACGATAATTGAACCTGCGGAAACGATTTGCAGTTTCGTAGTAGCACTGCTTGATTATCTTGACGCTCCTTATCTATATAAAGAATCGGACTTGACTGTCTTACGGCATCCAGATCTATGTTCAACATATCCAGGATGGCTATCATGTGAGGGACTTCGATACCTATCGCATCAAGGGACATGTCGAAAAAACGACCACTGTCATGGTCATTGAGACGATTTTTAGAGAGTTCGATATTAATAGCTGTGATATCGGCTTGTTTAACTTTGATATCGTTAGCTACGAATTGTAAAGCCGCGGACTGGTAGTACGACTCATTCACATAGAGTCGGTCACGCTTCATCAAAGAACTTTTTAGCAGGTCGAGGATAGCCTGCAGCTCTTCGCGAGTTGATGCCAACGGTTTTTCAACCAGTATAATTTCAGCGTTAATTTCCGCCTGATTGGTGCACCATTTTAGTGCTTCGTAGTGTTTCCCTGCTGGGGTTGATATATCAACAGTGCCTGAGAATAAAGCATTGCCAGTTTTCCATACAGTAAAGCCATCATTTATAATTTTGTCGTGGAGCTGCGTGTTGGTATCGAATACGAACACGTCGGCGCCAAGTGACTTCCAAATAAATGACTTGATTCTGCCGATTTTACCGTAACCGATTACTAGGATATTCACAGTCTTTACTCCTGGTTTGAAATATTATAGAATATATTTGAAAATAAGGCAATTATATATGTATTATTCCGCACTCATAGGTTACCCGACTCAGCATAGCATTTCACATGTCATGTATGAGGAGCTTGTAAAAGCTGCGGGATTGGAAGAGCCCTACAAACACATAAAGGTAGACGTAGAAGAAAAATACCTTCCTAAAACACTTGATGCTTTTAAAATACTTCATTTTGCGGGACTCAACGTAACTCTGCCCCATAAACTAGCAGTCATACATCTCCTCGATGAGGTGGATGAAGTAGTACAAGAACTAGGAGCGGTTAACACGATAAAATTTGGCAATTCAACAACAGGCCATAACACTGACTGGCTAGGTATATATAAACCAATTCGAAAAACTGGTCGAGCAGTCGATACGGTAACAATATTCGGTTCGGGCGGTGCAGCCAGAGCTGCTATCTATGCAGCGAAGCGTCTAGGCGCAACGGGCATCCATGTTCTTTATCGCGATGAAAGTGATAACGAAAAAACATTGAATCTAAAAGAGAGGGCTAGTGAACTAGGTATATCCTTACATGAATACGAGCAAGTTAGCGAAACCGTCGATAAGTCCGATTTAGTTATTAATGCTACGTCAGCTGGCATGGTCGGTAAAGACAAGCTGCCGTTTGATACAAAAAAACTCGATGACCTCGACGTTTCAAATAAAATATACTTCGATGTCGTGTTTAACCCGATTGACACACCGCTCTTAAATTATTTTAAAGATCGCGGTGCGCTGACGGTTGACGGCCTATGGATGATGATACATCAAGGAGTTGCAGCTTTAGAAACCTGGCTCGATAAAGAGATCGAGATAGACGAACAAGACCTGGAGCGAATCCATAAAAAACTCTTAAAGGAGCTGCAGAATGTATAAGCTTGGAATAAACTTCGATGAGATATCTGATAACCTAGACATCTCTATAGCAACCATGGTGGCCCATGGGGTTCGGTACGGCGAGCTCCGTACAGTGAACAGAAAAAACTTTGTGTTTTGGAGTGATGATGAGGTGCAAGCTTTTAAGAAAAAGGTTGATGATTCGGGTATTCAGGTTGTAGCTGCAGCAACCCCACTATTCAAGTGGTATGACTATGAGGATGATCCAGAAGTTGAACATGATAACTTTGGTTTTAACCCCCGGTTATCGAACGATGAAAAAAGACAGACAATTGATAAGGCTCTTGCCATTGCTGAACAGTTAAAAATACCTCGCCTGAGAATATTCTCAGGACTTGGAACTGAAGATAAACCGGGTTTAACATTTTCACGTAGCAAGCTTTTGGTATATGCCCTCGAAGAAGCAGCCAAACGGAATATAGATCTCTATTTAGAGAATGAACCAGTCTGTAAGGTACATGCGAGGCAAGACATTATTGATTTACTCGGCTCCAATAAGCATGAACATCTGAAGCTATGGCTTGATATCGCAAATCTTATCGAAATTGGCGAGGATGTTAATCCTGCTTTTATTCGAGACGTGGCATCTAGGTTAGAGTACATCCATGTTAAAGACTTTGTGAATAAAGATAGCGTCAAAAAATATGTCCCCGCCGGAGAAGGTATTATCGATTATGAAGAGATTATGAAGTGCATCTATGAAGTAAAGAAAGAAAATATCATTGTGACTGTCGAGACACATGCGCAGAAAAATAAGGTTGAATCATCGGTTGCATCTATAATAGGTACCAGAAACATACTTGAAGCAGCAGGAGTTGATTATGAGTGAGCGCATCCAGCTAGAAGCAATACCGAATATACCGTACATAGAGCAGGATGATAATGTGGGACAAATATTGGTTGAAGCAGCACAACAAGTGGGAATAGATTTTCAAGAAAACGATATCGTATGTGTAGCCTCAAAGGCAGTTTCGATCGCTGAAGGCAGATTCAAGAACTTATCCGAGGTTGAGGTCAGTGAGATTGCTGAACAAATTCACCAAAAAGTACCCCGTAAGGACCCTCGTGCCGTACAAGTTATCATTGATGAAACAGGTGCACCTGACGGCAGCCGGATTGATTTGGGCGACAACTATATCGCTGGGTGGCTTCCTAATGGTTTGCGCTTGACGAGTTCCGGAGTAGACAAAAATGGGCCTGAAGAGGTTATCTTGCTTCCAGAAGATGCAGATGCGAGCGCTCGAGTAATTGGAAAAACTATTCTGGAAGCAACTGGCATAAATGTGGGCGTAATCATAACCGATAGCGACGGGCGTATAGACAAAAAGGGCGCGACACAAATTGCAATCGGAATATATGGGCTACCCCCGATTCGATCTACAGAAACAATTGATGAGACTGGAAAACCAAAAGTAAGCGAAGAGACCGTATGCGACATGCTCGCTGCATCAGCTGCATTAATCATGGGTCAGCGCGGCACAAATAAACCTGCCGTACTTATTCGTGGGTACGATTATAAATTCGACAAAAACAGTAGCATTAGACAAGCGTTAAATTAACCGCTACCTTGTATATATTATAATTAGAGATATCTAATCAGTCATCGGTCCAGGAACCCGGTCTCCTTTCTCGCCACTTGATTACTATGGGGCTTTACGGTCACTTATAGAACCAATTTACAGGAGTAAGTCGACAACTTTCGATCTTTTTGACGGTTCCAACAACAAAACTATCGTTTATGAATATAGGGAAGCCGGACTCGAACCAGCTAACAGATAAGGGGTAAGTCCAAAAAAGAGAAAAGACCGGTCTAGGAAACCGGTCTACCTCTGTTAGTGCTTGGTCTGGCTCCGGGGACTGGATTCGAACCAAGTGTTTCTACCACCTGGTTTTAGGCTCGCTTTACTATAGCTTACATCTGTTAAATATCAAAAAAGTAGTCGCCACTTAACAGAAAGTTAAGACTATCAGCTAGTAGTAATATGACGGCGAGTACGCCAGCGCCAAAGATTATATTACTAAATAACTTGCGGTGTCTTTTCCATAAAGATCTAGATTTTAAGACCAGCTTTTCATGTTTACCAAATAAATATGCGATGAATAAAGCAAACAGCATGATCTGACTTATGGTTATCCATAGCGTATGCATAATAAACACTGTTGCAACGTTTTCAGTTTGTGCTGCAAAAGATATATTTGCCAAAAATGTGGGATCAAAGACGGCACCTACTCCAAACAATAGTGCTATCGTGAACACTGTTAGACTGTTTCCTTGAAGTGACTTTCTATCTTTTTTAGTATCAGGTGTTGGTTTGTGACTAGCTTTACGCACAAGCCAAACAATAATTATTACTGCAATAGCGATGTTTATATAAAGCCATGCACTACTATTCTCACCTGGCAAGCTCCCCTTAAGTCGTTCGATTATGCCGGTACCCAGGAATGACAATAACACCCCGGTGAGGATTGTTGATACAAACACAGTTATTGTAAATAGCTTTATCTTTAAGCTACTCATGCCAGCAGTTATTGCAGACATCAGTAATAACGCTCCTAAAGGGTCAATACCTGCTATTCCAAGTCCGATTGCAGTTAAAAACGCATTAATCATCCACTACATTATACAAGGACAAATCTAGGGAACGGGTCAGCTTTTGGGGTGCTTGCTCCTTCAGGACGGGAGAGGCTGGGTTCGAACTAAATTACAGGGGTAAAATGAAAGAACCGCCCTTTCTGACGGTTCCAACATTTGTAACTTACGAACTGTAAATTAGTATTTCTCTGACCAAAGAGAGAAGTTAATGTAGGTCTAGGAACTAGGTCTACGTTTTTCTCTGCTTGGTCTGGCTCCGGAGACTGGGCTCGAACCAGATGCTTCTACCACCTAAATATTAGGTTCGCTTTATTCTAGCTTACCTCTGTTATTTGTCAAGTTTTTCGGTTTGTTTTAGGAACAGTAGATCTCGCGCTCGTACTAATTTTCCATCGCGGTTGATAGGATCTGCACCCTCTAATAATTCCATAGCTGCTTGGAGGCTATCGGCCCATATTACATTGTGGCCTTCCTCAAGCTCAAAGTCGGTCAGGGCCTTCTCGGCCTCATTTACTCTTTTTGTAATGTAACAATAATCCGTTTGTTTTTTTGACCATCTATCGAAATAAACTTCGACCGACCCAACTTCGCCGCTTATTTCTACTATGCAACCCAGTTCCTCGGCGACTTCCCGGATTAGCCCGTCTTGGGGGTTTTCGTCGTCTTCTAAGCCTCCTCCCGGTAACATGTAGTAATCGTGTTCTTTGACATGAATGAGCGCGACCTTATCTCCATCGAATACGATTGCTCGTGCCGCTCTCCGCGGTATAAACGAATCATAGTCGAAATGAGGTGCGTTGGGTTCTACATCTTCAGCCTTGAGGGTTGCAAGTAATTTCATACACACATAATAACAAGGTTATCGCCCTCCTCGATATGCTTTGATAGAATGGGGCTATGAGTGAGACGAATGAGAGAACAATTGCAGCCTATGATGCTCAAGTGCATGGATATGTAGCTAATACGCCTCACGAAATATCGCGTACGGCCAGAGTGTGGCTCGACACAAGTTTGGAGGGGCTGTCTAGTGATGCACGAATCCTGGAGATTGGTTCGGGATTTGGCCATGACGCTACCTACATTGAGCAAAAGGGCTACAGCGTTGAACGGACGGACGTAACGCCTGGTTTTGTGGACCTGCTACGCAGCAAAGGCCATGCCGTCAAACAACTCAATGTATTAACAGACGAAATAGCCGGTCCGTATGACCTAGTGATTGCCGACGCCGTATTTCACCATCTTACCAGGGCAGAAGCGATCGCGGCTTCCAGGAACGTACTAGGTGCTTTAGGTATAGGCGGTCGTTTTGCAGTTAGTTTGAGACTAGGTTTGCAAGAGGGCTGGTCTGACGAAAAATTGGGAGTTCCTCGCTATTTCACGCATTGGGAGCGTCCAGACATTGAAGCTGTTATTAGGGATGTCGGCTTTGCTGGCATTGTTGCCACTGATGGCGATAAAGTTAATTTCCCTTGGCTTCACCTTATTGCTCACAAGGAGTAACAAACCGTTGTTGCCCTTTATGGGGCTACATCATTGACATAGCATGTTCAACGACTTGAGCCGCCCCGTACTTTCCTAAGGGATAGCGATTTTCAATTGCTTCCCTTACAGTAAGCGCACCTACCAAATTGGCAACGCCTTCTTGCTTGTATTCTGGCTGCAATAGTAGCTCAAAGTTACGCTGCTCAATCTCTTTACTCAATCCGCTCAAATGGTCAGTAGTGGCTTCGAATTCACGTAGAGCGTCTGCGTATGATGGGCATATTTCTCGGCCTATGCCAGCCCGTCGGTAAGCCATCAGCTGAGGTATATGACTGCCATTAAAGGCGGGAATATAGTGCGGCACTTTGCCCATAGCACATGCTTCAAGCATAATCTCAATGCCCGGAGCTAGTACCAGGCAGCGTGCGTCACGAAGCAAATGGCCCAAATCGGTAACGCTTGACTCTATGCGACCACCAAAGTTCTCGACTGCTTGTACTGCTGCCGATCCAAGTAGCTGAGGCGGTGTAATGGCAACAAAGTTGGCTGGGTCAACATCTGCTGTTTTCATTGCTTCACTGACCACTTCAACGCCCCAGGAGAGATACTTTTCTTGATAATCCAGTCCAAGGTAGGGCGACCGCATACCACCAGGATAGAGCACTACCAGTTCTCCGTTATTGTTTACTTCCGGGTCGATTGAGGAAGCAGGCAGTATAGCGTCAACCGTGTGCAGTCGGTCGCCAACTGCATCGAGTACTTCTTGCGGCGCGTCAACGAAAAATCGCTGTGCCAAAACTCGGTCTGCATTATGCTCCGGGAAGCGCTCCCACAGCCCGCGTAGCCAGAACAGGGAGTCAACGAGTATCAACGGCGTGCCTGACTTGGTAATTGGCGTGCTGATGTCCAAGCATGACAGTGCAACATCGGTGTTCAGGTCATTGAGGTCAAGGGGCTGTCGGTAGTTATAGCCTTCAGCAGTTAGCCCAGAAGCGGTGGCTATTTTTTGTGCTGCCTCGTCACCTAGCACTTTAACCGACATGCCTTGGTCTTCGAATTCGTGAGCAATAGCCATTGCCTTGCCAAGCGGGCCGAAGCCGAAGGGTGCGGCAAGTAATGTGGCGTCAGTAGGTTGGTGTTCCATGCTCATGATCGGTAGTTACCTTTCGTTATGCGGTCGGTGTTGTTATTGGCATTGTCTGCACGGGCGGCTCTGTTGAAACCCGCCAAGCTGCTAATGCGCCCAAGGGAAACTCAATAAATTCATAGCTGGCGCGGTCAAATTCGCCGTCGTGTACAAGCAGGTGGTTCATCATATTGAGGGTAGAGGTGGTGCCTACGACCGCAAGTGCTTGGTCGGGCTCACATGCTTCAATGCTGGATACAAAGCCACGGCGTATGCGTTCCGCAAATTCTTCCATTGGCTCACTGCCCGGTACTCTCGGACGAGCACTCAAGTCGCCCTTGTTAGTACGCCATGCTGTGAGCGCCGCCGCAACTTCTGGGTAACGCTCGGCTAGCTCTTTTTCGGACAGGCCACCTGCCACACCTAGTCGTACCCCTACTAAATCCGGTACCTCAACCGTGCTTCGCGCCGCTACCAGTCCAATATGGCGTGCCGTTGCTGCGCTGCGCCCTTCGGGTTGGTGTATAATCTGGATTCCTTCAGCCCCACCGCGCAGTCGTAATAGGTAACCGCCGAGTGTTCGGGCTTGGCGTTCACCTGTGGGTGTCAGGCGTTGGTCGCCACCGCCATGCACTTTTGCCAAGTTTTTGTACGCTTCCGCGTGTCGTAACAGGTACACATCTAGTGGGTTTGCTTTTCTAATCATCGGTCATTCCTTTATGCTGACAGTCTTGTTCTTTGTTCGGCCAGTTGGGGTGTTTGTGTCCAAGCCCAAGGGTCGGGTCGCTCTAGCCCCAAGTCATAAGCCAGACGGTTATACAGAATACCTTGGTCGCCTGCGGTGGCGCCGTGCAGGTCAAGTAGGTGGTCTGCCCACTTTTCCCCCATATTAGCCTCTACTGTCCATGACATGATAGCGAGGTCGAGCTGGCTGTTGCCAACGTGCAGCCCGCCAAGGTCAACAATGCCAGTCATGTGGCCCTCGTCATTCAACAGGACGTTTGGCATACATAAATCGCCGTGGCTTAACACCTTTTCGTCGTTGCCCGGCCCAGCGTCGATAATGTTATTAAGCTCTGGCAAAGTACGGCCAGCAAAATCAGGGTGCAGCTCTTTGTGCTTGGTTTTCGAGGTCGCCAGCTGTCTGACGTTGGCCCTTGTCGTTTGCTCTGTTGCCCATCGGGGCGGTGCAAATGGAAAATCACTAGAATCAGCCTGGCGCATAGTATGGATTGCGGTTGAAATACCGGCAATTATATCGCGTGGCTCCAACGCGTCAATGTAATTGTAACTCGGCGTTCCTTCAAGAGTTTTTGTAACGAGCAGAGCAACTCCGGGGAGCCGGAGAACATACGACCGCTCCGGCGTGGGTAAGCGTCCCCTTGCCCAGCGCGTGCGCTCAGCTTCATCTGTAAGCTTGGAGCTATCTGAGGCGGGACGCAGTTTGACATGCCAGTCGTGCGATAATTCTGGCACATCTACTGATAGGGTCATGTAACGACCCCGCCCTTTAGCTCGCTCAATCTTCATAGCAACAGGTGTAACAGTGTTAATTATAACATGATTACTATACAATGATAAGGCCATTTTAAGGGTTAGATCATGGAAACCGGTCTTAGTTTCACCTGCTCAACCCTTCGGGCCAAAGGGAGCTGGGTTCGAACTAAATTACAGAGGTGTATATGAAAGAACCGCCCTTCCGGCGGTTCCAACCTTCTTTGTCAGTTGTTAAAGCTGACGGTTTTTCTTGCTCGACCAAGGAGTTAAATGGAGGGACCGGTCATGGAACTCGGTCAGCCTTTTTAGCTGCTTGGTCTGGCTCCCGGGGCGAGATTCGAACTCGCGACCAATTGATTAACAGTCAACTGCGCTACCGCTGCGCCACCCGGGAATAACTAATACAGATGATATTCTACCGATAAGACTCGCGTCTGTAAATAGTTACTGATGGGCTTTTATAGCGCGGCTCATCTCGCGCGACTCATCCCGGGCTTTCAGTGTTTGGCGCTTGTCATATGACTTCTTGCCCTTACCCACGGCGATACGGAGCTTAATGTAGCGGCCACGGGTGAGCATTTCCAGTGGTACAATTGTTCTTCCCTGCTGCTTAGCAGAGATAAGCGCGTCAATTTGTTTCCGCTTAGCGAGAAGCTTGCGGCTACGGGTTTGTTCTGTTTCTGTAAGCGGAATGCCAGTGGTGCCGTGAATACTGGCATTGAGTAGCCAGAGCTCATTATCTTTGGCTGTGACATACGCCCCGCGTAGCTGGCCATGGCCCATACGAAGTGATTTTGTCTCCCTACCGTTGAGTTCTATGCCCACCAGTAAATCATCGCCGAGCTCATAATCATGCCGAGCGCGGCGGTTTGTGATGGCTTTTGCCTGGGGAGTTTTGTTCTTTTTCATAGGCCTGTACCTATTCTACACAACAGATGTAACTATTGCAAAACATTGAATAGTGTGCTATAATATAATTATTAGCTATCGCTTCCTTGTTTGAATACGGCTTTCATCATATCCCACAGCGAGGAATCATTGTGGTGTGTCTTGCGCCAGTACCACCATTCGGCACCCCAGAAGTCTATTGGGTAGAGTTTAGTCTTCTGTGCCTGTGTAAGGTTTTTCTTAAGCTGTGCGAGGCTCATTGATTTGTCTTGCTCCTCTATAGGCATTTCCCAGATATTTTTGGGTCCCCAGGGTTCTGCTTGTAGCTCGTGGATAAAACTAGGCGTCCTGTGTATCCACTTGATAAGGCGGGCACGCCAGCGATCAAGCCAGGGTCGATGGAATGAGCGGCTATACTGACCGTTATTATGCACAATTTGATAATACGAAAACCCTACCATATCTGGTATGGGATTCCTGACTGGTATACCCCACGATGTGCTGGTGGTCATAATAATGGGCCGTGCCGGATCGAGTTTCTTAACCCAAAAATATTCCATGAGGAGGCGGTTACGATCGAACTCACCGCGCGTGCCGAAGTTTTGGAGCAGCGCTTCGTTTTCTAACTGATAGCTGACTATCGCCGGGTTGTGCTTGTAGCGCTCTACGACCGCTTCAATGAAGCGGAGGAGCGCGGCATCACGTTCTTGCTTGGGCAAGCGCCAGGCCCATTCAGGCCAGTGATTTTCGGGCCACCGAGGCTGCCGGGCACCGAGACAAAGCGTAATCGTACCGCCGCTGTGCGCGATCATGGCTATCTGTGCATCAAGCTCAGCAAAGTTAAGTGTTCCTGGTTGTGGTTCGTGTTCGTCCCAGTAGCTCATCAGACGGAACCGCCGAACGCTGAGATCTTGCAGTAAAGCTTGTAAGACTGGTTGCCAGGGCATGTCAAAATTGCGGCATTGTTTCAGGGAAAAACTCACCCCATATCGGGCGTTTTGAGTACGATTGGCAGGCGGTATGAACAGGGGTGGCGGTACGGGCGGCGGATTATTGCCTGTTGGCTTGGTTTGCTTTAGCGAATTCTTTTGTGGCGACATTCCATAATTCCGGTTGGTCTCTATTGACCTTCATAGCATACCACCATTCTACTCCCCAGAGGTCGATGCGCTTGATACCGGTTGCCTGTCCATAGGAGAAACGGTTGTGAAGCCGTTCTGGGTTCATGGACTTGTATAGTTCTTCGACAGATGCTGTTTTGATATTTTGCCCTTCAGGAGTCCAGGCTTCGGCCTGCAGCTCATGAATAATCATATTCTTGCCGGTAATGAGCTGTCCGCCACCCGCTAAGAAGCCATAGAACCACGCAGGGAACGGATATTCGACATAGCGTCGTGTGAGTGTCTTGTCCCATACTCGTTTGTAGACGGAGACACCAAATTCATCAGGTGTCGGGTCGTACAGCGGGAAGCCCAGCGCATTATTGCTGCGGCTGATGATAACGGGCGTGTTCGGATCGAGACTTTTTACCATGTCATGTTCTTCTATCAGTCGTTCACGGGTAAAGTCAGGGCATTCACCAAATACACTCAGGAAAAATTCGTTTTCTAGCTGATAACTATCGAGTGCCGGATGATCACGATACCGTTCGATGGTCGCCGTCATTACCTTCTTGAGCTCTGGGTACCATACGTCCTTTGGCTGGGTGAGCTGCCAATCGGGCATGTGGCACTCAGGCCAACGTGGTTGTCGTAGCCCGATGGCCAAGCTGACCTTTGTGTCTGCCTGCTCTGCCATGGCAAACTGCCAATCAAGATGATCAAAACTGTACACACCCGGAGTCTTCTCAATATCATTCCAGTAGCTCACTAATCGCACGTGCGATGGCTTGAGATCAGTGAGGATGGCTTGTAATGTTTTCTTGGGATCAACTTCGAGATAGCCGGCGTAGCGCGGGATAAAGGTGACGCCCAGTTGTGTCGGCTGATCACGATGATTAAATATGTACCATTGTGCAATACCGTACATGCCACTAACGAGAAGGAGTACGACCGCGCTGAGTACGATGAGTGCCTTGTTCCAGATGTTTCGGCGCCAGGTCATACGCAACCAGGTAAACGGGCGGCGCCACACAGTGGGGTGCGCAGACGGTTTGTGGTGTTTCGTACGTGGATTTGCAGTCATTTTGTTATGATTGTAGTCGGATGCATAAAGCAGTAACCTTAAGCATAATAATACCAGCTTACAACGAGGAGCGCCATCTCGTTGCGTGTCTTGAGTCAATCAAAAATCAGACCATTCCTGCTGAGGAGGTCATCGTGGTGGACAATAATTCTACCGACGAAACCGTCGCGATAGCAAAGCGCTTCCCTTTTGTACGGGTTATTCATGAAAAACAGCAAGGTATCGTTTATGCCCGTGACGCTGGGTTCAATGCAGCCCGAAGTCAGATTATTGGCCGTATTGACGCGGATACCGTGTTGCCAAACGATTGGATAGAACGAGTCAAGGAATATTACGATACGGCGGGGCATATGGGCAATGCGCTGACGGGTGGCGGGTATTTCTATAATGTCCGCGCGCCCCGACTGAACGGCTGGATACAGGGGCAAATTGCGTTTCGCGCTAACCGATTGGTGAGCGGTCATTATATATTGTGGGGCTCAAATATGGCGATACCGCAAACGGCCTGGAACGCAGTTAAAAAAGATATTTGCCCACGGACTGATATTCATGAAGACCTGGACCTCGCGGTGCATCTACATGCTTTGGGATATCATATTGATTATCAAGAGAGTTTACGTGTTGGCGTATATCTCAAGCGTGTCTGGCAGAATAGAGACAAGCTCCATGAGCACATGCAACGATGGCCCATGACGCTAAAAGTACATAATTATCGTCACTGGTGGGTAGGTGTTGTGGGCAATATAATCTTATGGAACGTTATTCAGCCAGTGATTTTTATTGCCGAAGGGATCGCGCGGTTGCGTGGTAAGCAATCAATCCAATAGTTCGCTCTCTTGCGCCAATAGCGTTGCGGCATATGCCTCACGAACCTGAGCAAGAGTTCGTTTAATAGTGACGGGCTCTGCCGCACAGTCGCTGCGTATGGTCATGCCCCACTGCCCAAACTCATAATTATTGGCCACGGCAACAATACCCCGTAGCTCGCTCCCGTCTTGAGCAAGCATGCGGACGGGTAGACCACCAATCCGACTCAGGGTTTGATTGAAAGCATCCATGTCGTTATGAACTTGCTGCCTCAGCTGCTCAAGCCCCTTCTTGAATGCCATAGAAGCAAAAGGCAGTGTATATATCTCTGACATATGGAGATAGTCGAGTGTATGCTGGCTGACTTCAAGTAAATTGAATAGGGGTTCCGTCTGGTGCGCTGATAGGGCAAGCTGGCTGTCCGGATGTCGTATCGGTCGTGCTTTCCAATATGAATGATGGAGCTGAGTGGCGTCGAGTTCGGGTCGTTGTATCATCTCAGCATCTCCTTGTCTCTAAAAATCTATGCCCTTGTTCGCCAGAAACTTATCATCAAAATGATGTTTAATCTTGGTCATATTGGTGGCTATATCTACCTTGTCCAATACTTCCTCGGGGAAATTACGCCCCGTTACGCATAGACTAGTACGTTCATGCCTATCGGTAAGTAATTTTTCTAACTGTCCAGTTGTCAGTAAACCGTCATGAACGGCGTTGTTGATTTCATCACATATGACGAGGTTGTATTCACCGCTGGTGGCATGCTCGTACGCAATGGCAAAGGTTTCTTCAGCAGCCTGTTTATGTTGTTCTTCCGTAATGTGTCCCTCGCTGAGATCCCCGGCATTATAAAAGCCCTTGCCCCCCTTATAAAAGAACAGGGCATCTTCATATACAGGCATGATATCTCGGATAAAGACGTGCTCACCGACTCCCCAATATTTGATGAACTGAATGTAGGCAACCTTCCAGCGATTACCCAGGGCGCGGGCCATTAGGCCAATGCTGGCACTGGTCTTCCCTTTGCTGTCACCGGTGTAAACGATAACAACCGACTCTTTTGTTTGGTAATCTTCAAATGCCATAACTTCAGTATAACAAGTGCATGAGGGTTAGTGTGCCGGACTCGCAGTATCAAGCAGGACAAGTAAGGAGCGGCGTAGCATGATAAGCTCACTGACAGTTACTTTGTCCTTGGGTGTGATGCTCGCCACAGTATCAATAAATCCTAATGCGGGATGGTGTTCATGCCGATCCATCACGTCCCCGATCTCCTGAGAGTTCATGGTAAGTGCGGTGGTATGAGCAGCTTCAAATGCATTCGTATATGCCTCCGTACGGAGCTCACTCTTTGTCATTCCAAGTGTTGAGATAATAATCCAGATATACTCACCACGGGTCGAAACCTCTTGAAAATGGCGTACATTGCTGTCGAGCCGTACGTAGCGCTGCAAATCTTCTTTGATATGTGTTGCCGCCTGTGCGCGCACTGCCGCTAGTCTTCCCTCTGGGAAACCCTCTTCTCTAAAGGGTTGCAGCTGAAAGGATTCGGTTTCTGGAGTGACTTCAACAGATGGCATGAACGCATCCCCGTCATAATCGTATGATTCGTATGGGGCGGCGCTATATTGTGGAGGATGTTCCATAAGTTCGCTCATTAGCCTCTCCTTACGTGCCAGTATAGGGTGAAGTAAGGAGTGTCTTTGTAAAAAAATTAACAAACTGAACAATGAGAATTATTTTTGGGGTAAGGCGGCCTCAATACGAGGCCTGTCAAAGCCGATAATGATTTCTCCGTCAATGTCGATGACAGGGATGCCCATCTGGCCGGACTTCTCTACCGATTCTTGCATGAATTGTGGGTTATGTTCGACGTTCCGTTCCTCGAACGCTATTCCCTGTTTCGTGAAATAATCCTTGGCTGCTCGGCAAAACGCGCACCAATCTGCTGAATATAAAATTACCATAATATATTAAGTATAGCATAGTCTGTTAAACCGTCAGTGAACTCTGTTACACTGTATGCATGGAAACGACACATGCTGAATCTACTCCTACAAAAAACTATTTTGCTCGTTTGAAGCCCTATATGTGGTGGTTCGTAGCTGGCGTGCTCGTCGCTGCGCTAGCCACAACAGCGCTCCGTTTTGCGCTCGCCAAAGATGAATCAGTCCACTATCATGCAAACTTTGCCCTCTACATTAATGGTCAGAGAGACGAATTCAAGAGCTTTACGTACTACGAAGAGGTTGCGGCCTGTGATGCACATGCTGTCGATAACCCTCGTGTTCGCACGCACATGCATGATAAAGAGAATCAGTTAGTGCACGTGCATAGCGCGGGCGTGACGTGGGGGCACTTCTTTGCCAACCTTGGCTACACGCTGGGTGATGATTTGATAGCAACAAGTGACGGGGTATTTATCACCGGGGATGATGGCAATAAATTATCATTTACCCTGAATGGCCAGTCCGTAAGTAGTAACGCCAATAAGATTATCGGCAATGAAGATACATTGCTTATTAACTACGGCAAGGACAGCCAAGACACATTACAGCAACGGTTCAATGATATTCCACAGGATGCCAAAGAAGCGAATCTGATACAAGATCCCGCAGCCTGTAGTGGCGGCCGTGAATTTAATACGTGGAATAGGCTCAAGCAGGCGCTTGGTGCCCAGTAGCAACTTAGCGCCTCACTGCTTGCGCACGACCTCTCACAACTGATATACTATCCGGAGTAAATGACAGTAGGTATTCTAAGACACACAAGTTGCGTCAGTGGCGCTATGGCCATGGAGGATTCTCGTGCTTTTTAATTTTGGGGCGGCAGAGGGTGGAGTTCCGCTGGCAGCCGAGCCTATTCTTCATGTCGGCGGGTTTGGGTTTACCAACGCGATGTTCTACGGCCTCATTATGGCTGCTTTGGTTTTGACCCTGTTTAGCTTTGCAGCCCGGCGCAGCACGGTTAAACCACACAACAAATTTGCATTTGCCGTAGAGACACTCGTAGAATCAGTCATAAAGTTAGGCGAGGACAACTTTGGGTCACGCAAAAAAGCCCTCAAACACCTTCCATTACTGCTGACGCTGTTCACCTTCATATTGTTTAGCAACCTATCCGGTCTCATACCGGGTGTCGGTACGATAAATGTCGATACTGGCGAGCATGTATCTCCTCTTCTCCGTCCATTTACGACTGACTTGAACGCCACGCTTGGCATGGCAATTCTGACCATCGGTACGGTTCAGTTCTGGGCGCTCCGCGAATTAGGCCTGAAGCGGCACCTCAAGCATTACTTTTCGGTTGTTGAGCCATGGTGGAATCCGATGAACGGGTTTATCGGGGTGATTGAAGTCATGGGTGAGTTTATCAGGATTATTACGCTGAGCATGCGACTTTTTGGTGTTATCTATGCCGGAGAAGTGTTGCTGCATGTGATTGCTGATTTGTCAGGTAGTTTCGGACCTATAGCGACGTTCCCCGTCTACTTGATGGAAATATTCTTCAGTGGTATCCAGGCCTATCTATTTATGATGCTGAGCATGGTGTACATGGCAAACGCGACACATAGCGATGACCATGACGAGCATGATGATGCGACGGCCGATGCACGCACTGCGCGGGCACAGGCCACTGGATAGAACATTAATTAAGCAACTAATAGGAGTTACATAATGGAAATTGACACAAATCTAATCAAAGGTCTTACTATCGCATTTGGTGCTATCGGTCCGGCAATTGGTGTTGGTCTGATTGGTGCTTCAGCCGTGCGCTCAGTTGGTCGCAACCCAGAAGCACAAGGTAAAGTGCTTTCAACCGCCTTCATTATGGCTGGTTTGGTAGATGCTGTCCTGGCCTTCGTACTGGTAATCGTCTTCACGACATCTTAAGAGTAATAAGGATACAGAGTGTTTAATTCATTAATTCAGTTTGCTGCAGCAACCACAGAAGGCACCGAATCGAGCGGTGGTATTGCCGCGTTGGGATTGGACGCCAAGGCGTTTTTGTTCCAACTCGTCACATTCATCCTGGTGCTCTTGTTTCTGCGCAAATACGTGTATGGCAAGCTTGTCGACACCTTGGATGAGCGCCGCAATGCGGTTATCGGCAGCCTAGAAGCCGCCAAGCAAGCCGCGAGCGATCTTGAGGATGCAGAAGCGAAAATCGAGAAATTGCTCATTGAAGCGCGTAAAGAGTCGTCCGAAATTGTTGCTACGGCGCACAAAGAAGCAGTTGCAATGGTTGAAGAAGCTGAGGTAAAGGCACAAAAGAAGGCCGAGCATATTGTCAGCGAGGCGAAATCCCAGCTGGATGGTGAGGTTATCAAGGCTCGTGCAGCGCTTCAGAAAGAAGCAAAGCAGCTTGTAGCAGAAGCGACCGAGAAGATCATTGGCCAGAAGCTGACCAGTGCAGCCGATGAGAAGTTAATCGAACAAGCATTGGCGGAGTCACAATAATGCAGGCAATTTCACGCCGTAAAATCGCAGGCTATATTGCCCATGAACTTGCCGCCGGCAAGCCCGCGATACCCTTGCTCCGTCAGGCAGCCAGTTATCTTGTTGAGCACAAGCAACTCAACAATGCCGAACTGCTCATGCGGGATATCGAGGCAGTTTTGGCACGTGATCATAGTATTGTCTTGGCAGAAGTCGTGAGCGCGCGTGAGTTGTCCGAAGGTCTCATTAAATATATTGAACAGTTTGTACAGAAAGCTGAAAGCGCACAACAGGTTGAGGTGAAGTCGAGCGTTGACCCCAGCCTGCTCGGAGGAGTTATCATCCGTACCCCTCGCGCTGAGCTTGATGCAACTGTCCGTAAGCAATTAAATGCATTGAAAGCATAGAGGAGTACGTTAGTGGCTGATTTGAATGTCAAAGAACTATCCCGTGAACTGCAGGTTGCCATCGCCGATATTCGAGTGAGTGGTGGTTTGGAGAATAGCGGTGTCGTCACCCGAGTTGGTGATGGCGTAGCATGGATTTATGGTCTTGAAGCGTGTGGTTTCAACCAAGTAGTAACTATTGAAGCGGTTGATGGCTCGACTGTTGAGGCGTTTGCCTTGAACTTAATGGAAGATGAAATTGGCGCGGTGCTCCTCGGTGAGGACAGCCTGGTTGCTGCCGGTGCAAAAGTAACATTGACCGGAAAGGTACTCGATGTACCGGTTGGCGAAGCACTGCTTGGTCGTGTCGTTGATCCACTCGGCCGTCCACTCGATGGACAAGGGCCTATTGAGACCAAGACAAGAGGCGCCGTTGAGCGCGCTGCTCCTGGTGTGAAAGACCGAAAGTCCGTCCATGAGCCCCTCATGACCGGGTTGATGGCTATTGATACGATGGTGCCTATTGGTCGTGGACAACGTGAGTTGATAATCGGCGATCGACAAACGGGTAAGACTGCCATTGCCATCGACACCATGATTAACCAAGGACGTCAGAAAACAGGCGTGGTAAACGTCTATGTTGCCATCGGTCAGAAGGCTTCTAAAGTAGCTCGACTCGTGGAACGCCTGAAAGAAGAAGGTGTCATGGACCAGACTATTGTGGTTTCTACGAGCCCAGCTGACCCAGCCTCCCTTCTCTACCTCGCTCCATATGCCGGAGCCGCTATGGGTGAATACTTCCGCGACAATAAAGGACACGCCTTAATTATTTTTGACGACTTGACCAAACATGCTGCCGCATACCGTCAAATGTCCTTACTGCTCCGTCGTCCACCGGGACGTGAAGCGTACCCTGGTGACGTATTCTATCTTCACTCTCGCTTACTTGAGCGCGCAGCAAAGCTGAGCGACGAACTGGGCGCAGGTTCTATGACTGCGTTACCTATCATTGAAACGCAAGCCGGTGATATTTCTGCATATATTCCCACAAACGTGATATCTATTACTGATGGTCAGATTTTCCTAGAAACCGACCTGTTCTATCAGGGCATCCGACCTGCTATTTCCGTGGGGCTTTCCGTTTCCCGTGTCGGTGGTGCTGCACAGACCAAAGCAGTTAAGAGTGTATCTGGCACACTTCGACTTAACCTGGCACAATTCCGTGAGCTTGCAGCCTTTGCCCAATTTGGGAGTGACCTTGATGAAGAGACGAAGAGCACGATTAATCGTGGTCAGCGCCTGACCGAACTCTTGAAGCAGCCGCAGTACCAGCCACTCAGTATTTGGGAACAGACGGCGAGTCTTATGGCTGCAAATGAAGGTACTTTTGACTCCGTTCCGGTAGAAAAGATTAAAGAAGTGCAAGCTGCACTACTCACCGAGCTGAAAGATAAGAGCGAAATGGCTGAGCTGAATAAGGGCGATAAACCTTCCGACAAGATAACCGAGCTCGTTAAGAAAACTGCCCAAAAGGTAGTGAAGGGTTATTAGGACCAGATGGCTAGCACACGTCAATTAAAAAGCCGAGTCAAATCTGTCAAGGGAACGCGACAGATTACTAAGGCAATGCAGTTGGTCGCCGCCAGCAAAATGCGTCGTGCACAAGAGGTGGCAAACCAAGTGCAATTGTATAGTGATGCTGCCCGGGAATTACTAACCCATTTACGATCACTCCCTGAGACGTTTAATGACAGGTTGTTTGTTAAGCGCCCCGTAGACGAGCGGTTAATAATCCTTATTACGAGCGATAAGGGGTTGGCGGGTGCATATAATGCCAATGTTCTAAAACTTTACACGCAGCAGTTAAAAGACGATCAAGCTGCAGGCATTCGTACGAAGACAATCTGTATTGGCCGAAAGGCGGCACAATTTGCTGCACGGATTAAGAATGTAGAGATCATAGGTGTCTACGAGAATTTCCCCGAGCGTCCGACCGACAATGATTTAGCGCCCATCGTCAATACTTTGATTAGTCAGTTTAATGACAAGGCTGTTGATAGTGTTGATGTGATTTACACCGAGTACAAGAACAGCATCGTACAAGTCGCCAGTACTAAGCAGCTGCTTCCTGCTGGATTCCAGGAAGTTACGGTTAGTGAGGCTATCGCCCAAGCTTCTTTCGAGCCTTCCGCAGAAGAAGTACTTGAGGCAGTTACCGAGCGGCTCATTGCCATACAGTTGTACCAGGCCTATCTTGATTCTGCGGCATCTGAGCAAAGTATGCGTATGATTGCCATGAAAAGTGCTACCGACAACGCCGGTGATTTGATAGATGATCTGACCCTTGAAATGAACAAAGTTCGCCAAGCAAGTATAACCCAGGAGCTGTCAGAGATATCAGGCGGCGTGGAGGCAATGAATGCGTAATACTTCTGAATCGCAGGGTAACTATAATTTCGTCCCTCCAACTTCGCCAGAACCAACTGATGAGTTCGGTCATTTACGCGCAGACATTGAGCCAGGTGATGTTATATACCAAATGAATCCGTTTGCCTTGTTTGAGCAAATCGGTCCCGAGTTGGCCGCAGAGAACGAAGTCAGCCCAGATGACCTCGTGATAGCTATTCAGCACCTCAGTGGCCAGGCGCTTGACGGCAAAGGCTTGCGAATTATGCACGGATGGGCCTCAGAGGAAGTTATTCGACAGGGTCTGATTAAGTCTGGTAAGTGGACTGAAATGAGCCAAACTGACCAAGTTAAGGCAATTTGGGGCATTGTGGTTGATTATGGCGAAGACACGCCGGCAGAAAAAAGGACTGTTGTATGACAGGAGCTCTTCATTCTCCCCGAAGTCACCTACAAAATGTTGTACAGGATTCGGCTGGGAGGCCATCCACGGCACCCGAATCGACCGAACCAGACAAACATATGACAATATACTACAACACGCAATTTACTGACCAAGATTCACAAGGAGAACAATAATGGCAACAGCAGTAGCAACACAGAACGGACATATCACCCAGGTTGTGGGCGTGGTTGTCGATGCAGAATTTGAAAAGGGCTCACTCCCCGCAATTTATGACGCACTTATTATTAAGCGAGCAGAGGGTAATATCGTACTTGAAGTCGCCCAGCACCTGAGCGAAACGACCGTCCGCGCCGTTGCACTTAGTAGCACAGATGGATTGAAGCGTGGTGATGATGTGCAAGCGACCGGCGCACCAATTTCCGTTCCAGTCGGCGCTGACACGCAAGGTCGCATGTTTAACGTTGTTGGTGAACCCATCGACGGGAAGCCAGCGCTGAAGAATGCAAAAGTTTCTCCTATTCACCGTACTCCCCCTACATTTACCGAACAGTCAAGCAAGACTGAAATCCTCGAGACCGGCATTAAAGTCATTGACCTTATAGCTCCGATCTCAAAAGGCGGTAAGGTTGGTTTGTTCGGTGGTGCTGGTGTCGGTAAGACAGTTCTGATTACCGAGCTGATTAACAACATCGCCAAGTTCCACAGTGGTAACTCAGTCTTTGCTGGTGTCGGTGAGCGTACCCGTGAGGGTAACGATTTGTATCACGAGATGGAAGAATCGGGCGTACTTGATAAAACGTCACTCGTCTTTGGCCAAATGAATGAGCCGCCTGGAGCACGTTTGCGTGTAGCGCTGACTGGTCTGACCATCGCCGAAGCATTCCGCGATGAAGGTAAGGACGTACTGTTGTTTATTGATAACATTTTCCGATTTACTCAAGCGGGATCTGAGGTATCTGCCCTGCTCGGCCGCTTGCCGTCTGCAGTGGGCTATCAGCCAAATCTCCAGCAAGAGATGGGTGCACTCCAAGAGCGTATTACTTCTACGAAAAAGGGTTCTGTGACGTCCGTACAAGCTGTATATGTTCCGGCAGACGACCTGACAGACCCAGCACCGGCCACAACCTTTGCTCACCTCGACTCCACAATTGTCTTGAACCGTGCTTTGACTGAAATCGGTATCTACCCCGCAGTTGACCCGCTCGACAGTAGCTCAACGATTCTTGACCCAGAAATTGTTGGCGAAGAACACTACCAAGTTGCCCGTGAAGTGCAACGTGTGTTGCAGCGCTATAAAGACCTCCAGGATATTATTGCGATTCTTGGTATGGAAGAATTATCTGATGAGGATAAACTTACCGTTGCTCGTGCCCGTCGATTACAGCGATTCCTGAGTCAGCCGTTCTTCGTGGCAGAAGGATTTACCGGAACACCTGGCGAATATGTGAGCCTCAAAGACACCGTCAAGGGTTTTAAAGAAATTCTTGATGGCAAGCACGACGATAAGTCTGAGCAAGCATTCTACATGAAGGGTGACATCTCCCAGGTTAAGTAATGAAACTACAACTGATTACACTGACCGGTTTAAAAATGGACGATGATGTCTATGAGGTTATCTTGCCGACGGCGTCAGGTGATATTGCCGTGTACCCTGGGCACGAACCGTTGGTGACAATGGCCGTACCTGGCATTTTGGCAGTTCGCCGTAAGCGTGGTGATATTGATGAGGCGCGTGAGTATTTTGCAGTAAACGGTGGTGTTGCCGAAATAGATACGGATCGATTGCGTATTTTGGTTGACGAAGCCGACACGCCTGATGATATCGTTGAAGCAGAGGTAGAAAAAGCCTTAGCACTTGCGAAGAAAGAAAAATCCAGCGCAAAATCACAAGTAGAAATCGATAAAGCACAGGCTATTATTGATCGACACACGGTACGCCTGAAAGTTGCTGGCTTACGCCGACACAAACGTCGCTAGAAGTGTGCTTAGTCTTCGTCGTTGCTTGTGAGATATTTTTCAAAGGCCTGAATACCCTTCAGGTCTTTTGAATAGGCTGAAATATCAGGCAGTTCAAGTGTTTGTATGCGACGCCAGACAGCATGGATAAGTTGCTTAAGGGCTGTTTCTTCATCCGCGTTGAAGGTAATGATAAGTGGCGGTTGGATATCACCAGTGCCGTTCTTGGTCGCTTCGACAAACTCAAGGCGTGCCTCGGCCACCGTGTAACCCTTCCATGTGTTACTTCCCTCAATCAGCAACTTGTAGAAATATAACTGTTGCTTGTATTTATGCGCTTTGGTACTGCCTGTCCATTTTGTGAGCGGAACACCCGTCTTGTAGTCAACGATGCGGACGGTCTTGGCCTCGTGGTCCACCTCTAGACGGTCAATTTTACCACTCAAGACAGCACCGTCGAGTACAACACCCTCACTATAAAAATTAACCTCTGCTTTAGCAGGTCGACCAAACATTTCTGCTCGGAGACTCAGGTATTTTTGTAGTGACAGGCGCCCCTTGGCTCGAGCATGGTCACGATCAATTTCTGCCATGTAGCGGCGAGCGAGTTCATTGTCATAGAAATTCATGACGTTTTGTGAGGAAGGTGGCGCACCGGTATTCAGCTGGTTCTGGTACCACTCAAGCGTATTGTGCATGGCGGTACCGTACTCACCGCTTGCGTGAGGCGCTTGGGGAAAGCGTAAGAGAGTGCCGACCAAAAACGCCTCTGGGCCGCCTCGTTCGACATCCGTGAAAGTATTAAGATGTGTCGGACTCATGTGGTAGCTTTTGAGCCGATCGGTCAGCAAGCTGCGGAAATCGGCAGGGAGGCTAATCTGCCCTGCCTTCCATAGTGTTTCGGTATCTTCCGCGAGTTGGGCTGGTTCAAGTGGTTGTCGGTGAATCTTTTGATAGTTGAGTGGCAAGTGTGCGGAAATATCGTCTCTCTCGTTCAGATATTTGAGTGGTGTCGTCTTGCGGCCGCTTTCTTTGGTTGTATGGGACGTAATATAGAGGCTGTGCCGGGCGCGGGTGATAGCGACAAAGAAAAGCCGAAGCCGTTCATCATCGGAAGAGTTCGTGTAGCGGATGTACGTAAGGTTGGCAGGCAAGCTGAGCTTGTTGCCACCACCCCTGCTCGCGCTGCCCCAGACATCGTCATGTGCCTGCAGAATAAAAACGTGATCAAACTCAAGCCCCTTAGACTTATAGGCAGTCATGAGCTGCACCGCATCGTTCGCTTGCGCGATAGGATGTGAGTTGACGAGTGCCGCTTCTGCGGCTTCGTACATGGTAAAAAATTCAAGGAAGTCATTGAGCGTCAGTTGTTTATCACTGAGAGACTGGTAGTCACGCAGCCGTGAGCGAATAACACTGAGGTGGGACACTGCTTCGTAATATTTCAACGCATCGGTACTGCGCTTGCCTGTGCCGAAGTAAAAGTGTTTGAGAGGTGCAATGAGTTGTGTCTCGGTATCTTGCACGGGGACGGTACCGATGAGTTTGTCGAGAGTAAACTCCAGCGGCTCGGTCATACAACTGTTTGCGAGAGAGAGGTAAAATGTCACAGCGGGAGCCAGGCTTGGTGATTCCAACGCAATCGCTGCCCACGGACGCGTTTCATCATGCTTGGCATGCTGCCAGTTCACCTGCCATATGTCTTTAGCGGCAATCTGCCAATACGGCAAGCTGAGCACGAGGGGAAAATATTGATTGCCATGGGCAATATCATTCGTGGCAAGGGCATGGAGAAGTTGTGCGGCCAGGCGGAGCCCCTGGACGATCTCCGTTTCGAGGATGTTCTCTCGCTTCTCATACGACACTGGTATATCAAGCTGATGCAAAAAAAGCACCAACCTCTCCAGGATCGCATGTCGCGGTGCCAATACGGCGATTTCTGACGGACGTGTGCCCTGTGCAATCTTGTGAGCAATTTCATGGGCAACCCACGCATACTCGCTTGCCTCAGCCGAGAATTCGTGCCGCGCAACTTCAGTAGATTTGGGGAGCTGATTACTGCTGGCAATGAGGACTTTATCGATATCGTCGAACTGTTTATGTAGTCTGTCTTCAATCTGCTGCGCAATATTATGCGCGACATGGAGAATGTCGGCGTGGGAGCGGTAGTTGTGCGTCAGGTTGATGACAGCAACATCGCGAAATGCCAGCAAGAAATCTTTCATGTTCCCGACATGTGCACCCTGAAAGGCAAAAATGGCCTGGTCGTCATCACCCACCGCCATGATGTTGGGGCGGCCTTCGTGTACCGGATGGTCAGCGATACGCTTCACAAGCTCAAACTGTGACGGATTGGTATCCTGGAATTCATCAAGCAAGATATATTGGTACTTTTCCTGCAGGTTGTAGCGCAGCTCATCGTTATTCGCGATGCCGTCAATAGCGCGCAAGATCATGTCGTCAAAGTCGTAGGCAGCACGCTGTTTCAGGGCGCGTTCGTATGATTCGTAGAGATTAGCCAGTTCGCGCATTTTCTCTGTCCGAGCGCGTTCCGTCAGGGTGAACTGATCGTACTCGTTTTTATGAAGCCATTCGTCTTTCCACTTCGTAAGGGGTGTTGGCGAGGCGGTCTCATCAGCTTTCAAAAATGCTTTTGCAAGTGCGCTTGCCGCCTGTTGGCATAATGCATCTGACTGGCCACCTATGCCATCCAGGAGACGCTGGTATTGCCCGAGTTTCTCCACTTTTTTACGGGAAATGCCACCAGCGTTGTTAATGATGTCATCAAGCAGTGGTTGCGCGGCATCAATGGCGCGCAGATTGTCATCAGCGATACTGCGCAGTTTGTCGGGTGTTATCAGATGTTGCTTGAGGTCACTGATAGTGCTCACGACACTTTTGACGTAGTATCGGGCACTCAAAAGCGGGCTATCAAACGGCAGATTACCTATGATGCGTTCGAGGATTTGAATCTGGGTCAATTCATCAATCGGCCGTTCCATACGGACATCATCAGATCGGTCTACGCCAATAGTCTGGAAGTGCTCACTATAATTTTTAATAATGTCACTGCCGAAACTGTGGTAGGTACTGATGGTAACATCATAGGCGGCGTCGCCGATGAAGCGACGCAAGCGTTCTCGCATATTGGCCGCACCTGATTCAGTGAATGTTAGACATAGGATATTTGCCCCGCTGACATCCGTTTTTTGCAGAATATTAGCTACCCGCGCACTGAGTAACTGGGTCTTGCCGGTCCCTGGCCCTGCAATGACAAGCAGCGGGCCATCAATGGTATCGACAGCTTGACGTTGGGCATCATTAAGTCGCTCGTATTCAGTTGCGTATTCTGACATTGCCTCTATTTTACCCCGAAAATCAGACAAGTTGTGCACATTAACTAGTTAATGACCTGTACATTTTGCGCAAAATTACTTGCAGTTTACGAAACGGGGGCATATTCTGAAGTTAGAACTAATGGGGAGATGTGCTATGGAACAGGTACGTAAACTTGAGAAGTCCTTAGGCGAATTATATAAAGGAGCCCCGCCACTCTCCAAGACGGCAAAAGAAAGTATTGTTAGTGTTTGGCCGTGGGTGGCACTCGTCTTCGGTGTACTTCAGATTCTGGCGGCGTGGACGTTATGGCAGCTGATGGATCGTGCACAACCATTTGTTGATTTTGCGAACAGTATGTCCCAGTACTACGGCACCGGCGAGATCGTTGGCTATAGTGGGATTGAGAAGTTCTTGATCTATGTGAGCATCGCGACCTTGGTTGCGAGCGGGGTTCTGCTATTGATGGCCGTTTCCCCCCTAAAGAACAAGATGAAGCGCGGTTGGGACTTATTATTCCTCGGTGTATTGCTGAATGTAGCCTATGCTGTCTTCGCCGTGTTCATTGATGGCCGTGGGTTTGGAACATTTCTTGTCAGCATGCTTGGTACGGCAATCGGCCTGTACTTCCTTTACCAGATCAAAAGCTCGTATACAGCCAAGGCTACTACGCCGACCAATAAGCCGGCCCATTCATAGCTCTGCATAGGCCGGGAGGTACATATGCCTTTCATCTCAGACTCATTCTACACATTCTTACAGAATTATCACGTCCGTAAGTTTGATAAGGGGGAGCTGATTCTTGTGCAAGGCGAGACGCCACAGGCAGCTCTTATTATCAAAAAGGGAGTGGTTAAGACCTATAACATAACTGTTCATGGCGAGGAAAAGCCCCTCTCATTTGATATACAAGACCAAGTCTTTCCACTGGCATGGGTATTCGGGAAAGTAAAAGGTGCGCCATATTATTACGAAGCGTTCACTCGCTGCGAAGTGTACTGTGTGCCCCGGGATGACTTTACGGAATATATTCGGTCCGACACAAGCCGATTGATGGCCTTGCTTGAAATGTCAATTATGCAAGGTTTTAACGCACAGCTGCGCATGAATGCTCTGGAACAATCTAAGGCTGTAGACAAAGTCCTCCATACCATTCACTATCTGTGTCTCAGTTTTGGCATCGACGTAAAAGAAAATGTGGTTCGGATACAAATTCCCCTGACACAGCAAGATGTGGCAAATTTTATTGGGCTCACCCGGGAAACAACGGGAATTGAACTCAAGAAGCTCCAGCGAACAGGTGTGTTGAGTTATCGGCATCAGAATTATATTGTGCGTACCGACCGATTGAATGCGTTGCTTGATGAAGAGTATGATTTGGAGCGTGTAGACCGGCATCAGGTGAGTGTCCGGATATAAAAACCACCTTCTCATGAGCAGAAGATGGTTTTGCAAGATGGATAAGGCTGTTAGATGGATCTATTTCGTAGTTCACGCCATCGGCGGTGTTGTAGTCGCTCGGCACGGAGCTCCCAGTCGCTTGAGTAATCGTCGTAAAAATCTGCAAAGTTCTGTGCATCGCGCACACTCAGGTTTTTAGCAACGCTTGTTTTTTTCATGTCGTTCCCCTTCCCCTTTTATCGTTTTGTACTGCTATGGTACGTACCTTTATGTAACTGGACAGTGAAAAAAATCACACATGCTTATGGTTAGTACAATAAGTACTCATCCCAATTACTTAGTTTGGCATTTTTGTCTGTTCGGTTTTCGTCCTCATCGTCATCGCCTGACCACATAACGCACCTCCCTGGTTATTGTGCCGTCAGAATAGTCCTCTTTCAGGCAGTTCTCAATAAGAATTCTTACGCTTTATCATATGAATAGTCGCACCTGTCAACACATTACGGTACAATAGAGACGCAAGAAAGAGTGTATGCCACCCCTAAGATCACACAAACCAAAGCAACCAGAACTAGTCCGTACCGTTAGTTATCCCCGTCGTATGCATGGGGCGCGTATGGGGCATCAGACTCATGCACGCGCACATGCGTGGGCACATATCGTGCCGTTCATAGCCGTATTTGTATTGCTGGTCGGTGGCCTGTGGTTTATACCCTCACTGGTCCATCAGGAACCCGAGACGACTGCTGATAATGCTCAGGTACCGGCTGAACCCCAAGAAGCAGCAGTCGCTAAACTCGATTTTTCTTCGATGACTCAGCAGATTAATGCCGCCATTGCTGAACATCCTTCATATGAAACTGGCGTGACAGTTATCGATATTAAGACGGGTGATATTTTAACCTACGGAGCTCCCGAGCCGTTTGTTGCGGCGAGTACCGCAAAGTTATTGACGGCCATAGCGTATTTGCGGGACGTTGAACAAGGAAA
The DNA here is from genome assembly GCA_964590315.1 of uncultured Candidatus Saccharibacteria bacterium. Classification (GTDB taxonomy): domain Bacteria; phylum Patescibacteriota; class Saccharimonadia; order Saccharimonadales; family JALRHH01; genus JALRHH01. Next base: position 99,778 of record CAZPVS010000002.1, read on the forward strand.
ATATTCGCTCAGTGATCCCGTAGGGAGACGCGACGCCAAGACTGCACTAGAGGCAATGATCGTCGACAGCGATAATGAAGCATGGGACGCATTCAATAACGGCATATTGGGCCATACTGAATTGACGGCGTTTTCTGAGCAGATCGGGCTGGAAAATTATAATGCAGACAAGAATACCATTACGACAGTAAGCGTCGCCAAATTATTACAAACCCTCTATGACGAGAAATTACTCAGTGCTGAAAATACCGATTTACTGATGGGCTACATGAAACGAGCAAAAGAAGTCGAGTACATAAGTACGATTGTGCCTCCGGGGGTGCGATTCTATCATAAGCCTGGCTACCTCAGCGACCGCGTGCACGATGCGACAATCATTGATAATGGTTCGCGTCCATATGTGCTCGTGATTTTTTCAAAATCTCGAACCAAATATTATGACGGCCAAGCAGGTATGGCGTTGTTTCAGCAGATTGCAAACGCCACATTCACGACGTTTCTAACAGAATAACTACACTACCGTCTGTTTTGGAGGCAGGAGGAGCTTTGCCCAGCCGACCGCACGTACAAGCTCCCCATTCTTTAACGGTCCATCTTTGTTCTCTACGATAAAGCCTTCAGGTTGTATCACCATCGTCCCGCCCCTATCGCTAATCATCTTTGCCATTTTTGTTGCTGCAAAGCCAATGGACTTCATAAGGAGTTTCAGGCCGAGCCCATGCTCCTGCACCGCAAAGCGTGTGTCAAAGACGGCTGCTCGTATGTTTTTCATTTCACGCTGACTGAGACTGTCAATAAAATCCGACATAGCTTGCGTAGCTCTCCCTCCTTGGGTCGGCGATCCGAGCACGAGGAGCGATACGCCTTCGATATCTGACTTTGCCACTGACCGTACATGTTTAATAGTAACCGGCCCTTCTGCCTTCAATGTTCTTGCAATAATGTTGGCAATCTTGGCAGTGTTGCCATAGCTCGAGTCGTAAACAACAAGCGTTCTTTTACCAGAAAATTTCATAAGCCCTCCTGCAGGATTTCATTATTTAACTGGTGCCTGAGGCATAACAATTGCTGCAATAATATACGCAACCATACCCGGCACGAATCCGGTCAGTACGGTCATCACTATCCATGCCAGACGTATGACTGTGGGGTCAACAATAAAGTATTCTGCAATCCCCCCGCATACGCCCGCGAGTTTTTTGTCTGCCATTGATAGATATAATCGTTTCATACATTTCTCCTCTTAGATCTTTAGTGTCCAATCAAGTATCAGCACACCGTAAATCAGCACGACGTCTATCAGTACTCCAAGCACGAGCCACGGGTGCCAAAATAGAAGCAACAGCAGGAGTGAACTCACCGATCCAATAAGGGCGGCTTGCTGCACTGCCACATCAGCGATATCAGTAATACCCCATACGCCAACCCCGGCAATTAGGTAGCTAATGATAGTTACAATGACCAGCAGCGTTCCCAGTAGTTTTGCATAATTGCTCGCCCTTTGCGCAAGCCATCCTTTTTTAAATGAAAAGGGATAGTTTGGGTCATTTGGTTTGGGACTCAAATACGAAACATGCAATAACCCATGCGCCAATAAGAACAGACCCACCAGTATCTTCATGAATTACTCCTCTATCTACTACCTTCAGCGTATACAAAATACTATGTTGAGTAATTGCGCATAATCACACCAAATGGGTGATAGTACTCACGGTATGTCAATTTGCGTACATTTTGAGGCATTTTCTAATTAAGGCGGAGGGATTCGACCTACCTTCGGCAGGCCCGAAACTTCACGATGGCAAGCCAGCTTGCCTCGGAAGATTTCCTTGCGAAATGCCACCGGCATTTCTCACCCCGAATGCCACACTCGAGAGTACGATACCCACCGTCTTTAAACCAAGTAAAAAGCCCAGTCTTACGACTGAGCTGTTCACTTGGCTGGGACGGAGGGGCTCGTTGCGAACACCACCGCCTCAAGAAATTGTTATTACGGATAATATTTTAGACTCACTCGTCAGGCTTGTCGAGGGACTGAAACGCTGCGGCCTTCGTGAAGAAAACGGGGTCATCGTATACAAGGAGGATAGTTTATGAGAAGTTTCTTCGGTAAAAGTTCTAATGTGTTGAGCGGCGACATACAGATGTTTGACGAGCGGACATTCTATAAGGCGTTTGAGGAGGATCTTCTATTTGCCCGCGAGGAAGTGATTATCGAGAGTCCATTTATTACCATGAAACGGATAAATGAACTCCTGCCGACACTTTCAAAACTAACGAGGAAAGGAGTGTCCATCACGATCAATACAAGGAATCCTATCGAGCATGATCCAGAGTATGAGTACCAAGCTCTGACGGCGATTGAGCAACTTCAGAATATGGGCGTTAGGGTGCTCTACACTGTCAAGCATCATAGGAAGGTGTCTATTATCGATGAATCTATAGCATGGAACGGAAGCCTCAACATTCTCTCGCAAAACAACAGCTGCGAGATTATGTGGCGAGTTGTGTCTACGGAAGCATCACAGAGGCTTTTGAGCTTCATCAACTTAAATAGGTATACTAGGAGGTAATATGAGCGACAATCTGCCAAACGATTACGAGATTAGCGAAGAAGATATCGATAAGATGATTCGTCATCTTAAGATTGCACTGCCGGAGGATACGATTACTCCTGAGATGGCAATTGAAAAGCTCGAAGAGATGTACGAAAACTTCCATGATCTCGCGCATACGAACCCCGAACTACTCGAGAAGTGGTACGAAGACCTCAAGCCTACCGAAGACTAAGAAGGGATAATGTCAGATAGCTTAATCTTTAGTGCCTTAGCGACACTACGGAGCATGGTGTATGAAGGGTTAACTTCACCACGTTCTATTTGGGCAAAATAGTTAGCGCTCGTACCAGCCTTTTCGGCAACTTCAGATTGAACGAGGCCACGCGCTAGTCGTGCTTCTTTAATCTTTTTGCCGAGCTGTTTTAGTTCAGAGTCGCTCATTAAGCCTTATTATACCATCAGCGATCGTCAGGGTCAGATTTGGCAGCGGGCTTCTTCTCTTCGGTAGCACCTTTCGTGGAGTTCGAGGCCCTAGTAGTCTTTTTTGGCTTCTCCTTGGCCGGAGGCTCGTTGCCGTAGGTTTCGCGCGAGGCTTGCTTCACTTCATCTGCCACCGTATCGTCCCCGTCATCGTCTAGTACGATTGTCTGTCCCGAGAGTGGCTCTTGTGACTTCGTGGAGGCAAAACGTGCGTAGAAATTATATGGTGGCTGGTTTGATATCTCACCCTCGGCGATAAACGGAGCAAACAGAGGCAAGAGTAGCTTTTCATCGGCCGGATTACCGGTGCGGAAGCACATGACCGTTCCGACGTTCGCGAGGATAATCTGTACCATCTGCTGATCCTTCTGCTGCGAGGTAGACTGCTCGGCCATAGTTAGAAATAGCTTATATTTTCGTGATTCACTGAGCATCTGTACGAACGATTGAGTGGCGAAATTCTGAAACTCATCGACGTACAGATAGAATGGTTTGCGCTCTGCCTGTTTGATCCGTGCTCGTCGCAGGCTCGCAAGCTGTAGTTTTGCGAGGACGGTAATACCGAATAGTTCAGAAGTATCTTCTCCAATAAGGCCTTTTGAGAAGTTACAGATGAGTATCTTACCCTCATCAAGTATCTGTTCGAAGTTAATCGTTGATTTTGGTTGCTCAAGAATTCGTTTCGCGCTTGCAGAAAACAGGAAGCGCCCGATCTTCGCCGTGATACCGGCGGCCATCTTGACCTTTTGCATATCACCGGCCTTTCCAAGCTCATGCTTCCAGAAGTTCACGAGATCTTTGTTCTCAAGTTTTGCGACAACTTTCGTGCGGTAAGTCGGATCATTGAGCAGATCGAACACGGTGAATATCGTTGCTTCCTTGACGGTCAGTGCTGTCTGAATGGCGTTGCGTAGAACGTATTCAATACGGTGGCCTCCCGTATCTTCTTCGGAGAATATCTTTCTGAATACCGATATGAGTGCCTCTGTGACGAGATCTTTTTCCTGTATTAGCTCATCTTCCGTGAGGCCTTCCGGTACTTCAAGCAGGTTCATACCGATAGGCCGCGTAATGTCGTCCGGGTTGAAGTAAATAACGTCTTTTATGCGATCCTTCGGCACGTGGCGCAGCAGTGTTTCTGCCATGTCGCCGTGCGGGTCTACGACGGCAATACCTTTTTCGTTAATCATGTCTTGCACGATCTGGTACTGGAGCATAGTAGTTTTACCGTTGCCCGTACCACCGATGATGTAGACATGGCGTTCACGCTCCGCGTCGGTGAGTCCGATGGGAGTTTCCTTACCATGGTGGTGATTCATGCCGACGACAACATCAAACTCCCTATCCTGCTTCAACGACAATGGAGCGGCCAATGTCCGACTAAGCGATGTGACGAGGTTATCCGTTTGTGTAGCAAGTACGGGAAAGTGATATAGTCCCGCGAGCTCCGATGATGAGAGGACGATTGTTTGCTTATCGAGGAATGCAGGCATTCTTAAGTTGTATGCCCGGCGCAAGAACTGTTTGATTGGCGGTGGTGTGACTCGTGGCTTCAGTGTTTGGTACGACGGTACGCTGTAGGCGTGCAGTGAGGTTCGTATGGCGGTCAGGCGTTGCTTTGTCGATGACTTGCTATTCATCTTTACGGCCGCCCTGAGATTCACTCGAAACAGTGGCTGGTTAAGTTTATTGTGCATCGTTTGCATCAGCTCTAGCTCGAACGTGCTAATTGAACGTGCCGGTTTCTCTCGCTTGGCGACTTGAATCTTCTCGAAGTGGGCTCGATCATGGCCGTAGTAACTCTGCTTTGATGATTGACCACTAAAGATCATTTCTCCGAAGAGTTCCATTGTGCCGTAGACCAATGAATTGAAGCCATCAAATACCGTTCCGACCACGGGGATTCGTTTTGTGTTGAGACGTTGGAGCAAGTCTTCGTTGCCGAGTACCTTACGCGCTAGGATGAGTGCGTCACGGAGCCTTACGGGAGATACGACCATCTGAAGTCTCATATGTTCATCCGGCTCGAGATTTGCCATTGCATTCGCGAGGTACGACACGGGGTCGTTTGTTTCGAACGAATCCGATGCAGCAAGCGGAAAAGCATAGTGGCCATTCTGTTTGAACTCAATAACGTGGTAGTTTTCTTCGTCTTCATCAGGAACGATATCCGCAACCTTAATTTGTGGAAGATATGCAATAACGGCCTGTTTAATACCGTCGGCGTGACGTTTCTCGACCTGAATCAAATACCGGATACCGCCGTGGCGGCTGCTGACGATCTCAAATCCCATGACGACCGGGTGCCCGAGGAGCTTATCCTTGAATGCTCGGCTGCCATAGAAACCGTGAAGCACATTGAAAAGTTCCTTCGTCGCCAGTGAATCTCGTGATGTGTTCGATGGCGGCGTGAGCTCAAGCCAGACCATCCTTCGACCCTTCAGATAGCTGCGATTATGAAACTTGCGAAAGAGCAGGAATATGGCAACTGCTACAATGATCCCTAGCGCGGTAGCGACGTAGAGTTTCCAGTGTACTGCGACGGCAGAGAGATAAGGGATGGTGTCCACGGATCGGCTCCTTTCTTGTGGTGTATGAAATTGTAATAAACGGCAGATTCCTTAGAGAACGTTCGGGTATTGACTATATTCAGACCAAGGTTATTCATCTCGGATATTGTCCAGTCTCCGGTCTTCAAATCAACCTTAATGACGTAAGCAACGTGGCCATATTCACCGGCATCTGTTTGGTAGACGGCTCCGACCATTGGCGTATGGTTCACGATGTACCCGTCCGCTTTAGCCCGGTCATCCCAGGTATTCGCGTTCCCCCACGAAGTCGGAATCGGTGCACCAGCCCAGAGCCGCATTGCAAATGACCAGTAGGTACAGTTGCCCCATGCGTAGGTATCACCCGGCACAGGGCCACCCATGTAGAAGCCTTGTGTTTCGGCTGCCTTGGCATCCGGCACGCCGTTTAAGAAGCTGAGCACTTCTGAGCCCATCGACACGACCGCCATGAACGGTAACGCCAGAACAACCGCCATCGTGGCAAGCACGAGGCTAAGTTGCTTCTTCATATTGCCGCCGGTGACAATATTGAGTGTCAGGAGGGCTGGATTCATGCGCTGTATAGCTCCGCAGGGTTCGTGGTAATAAGTGGGTGTTCTTTGTCTGAGGCAACAACCTTTACGGCCACGTGGTTTTGGTCGGCTATGAGCAGCGCATCACCGCGTTCACAGGTCAGTAAGTAACTTTGCTCGTATTCGCTGAGGTTGAACTCACTCACGACGTTTTTAATGGTCGTGGTGTCTTGCCGCATCAGGATTCGGAGTGCGGATTGTGACGCGATAGCACGGCCATAATCACTCTTCAGAAAGTCATTGGCTTGCTGCGAGATGATGGATACTCCAAGGTAGTATTTACGCGCTCGTCGGACGAGCCCGGCCACGAACCGGGCGGACTCTTCGTGCTCGAGTAGGAGCCAGCCCTCGTCTATGATGAGCAGTCGTTTTTCTGGCGATGCCTTTACTTGATTCTGCACGAAGTTCGAGATGATGAGCATCATAATCTGGCGAAGCGATTCCGGTAGATCCTTGATATCGAAGATTACGAGGCGATTCTTGAGTTCGATGTTCGTCTGGGCATTAAACACATTAGCCAGTGAGCCGGAGATGTACTTTTCGAGCCGTTCACAGAGTTTCATTTGCCCAAGATTCTTCAGCTCGGCGTACAGATCTTCGAGCAGTGGCTGCGTGTCTTTGGCTTTCTTGTAGACCTTGAGGATAGCTTTATCTACGGCGGCTTTCTCTCTTGCAGAGAGCCCTTCGGCCATGAGGCTAATGACTTCGGTTAAATCTTGCGCGTGCTCTGACAGGTCGTGGATCTCATGAAAGGTGGTGGCAAGATCGAACGGGTTAATCTTCTCTTTACTCGTGGCACTGAGTTTTACATACGTACCACCGACCGATTCGGTCAGGCGTTTGTATTCACGTTCGGGGTCGATCACGATGACCTTGGTGCCTTGCATGAGTTGTCGGAGAATCTCGACCTTGGTAGTGTAACTCTTACCAGACCCAGACTGAGCGAACGTGATGCTGTTGGCGTTATGCAGACTAAAGCGGTCGAGAATCACTAGCGAGTTATTGCTTTTGTTTACGCCGTACAAGATACCCGATTCCTGTACCAGTTCGGATGACATAAATGGAAATGTCAGTGCCGCTGAACTACTGTCGAGGTTCCGCTTTTGCGCCAGTTGATCTTCACCTCTAGGCAAGATGCTTTGCAGTGCTTCGAGTTGCTCGTAGCGGGCAACTTTCGAGTAAAACAACCGCGCCGACATAGTTGCTTCAAGCAGTTTGGTAGTCTTATTCAGTTCCTCTAAACTCTCAGCACGTAGTGCTACGTAAATGGCCATCTGGAAGAGCTTTTCCTGACCACGTTGGATTTTGTCACGCAGTTCTATCGCAGAATCCAGTGGATCGGTAATCTCCGAGCCAACTATCTTACCGGCACGCATCATGGCACGTTTGGTAGATTCTAGTTCCGTAATCTTGCGGTGGAGTTTTGGTAGCGCGTGCAAGGCGTTCACTTCCGTGACGTGGTAGCTAATATCCGTGTCGTGATTGAAGTTAATCAGTGTATCCATCCAGCCGGAGTGTGCCACGAATGGGTAGCCGCTTATGTAGAGCGTGCGCAGATATACACCGTCGATGCAGAGATAATCGATGTTTTCTTCTAGGCCTGCGTAGCTCAAAACATCGATAGCGTCTTGCTCGCCGAAAGTCAGTGTCAGCTCCTTTTGTTTTTCGAGTCTCTGCTGCTTGCGCTGCTTGATGGTAGCGATAGGACTATTCATTGTCTTCTCCTCTCTCGATTAGGGCGGTGTGGATGATCTGTAGCGCTTGATCGGTCAGCGGTTGAATCTTAGCTTGCGTTGGGCTGTAGAAGCTATAGAACAGGTCGAGCGTTTCAAGGCTGGTGAGTTCCTTGGTATGCATGCCGATTCGCATCATGCCTTTAGCTACGATGTCGAGCTTCAGATTGAGCTGCTCTTGTACCAGTTCGAAGTCGGCTTTGTGACTGGCGTGGTACGGCACAACGATGTAGAAGTGACGGGTCAGAATCTTGTTGCTCTGGATAAGTGTGCGGATGAACTCATCGTAATTCTGGAGTTGCGTACGGTAGATGGGTTCGGTTTCGCCGTCTAGCCGCTCGGCTAGATCGGCGAGGTATTTATCCATATCGATCTCGCGGGTACGAATCAGGATTTGCAGTGACGAGCCGACCGAGTTCAGGAAGCTTTCATAAGTATCCATGATGGCGTCTTGCTCCTCTTCGCTTCTCAGCTCAAAGTTCAGTGAGGATACTTTTAAGATTGCTCGGTACTCATTGCCTGGAAGCATCAGGATACCGTCCCTTACACCCTTAATGGCGATTTGGTTACGTGAACTGGTTCTAGTCTTCGACTTCTGTAAGGCGAACATGCAGACCTCCTTTTTTGGTTGTTTCGAATCTCAGATTGGATGCAGGGTTTTCGATAGCGGCAAGGACACGGGCGGTTTCAAGTGTGCCAAGTTTCGGTATCGTAAGCTTCGGTTCAAGACTGGTTTTTCGCTTCTTTTCCGGCTCCGGCTTTGCCTCGGCATAGTCCTGACGAAGCGCCGTGGCGTTCTTGTTAAACAGATAGTACTTTGGCCGTAGGTTATAGCGAAGTACTGTGACGATCCAGAGAGCGATGATCTTACCTTTTATACGAATACTGAGGATGAGACAGACCGCCGCAAGAATGCCGACGACGATGTATTTATACAGTGCCGATCCCATGGTTGGTGGCAATACGGCAAATAGTGCCGCGCCGATGAATACCGGAATGAGGAGAATCATGAGCTGAGACAGGCTGAGTGATCCCATGATTCTATCTTCAATGGTGGTGACTTGGGCGGGTACAACGGTTACTTTCATGCGACTTTATCCTTACTATTATTCTTTGGCATCTTGGCAGGCAATGGCGCGGTCGGCTTATTGGTCTTCATAGGGACGACATTGCCACGTGGAGTGACTTTCGGTGCCTCATATGTCGTGCCCGTTTTGGCTTTGCTGCCAGCAGCGGCTCGTGGCGTGCCTTTTGGATTTGGTTGCACCAAATAGGTTACTTCTGCACCCGACTTTTTGCTGTTATAGGTCATGGTTTGGCGTCGTCCCGTTCGGACTGCGGTCGCTTCCGTGTTGGCCATTGCTCGTGATCGCTTTGCGGTATCGGTCTTACTGGCGACCGCACCGGCCGCAGCCTTGCCTTTGCCGGTCATGTAACTGACACCGCTCATGAACTGGCCACCGAGTTTCCGTGCGTTCCTCGCACCGCCGGATACATAGCTGAACTGCATCATGACACCTTGGGTTTTGAGCAGTGCCATGATCGTTGCCAGTCCGACGACCATTGCCATCAGGGTATCTGGTACATCCGTTCCGGCGGTCATCGACAAGCCGGTAAAAAGTGAGGCGGCCAGTTGGAGAATCACGACATGGACGAATAGGACGAAGATGGTCGAGATGTACGTTTTTATGGCCGTCTCTGAAAAGTCCCGGAAACCCGGGACTAACCATACGAGGATGACGAGCGGTGACATCACCGCTCCAATGAAGAGGGTCACCAATCGCCCGACGTAGTAGACCAGGAGTATCACCGAGAAGATCAGGAACGCTAGCATAATGAGCAGCGCGGCCAGTCCTTGTCCTCCCGCTTCACTCACGACTGAGGTTAATGTATCCCAGACCGAACTTGCCCCAGATACTTTACTAATAGCAGTGATGAGCGCATTACTGAGTTCAATGATGCCATCAATGGCAAAGATCGAGGTGTTAAGGAGTAGGAAGACCAGTCCAATCCGTGGCAGCAGGTGCTTGAACTCGATCTCATCGAAGCCGAAGCTAGCCGCGCTCATGACATGGAAACCAATCAGGGCAAGGACTATGATGAATAGCACATCCGTTATACCGACGATGGCCAACCAGAGATTGAAGACACTGGCATTCTCGGCCATCAGCGGCGTGGCTTTGGTAAAGAACTCTAGTGCCGCTAGGAATGGCGTAGCTACCGCTTGGATGATGGCATTCAAGAATCCCGTCACCGCATTTATGAGCACATCGATCAGGCCGTTACCGACGTCCTCGGGAGGTATCGCTTCAAGGCTTGGAAGCGAAGCGCCGCCAGGATTATGTGGAGCTCCGTAGGCATTAGAGAGAATTGACGTGAACGTGATCGCTCCTAGGACAATGATGAGCCCTAGTAGCGCATTACGAATCACGTGCTTGGCGTGTTCTAACGCTTCGGGCTTACCAGTACTGGTCATGTACTGGTAGCCGCCGTTGACGAGGAAGAAGACGCACGCGATGGAGGCCAGCGCAGCCAGTGTTCGGATGGTCGGTGTCACGTAATCCCTCATAGCACTCACCGCAGCAGATGTGTCGGCGAAGATTGAGAGCGTGGAAAATAGTACGCTTTCCATATACCCCTTTCTAGTACTCTCTAGTTACAAGTAGCGATGTTTGTTTGTGTATTAGCTGTCTAAGCGAACGCTTTAGTGGCTAGCGTGGTGACGATGTTACTCAGGACGAATGCCCCAATCACGATTGCCAGCCCCATTGCCGAGAAGAACAACGTCCTTTTCGCGCCATCAAGCCGCTCAGGGTTGCCTGAACTTGTGATGTATATCAGGCCACCATAAACTAAAAAGCCGGTCGCGATGAGACCGGCTAATCCTGCTATGGTGGTGATGACACTTCGGATGAACGATTCAACCTGAGAAATGTCACCTCCCGCGGCAAACACGGGAGGTGCGAATAATATCGGCATCCCGAGCGCCACTATGAGCCCGACTATTTTGAATTGTGTGGAACTTCTGATCATGGTGACCCTCCGTAAAAATAGTTGGTTGTGACCTAAACATAGAGCACAAGACGATTCTTATGCAAGCGGCATAAGCAATTTCAGCAAAAACATAAGAATTTTCTGTATCTGTCAATTATGTAGTTTATTCTACAACTGATTTTTCAAGAAGTCGTGAATTTGATATACCCCTGTTATGTCGGGATTTTCACGAAGGACAATATTTAGCATACCACCCGCCGTTTGATGCATGCAAGCATGAGCGTTACAGAGGTAGATTGATGCTTATGGTATACTCAAAAAGGAATCCTTGTGTGTTCTGTGGGCAGGAGGAGGTGTTTATGAGGGGGTCTGTGGTGGAGCCCTGAACTCATCCCGCCCTCAGAGTTTGCAAGGTTATATCTTTCTTAAGACATTGAATATCTCGACCATCGCTAGGGTATCAAGCTTACAGTAGGCTAATAGGTCGTTGAATACCTGTTCGGCTCCCTCGGTGTCTTCGCCGGTTACGATTTCATACCAGCGTACTGAAGCTAAATCACCTTTGCCGATCGCCAATTCCTTGTATGAAAGATGTGGCGCAAGAACTGGTAGAACATCCTTGATTGAGTTGCTACCCCGAAAGCCCGGATCTACATAATAATTCTTGCTAAATACGTCCTTTAGATCGTATATACGGCCGTTCATATCCTCGAGGAAGTCTTTGAACTCTGGAAAGAGTACTCCCATCTCGGAGTTACGCGGACGCTCAAACGACTTATTCCATACGATGATACTTCCTTGATCTCCAATATCTTCGCGCATACGTCTCACGAAAGTGCGCATGGAATCAGGTGAGCTGTCACGGCACAGAAACTCAGTATGGCGTAGCTCGGCATCGGGCGTGTCGAGGATATGGAGCGAGTATTGAAATACGACCTGCTGATGGGGATGAGTATTGTCGATTAGCGGGATAGCTGGATTTACGCTTTCGTAGTCGATAAAGTACAGAGGGTATTCCAGGTTGGCGAGTTCTCGATGTATTCCATCTTTGTCTATAAGCACCTGACCGGATTTGTCGACTTTAACTTGTATGGATTGGTTTGCCGTTAGTGGAAAGTCGTCAGGAATATCAGTTGTCTTGAATATCTCATCATCCACTAGCTCGGCGAGTTTCTTACCCTGCATGCGCGATATATCGTATACAGAGTACTCCGGTACGTCTGGATTGAAACGATTGAATGCTGGGCAGTGCTTACCGCGCGAGAGGAGGCGGCACGGGCAGGCCGCGGGTTCGGTTTCATCCCTCATCCTTTCGAGCGCAAGAACTATCTGATCCTGCACTTCAGGTAGGATAGCAGTAACTGCCTCATCAACACTTTCAGTAATAAAGTAGGTGTTTGGATCAATGGTATCGCCATTACGCAGAAACTCTTTATTCAGGTGTATGATTTTGGTTTCTTTGATGACGTATCCAGCTTTTTCGAAAGCAGTCTTTTGGAAGGCCATATCGGGAATATGCAGATCTTTTTTAACTGACCCGGATGACTTTACTTCGTAGAGATTCCAACCATCCCCATTTTTCTCGAGTACATCGGCCATAGCGAGCAGGCCGTTATCAGTAATAACCGTGGCTTGGAAGAGTACTTCTGCTCCATCTGCAACGAGATGCTCGGTGTTGGCTTTGGCCGTGACGTTGTACCCGTCAACGAGCTTGCCTGACGGAAACAGTTGGCGAGCAATGGCTTCAACTTGGTTTCCTTGCTCAAACTTATTGTCGCGCACCTCTTCGCTCGATTCGTCGGGGATGAGTTCAGGCTTATATTTCCAAAGCCAGAAATAGCTCGGGCAAGCCCGGTACTTGAGAAAATCAGATTTTGATAATAACATGCTCATCAGTTAAACCAATCATCAATATCAACATCCACTTCAGGCTCTTCGTTTTCCTTGATGCGCTCAAGATTTTGGATTGTTGCATCCAATTTGTTCAAGAGCTCTGTATAAGTCCATATCTCCAAATTTGAGTTAAATGATCGCAGCAAGTTTTCTCGGTTCTTTTGCCAGCGTGGATTATCGCTATGTTTACCAATCACGATAATACATTTTCCGATGTGTGGCTTATCAAATATGCCCAACTTCTCAAGCTCTGCGTCGCCAGCGTCTTTGGCTTCAAGCGCGCTCTTGTACTCTAGAATTTGAGGTATCGCTCGCGACAGATGTTTATGAATTTTGTACGTATCGGTGGGATTATTAATCGTTTGCGCGGATTCAACCTCGAATATATCATCCGATGGACTCTTTAATTCAATTAGGACATGGTCGATATACTTTGAGCCTACGCGAGTCAGCACATCAAAGTTTTTAGAGTTTACTGAACCCTCTCGATTAAAATCGATGTACTCAAGACCAAATATCAGACATCGTTGTTGGCGATATTTGTGACCGTCTTCATCTAACCAGTTTTGAACATCGGTTTCCGACGCATTACCATCAATAAACTCCTGCAATTTATCTCGATAATTCTTGAGTAATGTAATCGTTGATTTTGTACGAAGAATTTCAGATATATCGACACCAAGATCCTCGGCTATTTTTGTAATTGCATCCTTGTTCGCGACGTTGGTTATGTACTCCTTAAATTGATCAGAGGATATAACCTGGTACGTACCATCAAAATCACCGAAATCTATGGTCTCTTTGAATTTGAACAGGAATGAGATCATTCTCCAGAATTCACGGTAGCCATCGGCTCCATCCGCAAATGGAATGCGACGATTTCGGGAGCTAGAGGGCGCGTTTACGTCATTGAATTCGTCATCGACCCGACGAAAAATCAAGCGTGGCTGATATTTTTGGTCGGTTGCAGAACGTTTAAACTCTGTGTCGCAAATCGTTAAATTATTACCCTGGGGTGATTTTGCAAGTATAAACCCCTTATACCTTTCATTCGTAGAACTGTCTATAAGGTCGCAATCGAAATGATCGGCCGCCTGGATAGTTAGCGCCTCGATGTCATTTTCTGGTTGTGTTAGATCAAAGTAATGCGCGGTATCCATGGCATCCTACTGGTCGATATCTTTTCCTGTGTAGAATACTTTACCCTTTGGAAGCTTAAGGTTTGGCATCCAAAATGGCGCACCGTCCCACCCCTTGTCGGGATCACCAACGTTACGGTATAGAGTTATTACTGATTTATCAGTAATAGCACTGCCAAGTTTACGGTCGTCCTCTGAGAGCATTGTTCCGGTTTTATTGCCGATATTCCTGTTCCGACGTACTACGAGAACTATCTTATCGTCGAAACCTTTTTCTGAAGACAAGGCTCGAAGCGCGGCAATATAAGAGCTAATATTCCAGTTGTTGATTTGATCGTCCTTGATCCTTGAAAGAATGCTGATAGCAATTTCAGTAGTAATCGTGTGAGATCGTATCTTTTCATCGTAATCCTCGAGTATTGGATCAAGCTCAAAAGCATTGGTCTGGTCTGGGTTGGGTGGGAAATAGTTTACTCCACCAACGAGAACATCTAGCTTGCTTTTATCGATTACACTATCCCTTGTCGGCTTAACGCCTGGAGGGAACATAAGTTGCAGCTTGTCTAAATTACCTTGTTCGATCTGATCATAGAGTACTTCATTTGAACTGTTGATCTCGGCAAATAAATTATATAGGGCACGTGGCATGAAAACCCGCATAAGAAGAGGGTCGCGATCATAGCCAAACATTCGGCTATGTTGCCAGAATGTATCAGCCTGGGGTTTTTTCGCAGAGCGTAGATAATAGACCGTCTGCAGTCCCTTGAATGTAACTCCACGCCCAAGACTGTTACCACCTACAACTACGTTTAGGCCTGTGTCAATATTAGGCGTCGATTCACTGTTGGGGCCCGAGTTCATAGTTATGTATTTAAAGTTAGGTTCATTTTGCAGAAAGCTAATAACGTCCTTGAAGTCGATGATATCTGGCTTTGATTGACGGAGGCCTACGTATGACTGCTCAAGTTGTCGTTGCACATCGTTATTATCGGTGTTTGCGATAACATGCTGCATATATTTTTTCAGCTTGTTGGCGATAATCGTATGGTCGTCAATTTTTGAACTAGGGTGAATCAAAAAGTTGCAAACTTTGCGCTTTTCGCTCATCTGATGTGCTGCTGTAATGAGATAGGTTGTCGCCGCCAGTTTGAGCCCATGAGGGGTTTCGTCGGTTTCGAGCAGGAGACTTAGTTCGTCGTCTTGTGTTGAGATGTTAGTAAACGGCGTAGGTTTTGAATAAAAGAACGATCCACCTAGATAGCCGTTACCTGGCTTGAAATAGTGAATAAACTTGGGTTTCCAGCCAGAGTCAAGAGACTGCAAAAGGAGTGGTTGTGGAGTGGCTGTAACCTGCAGATAAAAACTGCTCGTGCAAAGCTGTTTAATATCTTCGAGTAACTGATTAATGGTACTTTTTTCTTCCCAATCCTTTTTATTAATTTTAGTATTGAGCGATGTCGCATCGGCCTCGTCGTCGATGATAAAGATAGGACGGCCGACACAATATCCGGATGATGCAAGGTGATTTTTCCATTTTCTCAAAACACTGGCATTTTTCTTTAAGACGATGGCAGTAGGTTGTCGTAATTTCTTACTGAAGAAACGTACATCATCATTTTCATTACACACGTTAAAGGTATCTATGCCTTGCATGGCGCGCTCAAATGTCTGTTGCTGTAGAGCAGTCATACCACTTGTGAGGACGAGAAATAGCTCAAAGCCGTGGTCGGCAGCAGCCGACATTACGCCGAACATCTGACCGGTTTTGCCACTCTGAACTTGTCCGAGAAGCAGGCCTACCTCGTGATCCATATGCGTAAACTTGGCGAGGTTGTTTTTAGAGATAGCCTCAATAGTTCCGCGCACTGAAGCGACCGCTTCTGGTGTATCTTCTGCGAGATTGGCTAGATATTCCGAAGCGTGGCTCATTTGCTATCCACTCCAAAATCTAAATACCAGAGGTCTTGACCCTTTAATTTTGCAAGAGTGAAGTCATGACGCCCATACTTATCTAGTGTCTCGTGCGAACAAAGCTCACCAGTTTTCAGCGCTCCAGCGTGTTCAAGGCGTCCTTTAAGCCATTTTCCAAGAATTTTCAGATCCTTTTCTGACCGAAGATTCTTACTAAAATCTCCACTGACCTTACAGCTAAACGACCAGCCATCATCGGTTACTACATGTATTACGCCACCATCACCATGCTTATCACTTTGCGGGTAGCCCGGCTGGGTCGTTACGCTCTTCGGTACGATTAACTCGACTTCGTACCACGATCGCGGCATTACAAATCCTTGCTTATTCTCACGCCCTTTGCCGTTGAATGTATTGAGGTTGCTACGTGTTGCATCATCCGTCTTGAGTGGAATCTGAAACTTGTAGTCAAAGTCTGGATTCGCCTTGATTGATTCAATCACTTGATCGTCGGCTTTGTCCACTCCGTATTGCTCATCAAGAAGATTGTTTTTGCTTTCTATAATCTTCACATCAAGATCACTAAAAGGACGAGTAGTTGTCTCACGCAGGCGAGTAATGAAGTCCTCGAGTTCATTACAGTCACCTTCTGGAAGGCGATAGTCAACTTCGTATTGGCGACTGGTTTTATTCTCTACAATGTTGGTTAAGTTCGATGAGCCGATCAGGCCCCCAATGGTTCGCTCGCGGTTCTTGAAACTTATAATTTTACCGTGGAACGGAAATGTAACAACGAAATACACCCCGCCTAGATTTTTTGTGCGGAGTGTATTGTCGAGATCCTCAACAGCTTCTTTCTGTTGTTTTGTCAGACCATCGAAGTAGTGCATACCGATGTTGAGTTCGATGTAAGGGCCACCGTTTGCTTCAACTATGCTCTTCAAGTCAATGAGCGCGTCTGCCGAGATATAGCCAGAGGCAATTTTCAACCTATCCGACTTTTCAAGTAGCTCAGTAAAAGCACCGTGATATGTTTCGGAATTTGTTTTTAGTGGAGGATAGTTTGAATATATTAAGCTCACATTACTCCAAGGCAAAAGCTGGTTTCAGGTTGAATCCTTCCTCCATTCTACTATTTTCTGCCTCAGAAGTAACTACTTCTTCTTTTGTTTTTTTGTCAAATACTGGTTTTAGATGGTCTGCAAATACTTTTGCGGCAATTGGTGGCACTGAGTTACCAATTTGCCGACGGACTTCAGTAATTGAACCCTCGAAGATGAAATCATCAGGATAGCCGAATAATCGAGCACGTTCACGGTTAGTGAGTGGACGTGGTTCCTCGAAGTGATATCCCCACGTACCGCCACCGCCACCTGCGATAATTGTCGTCGATGGCTTATTGCGATCAAGCCTGCGGTAAACGTGGCTAATCATTCCTTTGACATAATATGGGCTATCTTTTGGAATTGAAGTAAAGTTGCCACCCTCCGGAATGAGCTTAAGCATCTCTCGGGTCTTTTCTTTAATATTCTGGTGCTCATTATTAAATGGAACCTTTTCTACTCCCTTCAGAGCTTCTCCGGCGGTGAAATAGTTTGACTCGTCGTGAGTGTATTCCGGGAACTCGAAATCGTAATCTATATCGTTACGAACGCCAACAATCAAGACACGTTCGCGAAGCTGGGGCGCACCATATTTAGCGAAATTATTAAGACGATACTTGACCGTGTAACCTAGTGCCGCGAAGTCTTCGACGATTTGCTTAATAGCTGCGCCTTTATTTGCGGAAAGTATGCCCTTAACATTCTCACCGATAAAAATCTTTGGTCGCTTTACTTCAACTGCTTTTACAAAGTACGTGTACAGGTTGCCACGTTCAGTCTCAAGACCGCCACGCTTCCAAAGCATTGAGAAGTCCTGGCAAGGAAATCCTCCTGTGATAATGTCGCAGTCCGGAAGTGATTCAAAATCTACATCCTCAATACTACCCTCATAGATATGATCGCCAAAGTTTCTTTTATACGTTTGGCAAGCCCAGTGCATAAAATCATTTGCCCAAACAATTTCATATCCCGCTTGCTTAAAGCCCAAGTCTAGCCCTCCACATCCTGAAAATAGTGAAAGCAACTTTGGTTTGTTATCGTCGTTTTGCTTCTTCGTCATATACCCTCCGTTAGTCCCAGTATAAACCATAAGCGATGATTGGCCGCTATTGAATGTTCATATAAAATATGTCATACGACTACTGTTAGTATAAGTTAGTAGTAAATAGAACAACATAAGCGCTTTTATTAAATTAACGAATTCTAGCAGAGTCTTTCAGTGCCGAGTATACCCTTATAGTATGCAGTATCTCGTCATTTACTATTTAGCAATAAGTGGCTTATTAACGGCAACGCCTACTTTACTGAAAACGTTTTCATTTATTTGTATCGGTATTTTTTCTCCAGGGAGGGGTGCATTAACGACAAGTGAAATGCGAGGATCTGTTGCCTGACTACCTAAAATAACTTGCTTTAGCGCACTATATGTCTCTTCTTCACTCATTCCACTTCGAACTCTTTGGCTTACTCCGAGAGCGACATCCGACCAGGATACAACGTGCTCTACCTTAATGCCACGATCAAGAAGTTGTTCGGTGATTTCTTGGGCTCGTTTGACATCATCGGACTTGTTCCTGGCGTTAATCGATACTTTCTCGATATCATCAACCCGAAGACCGGGGAGTTGCGCCTCTACATACACGAGTCTTTGGTCTATCTGGTCAGCTGTTTTCTTATGATCAAGGCTATGACTGTACGCTATCTGAGCGTCGTGTGCATTAAGGCGTCGATCACTTATTGTAGCAGTGGAACCATACTCAGAGTTGATTCCCTCCTTAGCATTGACTGTATCTCCGTAGGCATATACAGCCCCAGGGGCTTCCGTTAACTCAGGCTTCGGATAAATCGTTACGGCTCCATATCCGCTTGCACGGTCAGCCTGTAAGTCCGAGGTTAGCGCTCCATAGACTGGTCGCGGTATAAAAATATTCTCATCGTGACCAAGCTCTCGTTCAACTTTTGCTCGATAAGATTCATATCCGCCAGACTGCACAAATCCACCGCCACCAACGACGTCATGTTCATGACTGGTCAGGTATCTCCCGTAGGGACTCGTGAGCATAGCATAGAGCGTGTCGAGGGAAGTGCCGACCGTAATACCTACATGTGCTTCCTTTAGCTCTTTGCCAGAGATACTCGAGCCTTTATCATCGATAAGAGTCTCGAGATTGCGAGCCGAAGTTGTCTTATCTATGTCCGAACTAGAGTGCAGCAATTGCTCAGCTTCCTGCAGTTCTTTTGTAAGGAATGCTTTTAGAGCAGGCTGAGTTTGTAGGCCTTCGAGTAACTGATAGGCCGTGTCAAAGTCTCTGGCATATGCACACTCTGCCACTGATAGAAAAGAGATGATATCCCTGTTTTCTGGCGACAAACTTGCGAACGCCTCTTTATCTTGCGCCTTAAGCTGTTCTCGGCTCTGCTTTAGTAGCCACATCATGCTTTTGAAAGTAGCTTCAGGGCTTTCAAATGAACCAGACTCAGCAAAGGTTCCGAGAATATTCCAAGTAGCTGCAAGTGCCTTTGGCATGTCTACTTCACCGTATGTTTGAGCGGTGTCTACATCCGCTACTAGTCGATCCAATAGCCATTTCTCAGGATTGGAAGAGGGCGGTTCAACCTTATAGTTTTGTTTGGTTGGCAGTAATTCTGCTGCGATTCGGTAGGCTTTTCTTGCGCCTTCAAGATGCCCCTCTGGATTGTGTGTTTCAGTATCTAACGATAGGTCAGCATCTTTCAGTGCTTCCTCACCAATCTCAATAATCTCACCGATGAAGTCCTGCTCTTCTGGTGGTAAGCTATCTATGCTCGGAACTGCAGGGCGAGCAATATCGATGTGAGTCTGATGGTGCTCGGGAGATATCTCAAAATCAAACTTTGCGCGTTCAAGATACTCTTTGGCAATAGCGTGTAGCTCGGGATGCGGGAGGGTATCTTCGACTGCCTGTTCCCAGCCTTTGATCTTCTGGTCTGGTTGTTTTGTGTGTTCAATCATAGGGTTTTGGTTTTTAACAGCATAGCGACGATGCTACTTATGTATAAGTTTACTATTTACACTGATTTTTTGCTAGATGCGCAAACTCCATTACTGTAGTGGCTGTTGTATAATGGCGCTAGGATTATCAAACAAATATGCACTTCATGCTCATCGCTATTCTGCTCGGAATATTCACCTTCGTGAATATTCTTGCGCCTGTTTCGGGATCGGCGACGGTTACGCCAGTGCTGACTGGTTTGGTAGGCGCAAAAGATGCCGTTGCCGTGGCGACAGTGTTTTTCTTTCTGACCTGTATCCCACGTGTATATTTGTTCCGTAAGTACATTCGCTGGAATATTGTAAAGCAGCTTTGGCCGATATCTATCATTGGAGCCCTGTGTGGTGGTTTCATTTTTGCTGGAGTACCTGAGCAGGTTATCGCGATTATTATCTTCTGTTTCTTAGCTTGGTTTCTGCATCAAAAGGCTATCGCCTCATTTGGTAAAAAGAAGAAAGAGAAGAAGCCGACTAAGCATGGTGTCGCGTTTGTCGGGTTCCTGTCGGGAGCCCTACAAGGAACAGGTCTTGCTGGTAGCGATTTGCGGAATGGATATTTATTGAGCAAAGGTCTGAGCATTGCCGAGATTCACGGCACAACGGCGCTAATTGGAGGATCGAACTTCCTGTTTGCGAGTGCTGTGCGTGTTCACTCGGGTGATCTGACGCTACATATGGCACTGCCTATTTTGGCATTATTCCCAATTATCGTGCTGGCGACATGGATTGGCCGCCACGCGACGCTCAAAATGCCCAAAGTCTGGCAAGACCGCGTTAGTCTCGGCATTATGATTTTTGCGATGATAATGATACTCAAAGAGTTGCTGAAATAAGATGGCTAATGAATACGAAAAACGACTTGAAAAGAATATCGTTAAGTATTCTTGGTACAAAATATTCACAAAACGTGTTTATTTGCCTTTGATTACAATCCAGCTTGTCAATGTCGGAAAGGTAACACTTGAGGAATTGGCAATTATTGTCGTGATTTCGTCAATCGTCCAGGCGGTCTTACAAATGCCAGCAGGATACATCGCTGATAAAATTGGAAATCGCAAGTCAATAATTCTCGGTGCCAGTATCGCAGTGACGTCGCCGCTATTTTACGCGTTCATGCCAAACTTTTGGGGCGGTCTGATCGCTTCGGTCTTATTCTTTGGTGGGTATGCTTTCCAGTCGGGTGCAATTGAAGCCTTTATACATGACACACTGATTGCGCTTAAGCGAGAAAAGGATTATGCAAAAGTTATGGGTCGCGCCCAGACATATGGATTGATCGGAAACATTATTCTCATCGCCCTTATTCCTGCGACATACCCGATAAACCATGCTCTGCCTTTCATCATTGGATTTTTCTCGCTATTGGTCATGCTCTGGCTAACATTTAGCTTTAAGCACCCGAAGGCAAAAGAAACTACCGTTACAAAGAAAAATCCGTTCCTGGCAATAAAGAGCATCGTTAATGCTGAAAATGTCGTGCTATTTATATTCTCTGGTTTCTTGGCGGGTGTTTCAAACAAGGGTGGAGAGTTTCGGGAACTATTATTCCAGCATGTCGGCATAGCCGTTGCACTGTTCGGTATCATTCTTGCGCTCGCAAGTCTTGCG
>CAZPVS010000003.1:0-81801 GCA_964590315.1 uncultured Candidatus Saccharibacteria bacterium
TTGTGGAATAGTTTTTTCAACCTGTGATACTCGGTTTCCAGAGCGTCTATCTCATTACCAATTGCCACAACTTTATCACCCACCTGAACTTTGCTTGAATCACCAAGCGTTGCTACCGAGAGCTTCTTGCCTTTGGTATCCTTGATCTTCAGAAATGCAATATCAAGCGTGTCTGAATCAGTTGTTGTGCCTACCAACTCAACATCCCGAAGCGTCGTACCGTCAGAGAGCGTCACACTAACATCTGATGATCCTGCCACAACATGACGATTGGTGACGACGTAGCCACTATCACTAATAATAATGCCTGTTCCCGCACTCTGCTGTTCAATGGGTCGGCTACGACCGAAGAAATCAAGTTGTTCGGATTGACTCGTGACATCAATAGAAACAACACTTGGACCTACCGTCTTGGCAATATCACTAATCAACTGGCTCTCATTAAGTACCACGCGTTGGTCTGCCTCAGAGATTGAAGACGTCTGGGGTGCGGAATGGTCCGAACGTGAGCCAAGCCACCCACCCAGGAAACCAAACGACAGACTAGCAAGCATGAGAAAGACCACCCCGAGACTTTTTGCTTTATCAGCAGAACCTAATTGTTTTAATTTCACGATACCCTCTGTCTTATTGATTGCGTTCATGGTACCCCCTTTACCTGAGAAAAAGCTTAGTATTTGTTATAAGGTTTTGTCGCCCCAATCAGAGAAAACGAGTACCACCAAAATAATAGCTGACATAATGAAGATGACCTGGCGACGAATAAGCGCAGTTAAGCGCTCTGCCTCATCCAGGAAGTAGAGTCCTCCCAGTCCAAAACTAATAACCGTAAGTAACAGTGCTGGCTGAGGAATTGTCCCGTAAAACAAGAGCCAGTGACTAAGTATCCAGGTCAGCGCTGCAGCAAAATACGCCCATGCATGGGCGTAGAGTGACGTATATTGATCCTCAAAATTAGACAAGAAGTGCCGAGCAGACCAGTACCCAATGAGCCACGTAGCAACTACAATTCCTAGTGTTGGCGCGGTTGTCCAGGCTGTATATAGAGCGACTAGCGCAAGCCCTTGGCTGAGGAGTGCCTGTACCGAAACCATAAACGTACTCGAACGAGGTTTAATAAATATTAGCCATACTCCGTACACGGCCGCCCAGAATAGTTGTAAACCAAAGCTGGTGGTGTAGTCCATGAACACTAGGAGTGACGCACCTACCATAATATCAACAGCGTTGGCATTTATATTTGCCAGCCAATAACGAGGCCGCACCACGAACATGCGCCACTTACTAAGCAAAATTAGTGCAAATGCAAGTTGCACGAAATCTATCCGGACCAATACGAATAGTATTGCCGGCAGAAAGCTAATCAGTCCGAGGTGGAAATAATGCGAGAAGCCATGGGTCGGCTTGAATTTACTGGGAAGCGCTCTCATTTTGTCCCAATATTATAACAAATTCTGCGCCATTGGGGTCTATCGTATTGTCCGGCATCTGTGAAACTGCCGTTACTTTGAGTCGTTGCTCTAAATAATGTTGTGTGTATTTCTTCTTGCCACCCGTCAGATCGACCAATATCGTTTGACTGTAATTCTTTGTCGGCGCATTGGCGACAGCCGTAATATTATAGCCATACGATTTAAGATCATCGGCTTTGCGAGCCGCAAGACCAGTAATGCTTGAACCATTGAACACCGCGATCGAGACATTTTCATTCTTGATGTAACCGTCTTTTAGGGAGTTACGTACATAGTTATGGATTTGACTATAATCGAACAAGCCCGCAGTCGGTTGGACAATAGACTGCCCATTATACATACCAGTCTTCACAAAATTATTCGGTGCGTCAGCTAGCCCGAGCGAACCAATCTTGCTTGAATCAACGCCCTTTAAGACCTCATAGACGCGCATAACTTCACCGGTAGATAAATTAGACCGGACATGCGAACCAAATTCATTCACGAGTTGGTTGATCTTTATGGGATTACCATATGTGCCGGCTGACATAATTTTATTCTTGAGTGCAACGATGACCATGCGTTGTCGTTCAGCTCTATCAAAATCGCCACGAGTACTTGTCTGCCGTGACCGTGCATAAAACAGTGCCCGCTTGCCGTCAAAATGATTCGGACCCTCTTTGACATCCAGAACATACCGTTTGCCCGTCGCATGATCAAAGAGTCGCTCATACACCACACCGTCTTTATTCACATCAATATCAATACCACCGACCGTGTTAATTGCCTGCTCAAACGCTGTAAAATCGACCATCGCATAGTAGTGCACAGGGATGCCGGCAACCTTCTCTATTTCGGCCTCAATTGCCGCGAGACCTGCTTGCTCGGCACGCTCATTGCTGTCTGAGGTTCGCTTCCCATTCAACGCTTTATATTTTGCGTTTGCATAGACCGCATTAATCTTTGACTGTCCGTTGTCAGTTTTTACCCACAAGTCTCTCGGAATACTCAGTAAAGAAGCATCTTTTTGGATTGGATCAATGCTTGCAATCAAGATGGTATCAGTTAAATCAGGGGCTTCATGACCAGCACCTCCCTTGCCTAATAAGAGGATGTTCACGCGACCATCGCCCTCGCCATTCAATTTTGTGGGGTCTACGTTGGCACTTAACGCTGGTGCTCCACCGCCACCGCCAAAGATTTTACGTGCCTTGAGAAAGGCATTGCCGAAAAACACGCCCCCCACAAGAAACACTGCGACCATCGCAAAGACCATCCCCCGAAGAAACCTTTTTTTAGTAGACTTTCGCCTGGTCTTTGTTGCAGAAGATTTTGGCAACTGCAAACGGACATTGCCGTCCATCAGCGGCTGGCTCATCGTAGGGTTTGCCGCTATGGCCGCGTGTGCGGTACTCCGTACTTTTGTTTGGGCATTCGGCCGAAACCCATTCGAACCCTTAAAATTATCGAGCCGTCCGGACGGTGCGCCCGTAGAGGACAAAGAAGGGCGCCGAGACATACGGGCACGCGATTGGTTAGTCCCAACAAACCCATCGACTGCGCCGCGAGGTGATTTGTGAGGCGCCTTAAATTTCCTAAAATTTTCCATAAACTAGTTAGATAGTATACCGTGAAACCGCTTGTTATAAAATGCTATTTATTGGCTTACGTCGTATCGTTTTATTAGCATCGACAGACCATTCATATTGTCTCATATAAACACACAGAATTCGTCTCTCTATCACACCCCATAGCTAAACTGACACCATCTATGTATCGGCATACAAATTTTTCTTCCCGCTCTTAATACGGTATATAAGCATAATTACCATATCCACCATGATAAAAATAGGCTATAGTGAAACTCTGAATATGGAACCACTTCGTACTACCCCCCCACCAACACAAGGAAACATGCCTTCCGTTTCTGCCCCGAGCAATGGATATGTTGCGCTGACGCCCCGGCTCCCGGACACACCTCCTGAACCGCCTAAAAATGAGGGTATCAAAAGCATACTCTCAACACTCTCAATTTTGATTGCTGCGCCAATTGTCGCATTTCTTCTGACGGCATTTGTCTTTCAATCCTATGAGGTTGACGGCCCAAGTATGGAAACGACGCTCCAGAACAAAGACCGTCTACTGGTACTGAAATTACCAAAAACATGGGACAATCTTATTAATAAAGACTATATTCCTCATCGCGGTGAAATCATAGTCTTTAATGCCCCAACAAGCTCTGATGCATTTGAAAAAACGGAAAAGCAGCAACTTATCAAACGTGTGGTGGGGGTACCGGGTGATCGCGTTGTCGTTCGCGAAGGGACGGTAACAGTATTTAATAAAGATAATCCAAATGGGTTTAACCCTGATAAAGCCGGCAACTATGCTGATGCAATCGTAGTAACTCCGGGCAGCACCGACGTTGTCGTCAATGAAGGTGAGGTCTTTGTCCTTGGTGATAACCGCACCAACTCGCGCGACTCACGGAGCATTGGTACGATCAATTCCGAAGATATCGTTGGCGAGCTTGTTTTCCGCGTATTCCCTATTGGCGAGGCACAGGCATTCTAGCCAGTACCCAAAGGTGAATATACTGCGATTTTTTATAGTTTGCGGAGTGTGTCCGTTAGTCGGTGGAGCTCATCGTCTGACTTAAAGTGTATTTCGATACGCCCGCCCTTTGCAGTACGCTTGAGACTAACCTGCGTATGAAGTCGTGTAGCAATCTGTTTTGTCTCTGGCGTTTCAGTCGCCATACGCTCTTTCACTGATTTTTCTTTAGTGACGCCTTGTTTGTGCGTCGTCGCAAACTGTTCAGCTTGCCGCACGGACCAGCCGAGCAGCACAATTTGAGACAGCAGTTCCTCTTGCTTTTCTGGGTATTGTTTTAGAGACAGGACGGCTCGGGCATGTCCTTCACTTATTTTATTCTCTGCCAGAGCATCTCGTGCCGATTCGGGCAGCTGCAAGAGCCGAACTAAATTGCTGACTGTCGTTTCGGCCTTGCTGAGTCGTTCTGCAATTTGCTTATACGTCAGGTTAAACTGCTGATGTAAACGCTCAATTGAAATGGCCTGCTCAAGAGGGGAGAGGTCAACCCGCTGCACGTTTTCAATCAGTGCTATTTCAAGCTCTTGCAGCTCCTGTGGCTCACGAATGATTGCTGGTATTTCCGTGAGTCCAGCTAATTGCGCAGCGCGCCATCTCCGCTCACCAGCAACAATTCGGTATCCACCGTCACTCAAGGGCACAACGATAAGTGGCTGCAAGACTCCGTACGTCCGTAGCGATTCCGCAAGTTCCGTCAAGGCCTGCTGATCAAAATAGCGGCGCGGTTGCTCCGGGTTTGGCTGAATGCGCGTAATGAATAATTTTTGTACTCGGTCTTTGCTATCGATTAACAGAGATGGATCGAAATCTGTTGGTATGAGTGCGTCAAAGCCTTTACCTAATCCTGCCACTACGTGATCCTCCTTAATACCTCTTTACTCAGCGCTTTGTATGCTCGCGCGCCCTTGGACCATTTATCATGATCGGCGATCGGCTTACCGTGACTCGGCGCCTCAGCAAGCCGGACGTTCCGAGGGATGATGGTCTTGAGTACCTTGTCTCCAAAATGTTTGGTGAGTTCTTTATAAACTTGTTCGGACAAGCTCGTACGGTTGTCGTGCATTGTCACGACCACACCAAGAAGATCAAGTTGTGGGTTCAATCCTGCTCTCACCCTTTGCACGACACTCAATAATTGACTCAGGCCCTCTAGCGCGTAGTATTCAGCCTGTACTGGTATCAACAAATGATGGGCAGCCGTTAATGCATTCACTGTCAGCAAACCAAGCGATGGTGGACAGTCAATAATAATGACGTCATATGTCAGCGTGGCGAGTGCCTCCTTGAGCATTTGCTCTCGTTGTAGTTCTCCTACAAGCTCAACCTCTGCCGATGCAAGACTCGGGTTTGCAGGCAAAACGTATAAACCTTCCACAGTTGTTTCCTGTATAGCAATATCAGCCTCCGCCCGCCGAAACAGGACGTCGTACATTGTTGCGCCAAGGTTATGCTTGTCAATACCCAAACCACTCGTGGCATTACCCTGGGGATCAAAGTCTACAATCAAGACGCTCTTGCCTGCCTTAGCAATGTACGCCCCTAAATTAATAGCGGTTGTCGTTTTTCCGACGCCCCCCTTTTGGTTCAGGACTGCAATAACTTGTCTCATTTTTTTGATAATACCTTCCCCGTATTTCTAGCCATAAGCGTACCACATTTCACGACTTTTCACACGGTGTTTTAATTACCTGCTAGGAGCACCCATACCAGATTCGTGCCATCCTTGGCAGATGTAGAGTTGCCGAGCTTTGCCCCAGCATTTGGGGCGGTTGAAGATTGGGCCATGCCTGCTATAGAAGATGTCACGACAGGATCACCAATCGCGGCCGGAGTAGCATTCGCACCAAAGTTCACCTGTGCCACACCTGAGAACGCAATTATGCAGCTTGTTGTCGTGGGCTTCGCCACCACGACACCCGCTACACGATTACTATTTGCCGTAGTAGTTCGCCCCACAGTGGCAGATCCTGTAATAATAACTACGTCGTTCACCGCTTCTGTAGTCGTACATGTGAACGTCTTCGTCAAAGCGTTTCGGGTGTTGCCCGCCCCTGCAAACAAGAGATCGGAGCCACTGGCAATTTCCACCCGCAAGTTCGTCGTATTAATTGTCAATACCGTAGCACCTGCAGCATTCTGTATTCTAAAAGCTGTTGTAGAATCGGTTTGATTACGGAAGATCGTTGCGCCACCATCGGCCACATTGATTACATCACGTGCTGTTGCAGTGGTATCAGTAACCCTAAACAAGGTTCCGCTAGCCGCACTAATGTGGAGCGTAGCTGCCGGATTTCCGAGACCAACACCAATCCGCTGGTTGACCGTATCAGCGCTTAGTAAGGTGACGGCAGAAGCGTTTTGGATAACGAACGCTGAAGTTGCATTAACACTACTCTTAAACAGCGCATCCCCGAAAACATCAAGACTCTTTGTTGCACTCGCTTTACCGACGGCGATTCTTCCACCGAAACTGTTACCAGTGGGATTGCCAGGAGTACCTAGCGCGCCCCAATCAGTTATCCTATGATTACCCCAGTTCACTTCTGGAACAACTTCCTGATATGTGTACCCTGAACCACTCGTTGTGCTGCGGTAGATTCTATACTTAACAGCTCCTTCCACAGGGGTAAAACTAAAGCGGACATAGTTAGTGTCAGTGTGTGCGGTATTTATGTCTGGCATGGCAGCGCCAGGGATGGGGTTATCATCAGTATATGTAACGTATGATCCGGTACGTGGATTTAGTAGACTACCCACAAAATTATAGCTTGCACAGAGCGGTGCATCACATCTGTAAATGTTTATGTGCGTAATCGTGCTGGTTTGGGGTGCAAATATATTACTAAGGCTAACCTTCTGACCATTAACCGAGACGATATTTGATTCCGAATCTGCTGATACCTCACCACCTTCGCCAAATGCGGTTACATAGGTATACCTATAGCGATAATCACCCATAAGCATGCCAGGGTCGCCAGGACTTGCGTCTGTATGAGGGACACTATACCTCACAGGATAAGGGGTAAATGTAAACTCATTTGATGCCTGTGATTCATTACCTACAGCATTTATTGCGGATATTCTATAATAGTACGTTCCGGGGCTTAATCTGCCAAGTGAATCATAACTGCCCGTTTCCATGCTTGGAAGACCGGGAGTCTCAAGCCCCTGAACAACGAGGTCAGCTCCTGCAGCGATGGTAGTCGTCGCGGAGAACCGAGCTGTGCCACCGACCTCTATTGTTCCCTCAAAGGCAGCCTTGCTAGAAACTTTTAGGGTTGCGGATTTGAGCCCCTGGAATGTGGATTGATAAGAACCGTAGATGTTTAGTTTATTAGTAGCATAGCCAAAGTCATACAAATAGGGTCCTACGAAAATTGTTCTATCCCATCTGGATGTTCTTTCTTTAGTGGTAATTTCAGCTGATTTTACAAATACAGGTTCGGCTAAGTTGCTGATATCATATTGGTATACATAGGTACGCTTAATATCCTCACCCAAACCATCTTTTTTATACACAATATACATCACATCCCCGACGTCATGCATACTTGAGAAAATAGAGTCACCAGTGAACATGCCTGTACTACCGAGAATTTGCCGTGGATTGTGCCTGTCAGAAATATCGATTACACCTACCTGACCCGTCGACGTAAACGCTGGGTATAATAGGTAATTGCCTCTTAGTAGAACTTTTCCAGCCGCTGGTTGTCCGGTGAGCTGAAGATGTGAGACGAGCAGGGGCTGCTGAGGCTGGGCGATATCAATTGCGTAGACATCGTTGGTAGAATGAATATATATCGTGTCTCCGTTCACCTCCATACCAAATATAGCATTGAGCCCGAATGAAGCCCTACTCACCATAACCGGTTGCAATGGATTAGAGATATCAAAAATTAATAGCTCCCCGAAGTAACTAATCACGTACACGTACTGTCCATGGACTTCTATATCCCTTGGTTGGCCCAGTGGCGTGGGTACGGTAGTAACAATTGTCGGATTTGCCTTATCACTGAGATCATACACAATGAGCTTTTCCTCTGGATAGTAAGAAAAGTTGTATCCATAATTATCCTTGATGGCTATTTTTGAATCAGCCATGCCTTGAGTAAAAGTAACTCCTTTTACGGGGTTAAGGGGATCGCTCACATCATACACAGTTATGTTATGGTGTGTCGTATAAGCGTACAGAACATCACCATTCAGTGTTGGGGTCGAGTACCAGGATTTGATATTATGCGTGCCGACCAAATATTGCGGAAGCGAACATCCCTTGCACAATATTGTATTGCCAGCATGTATATTTCCATCTGCGTCTATATTCAGCAATTCTGCACCGCCCGTAGAAAATGCCGACAGAAGCTTTGTTGGGGTGTTCGAAGAAGAAGCCAGATTTAATAATGCAGGCGTACCAGTAAATGCAGCCTGGTATCCCACAAAAAGATTTGCTTCAGCATCGACTCGTAGTTGTTTATCGGCAGATGCGCCACCTACTATGAACTCACCGGTAGAACTAATACTAACTGTCTCTACTCCATCTACCCTGAAAGACGCGATAGAACCAGCGGTTGCGTCTAACCCCGTTTGCCTGTCCACTATCAATAAAGGATCAGATCTTACAGATTGTAGGTCAATACCAGCCGAGTATATTTGGCCAAATCTTTCTGCTGCAGTCCCTATGGTTGTGCCCGCTGTAATCGTGTCCGGCACCGTAATATCGGGAACTACTACGGGTGGTACTACTACAATCTGGACATCATTGGCTGCTTTTATCCGATCAGTGACCTGATCGAGAAATACTAGAGTAGGCCTCCCGGTGATAGAAGTGAGCATGTTGTGCCAAGGACTTACATTCATGTATGGCCTACTGACCGAGGTGAAACTGGAGCATGCCTCGTCGGTGCAGGTGACCATATATACTTCCGTGCTGTACGAAGAACCAGACCACTGGTAAACTAAATACGCAAAATGCGGTTTGCCGTTTTCAAAATAGAGTGAAGAAATGGTGGATCCTTTTCCGTCTGTGCGTTCATCAATGAGTACATCACTAACGGAGCTACATAAGGTATCCAAACATGAGGCATAGTTAATGGTCTCTCCATTGATATTTTCATCCTCATAAATAAGGTGGACAATCCCATCCTCATCTTCAGCCATAGAGATGTAGTATCCGTTAATAGTTCCGTAGTTTACATTGTTATGAATTGAGCAATCAGAGCTAACACATCGCGTTAGTGTCATGCTATCCGTCGATGGGTTGCGGTAGCTAATATACACCGACCCAGTAGAAGTGGTCAGTAAATCGATAGATTCGTAGTACTGTTCGTCATCTGGCCCAATTTGCACATTGTTATTGCTGCTACATGTTGTATTTAAGCACTGAACAAATCTCAGCTGTTGAATACGAGGATTTGCTGACCATGAGTTATAGTCATCATAAGCGACCCGCGCCAGACCATCAGGCCCGACCGTGACGACACTAATATATGAATACTCCATTGTCGTACCAATTATTTCATCTGTATAAACATCACAATTAGCATCTGAGCACCGTACAAGATGAATTACGTTAGGCGAGGCATATTCAATATACGATATGTAGATCTTGTCATCACTACTCAGTGCAATCGATGGCGTGTCAGTCCAATCATCAGGATTGGATGCGACAACCTTACGAACGCTTTGCGTACATTCGGCGTTCATACACCGAGTGAAAATAACTTCTGAAGTGTATTGATCAATATAGACAAATCGCAAGAACCCATCGGTGCCTTTTGCAACCCATCGCCTCGCATCGTTATAGGCTCCTCCTGTGTCAGCAGTGAGGATGTACGCACCGTCGTTACTCGTATATCCTGGGATCGTATAACCAGGAGTGAAGCTTCCGGGCGTATACGATTCTTTGATGTTAGGTATTAAATTACCAACTTTAATATTTTTATTCAGGGTATCTGCAGAAATCAATTTTTCACCTGTGGCAGTTTCTACCGTAAATGTATCCACGGCATTGCTTGCCGCACGTAAGTTAACCTTCCGCGCTCGAATAGATCCATCTAACGCGATATCGCCTGTTTGATTGATGGCGCTAGGCCCTTGCAGACGCACACAATTCGCGCAGCTCGTGGCGTTTATTCCTGTTAGCTGCGAGCCGTCGCCCTGGAAAGATCCTATAAATGTACCGTTAGCCAAACCTTTAAACGTACCGGTAGATTCTCCTGCAAACGAGCCGGATGCGTTTCCACTAAACGATCCCCTACTTGCTCCACTGAAACTTCCACTAATGCTTCCTTGTAGATTCTGCGCAATGACGGTGCCATTGATAGTCAGCTGCCCGTTAATATTAGTATTTCCTGTAACCTCGAGGCTTGCAAGTCTTGCTTGCCCTTCAACGACCAAATCTTGGCCGACTCGTAAATTATTACCAATCGAAGCGTTGCCTTGTAGAGTGGAACTTCCTTTAACGATAAGGTTCGCCCCTACGCCAAGCGTTCGATCACCGAAATCAATATTTGAGGACTCATTCTCGTCTTCAAGCTGCTGATTTAATTGGCTCGATTGAAACGTATTTTTGTCCTCATTTTTTTGCGCCTTATATATAAGAATAAAACCGCCCACAATTACGGCAGCTAAAATACCACATAATAGAGCAGTTCTTAGCTTTGAATTATTTTTATATACCCGGAGTAGTGCAGGAGCTGATTTATGCATATCTCCGTATACTTTTTGATTAGCTACACTGCCCTCAGAGAATGTCGTGTCCATGGGTAACGCTTCTGTAGAACGGATAGCTTCTTGCACTCTATCTTCAATATTCTCAAGAGATTCCGCTTCTGGCTGCGAGGATATGCCATTAGTAGCATTCGGCTTTTGTGAGGGGTTATTTAAATACATTTTTGTTTTTGCTTACGCTACCTAAATCGTAGCATCTTTCTTTTATGATGAAAAGCATTTGTACAAGTAAAATACAGAGAGCGATACGCGTGAAGTTCGCGTAGTACAAAGCGCTGTGTGCAACGGAGTATTTAACGAACATCTCGACCCTCACACCACGCATGCGAGCCAGCAGCAAAAGTTCCCGTGCTTGCAACTATTTGAACTGAAGTAATTTGTGTGGTCGTACTGCCCCATACACCACCTCCGCTGAAACGGTTTACTTGCGCAGTGATCGCTTCCGCTCCAACCCCGGTCCAGTCAACAGCTTTTCGAGTATCTGAGAAGTTTGTAATATTGATATCAGCGCTAAACGGTATGGTACTTCCGGCAGATGTAAGTGCAATTTGAGTTGCAGATGTACCCTGTGCATCAATAACGGTCGTACCGGTAATACCATAGATATTCCAGCCATACTGAGCGGTTGCAACGTTATTGAATCGCAAGTACGGAATAGTACCTGCAGCAGAGCGACTTTTAACATCGATTCGACAATGGATATACTCAACTGTCCTGTTTAGCGCGATATTGATCGTGCCGTTTGCTACCCCAAGAGTCGTCTCGCCAAGCACCACGTTGGTCGTACAATCACTCCATGAGCCTCCTTCGAAGCAACGGTTCTTTTGATCGCTGCTATTGTAGTAACTACCGCCGTTAATACCTGTTGGATCAGCGGTACCGCTGTCGAGGACATGCAAGATGCTCGTGCCATCAGGTGTGCTTGAGCCGATCTGCACGAGACTGCCTGTTGTGTTTACAGTAAAGAATGATATGGATCCAGTAGCATTACGTACCTCAAGCGCCACTGTAGAGTCTGTGCTTATTTTAGTCTGACCTACTACTTCGACTGCTCCACTGTTGAGGATAGTAAAGACACCGGCGCCATTCTTCTGGAGAGTCAGTATGTTGCCACTCGCACCCGTCTTATTTATATATATAGAGCTATCCGTACTGGAGTCAGTCTGAGCGGTTGCTTCACCTAGTTTGATAAAGCCACAGTTAGCTGAGTCAGTAAGACAAATAGTGCCATCTTCATCCGGTAATTGTATAGTACGCGAGCCGGTTACAGAACCGGACACCAGTGTTGACGTATTGCTGTTCGCGGCGTTGTGGAATAGTAATGATCCGTTAAGACCACTGGCCCTACCAAGCCCAAGCACGCCGTCCTGGTTAATAAATGTAAGTACTTGGCCGCTTTCATTCTGGGCCTCGAATATATTTGCCAACTGACCGTTTACACGCTGCAATACCAATCCTTTATTAGTACCGCTGCCTGTTGCAATAAGTGCTTGGGCGGCATTATCACCAGTCACCGGCGTATTAATACTCAGACGATTACTTGGTGTAGCATTATTTATACCGATGGTGTTGTCTAGTGCATTAATGACCAGCGTGTCGCTGTCAAAGTTCAGCCCATTTGGCAAACTGACACTATCACTGAAAATACTGAACGCATCGCCGGCCGCATTACCGATGTTTGCACCCCCACTCAAATAAGCCAAACCTGTAAATGTTGCATCGCCATTACTTGCCAGAGCTAGAGCCGTACTGCTATTTGTAATAAAGTTGAGGCCCTGCACATCGGTGGTACCAAGAATTGCCGTTTCACCAAAGGCATTACCGTCTTGCTCGAATGCAAGACCACTCCCGGATGTTGGCTCGGTAACCTTTTCTGCGCTCGTCCACGACTGGCCTGCTACCGCGAGATGGCTCCCAGTTGAACCTGCTTGCGAACAGACAACTTCATAATATTCACTCGCTCCGGTGGTTTCAATAAACGCAGATGCGGTATTGGTTGTATATCGATCTGTAGCATCGCGTCCATAGGCATATGATCCACTCGGAATAACGGATGTAGTCCCGTTGAACCGGACTTCACAGAACACGTTATTTCGGGTGGCTCCTTGATTGGCCCCTGCGACAGAGTAAGAGACTTTGTACCAGCCAGGGTCATCAAGGTAAATTCTGCTCGGGTTCACGGTGGTACTATGCGTAAAGCCGGTGTCTTTCTTTGTTTCAGTGTTCCACGGAATCGATGCAGGCGTGCCGGTATTGAGATCTGTTCCACCGGCTGCGTCGTATGCCTGAATCAGTGAGACTGATAACGGACCACTGCCTCCGCCTCCCCCGCCACTGGTTAATGAGACCCACTGAATCCCATTATAACCTTCAAAATCGGTACCCGACCACCGGAGCGCTCCCGCCGTCGTACTCAAGGAGTTACCGAGAATCAGACCATCGCTAAAGGTAGGCCGAACCGTGAATGTCTGCCCTCCGTCCAATAGTGTCACATTACTCGATAGACGGTTATCATTCACGGTGCCCGCCGAAATATTATCAGCATCAAGATTGGTGATACTAGCGCCATCACCGCTAAAGTTTAATGCTGAGATACCACCCTCCACGGCCAAATTCGCGACGGCAGATCCTGCAGTATTCACAATAGATAGGGTCGTATCACTTGCGTCATTAAGCTCGATTGAGGTTGCCCCCGCTGCCAAACGACGGAGTACTGCATCACTCAGCACTAGTACATTACTCGAAGAGTCTAGTACCAGATCACCGCCATTCCCTGTTGCAATCGTAAGTCCATTGAGCGCACTTAAGTTGGTGCCCACACCGGTAATTGAGCCGGCTTCCGTAATACCGCCCGCGTTATTATCCACCCCCCCTATGACACTTAATCCACCTGATGCAACCGCAACAGCACCATTGAATGTAGCAGTGCCATCAACACCGATAGTCATACGCGTTTGATTATTAGTGATGAATGCGAGCCCGAAACTATCTTGCGTACCGATAACTGCGGTATTACCAAATGAGTTTCCGCCCTGGGTAAACCATAGTCCGCTCGTTGTACTATCTGGAACTGCAGTCAAGAAACTGCCGGCATATACCACGACAGCCGATGCACTGGTAGTATTCTGCGCCCACTGGAGGGCTACCGTTCCTGCGGTACCGCCTGTCTGTACCGTACCGACGACCTCGTAGACATCTGCTGTCGTGTTACCAGTAATAATCCCCGATGAAACTCCGCAGCCTAAGTTTCCGACTGCAACTGCTCCCTCGCCGTCAATGACGCCCACCGAACACGTTGAGCCGGCAGGAGCGCTCACCGCAAATTTAATATCCGGTGTCGCATTAGCGTTAGCCTGTACGACAAAGCGGAAAGTCCATGTCTCATTCGCACCCACACTGAATTGTAGATCGGGGTCATCTTGAAGCGTTGTATTGTTCGTTTTGGTCTGATTGGCACTTTTTACAACCGTTTGCGCCCCAAATGAGCTAGAGGGCGCACTGCCACTGGTGAATGACAACCATGAGGCACCGTTGTATCCCTCAAAATCAGTTCCGGTCCACCGTACAGTGCCGGCGGTCGTACTGCTTGAATTACCAAGGGTTAACCCCGTTCCGATCTGCAGACTGCCTGCTGCTGCGACATTACCGCTTTTATCTACCGTAAGAACATCACTTCCGTCGCCCTGGAGCTGCAGCAGACCACCACCGCCTACTTGGTTCAAGCGAAGTCCTGCATTTGCGCTTGAAATGAGCTGTAGTGCGCCGGGCGCTTTCTGTAATAGATCGTCACCTAAGACTGAGCCTCCGGTAATCGTCAGCGTATCAGCCTGACCTGCCCGGAACGCGTACGGTACAGCGGTGAGCTTGATCCGCGGCGTCATTTCACCGTCCCCATTCACGTTAAGCGTGAGCCACTTCTCCTGTGACCAGTCAATGGTGCCAGAGAATGGAGTGACCGTACCGAGGTAGGCATTAAAGTAGCCGTTCTTTACCACAACCGTTTGTGTCTCTGTCCATTCATTCGTACCACCTATATCAGCAGTGTATAGCTTAAACTCAACCGAATAACTGCCGTCAGTGACGAGTGATCCGCCGCTATTCATGAGCCGTGCCTGGAAGTTAAGCGTACTCGCAGTCGCAGCATGCACGTGCGCACTCTCGCCCGCGCGCGTATATGTATATACTGTGATTAACAGAGGTGATGTAATAAAAATTAAAATAACCCCCACAAGCCATCTTTTGATGGTTGTAGAGGTTAGTCGCTTGCGTAATCCGGAATACGCACCGCGTAGCCCTGTGGGGCCAAGTATCAAGTCAGTCACCTTGAATGTTTTGTTTTGGTTTTATTTTTGTTTTGATCCGAAAGTTTTTGTTTTGGTCAGATCTGTAACTATTCTACATCTGTAGTAACGGATGTGTAAACCATGTTCAGGAAAGTTCCTGTGTATAACTTTACAAGCAGAACTAAAATGTCATAATTAGTATTACTATACTAGCTGTTTAATACCAGTAATGTTACTTACTGAATGTTACTTACTGTAGGTTGGTGACGTACTCTGCCCAGTCATGATTATCAATTTCTTTCGACGACTGGATGAAAATCAGCAAATCTTTTTTAGCAAAGATGACAGTCTGCGGACCCTTGGCAGAGGTTCCCAAGAATGCAGTCGGATTAGCGGTACTAAGCACCTCAGTGGCGGCAAACTCTTCTGCGAGCTTTTTAACCCTGTTTTGCGTATCCTCCTTGAGTGAGGGAGGGAGTTGTTGTTGGCTGATAATAATCGGCACTCCCCCAATAGAGTCCTGGAAGTTAACAACTTTCTTTTCGGGGTCAAACTTCACCGTCATATCCGCCTCAGCACTCTTCCCCTTCGGTAAGATATACGCAAAATCTGGCTTCACTTGATTTTGGCTCAACACAGCCTTGGTATCAATCCCCGTCTGGGCTACGTCATCATGTTGGGTGTTCTTTAATACAAAGACTCCTCCTACCACGAAAAGCAACAATACCGTGCCCACTGTAAGTGGTTTTGCATTTTTCTTGACCACCCGAGGGACCCGTAACTGTGGCCGCTGCACATGCGGGAGGGCTATATGTATAGATACGCTGGGGGATTTTTGAATGGTCTGGGGGGCCGCAGAAGAAGTTGTATCGATTGCAGAGCTACGGCGTATCGGTCTCCGTGCAGGTGCTTGGGCAACACGGTGGACTGCCCGTTGTCGTATACGAGTCCGAATGCTTGTCGGCACTGGATCATCAGATAGCCACTCAAGCCATTCATCATTATTCTTATTGGACTTAAATCGCCCGAGATCTATCCCCATAGTTACATACTATTGTAGCAGAAGTCGCCTTCTTCTCCCCTTGGCCGTACTTCGGAAACAATAAAAAATATGTAATACTACCTACTATCATGGGCATAAGAGCGTGGATTGGGGTAGTTATAGTCGTAGCGAGTGGTGCTTTTCTGCTTGGCTGGATGTTTAATCCGGGGCCTGACCGACCAGACTCAACTCCTACAAATAGTGCAGACCATCCGCTTCTTGCAAAACGAATTTTTATTGAAGATCCGAGCAATACTATTATTAATTTTAGCCCGTTACGTTCTTCGGTCAGAGAATATTTTTCTCAGAATCAGCTCAGGGGCAGTCTCTACTTTGAATATCTACCGACGGGTACATCAATTAGGGTAAATGGTGACTATCAATTCCGTGCCGCCTCGCTCATAAAGCTACCTGTGGCAATGGAGTTGTATAAAGCCGAGGAACTTGGCAAGCTCTCTCTTGATCAAAAAGTTCAGCTCCGTCAAGAGTGGCTTAATAGTGACTACGGTAATCTATACAAAAAAGGCACCGGATATGAGCTGACGCTGCGGGAGGCAGCCCGAGTCTTATTAACAGACTCCGATAATACTGCCCTCCGTGCTATTTTGGCATCGACTGAGACCGCTCTCGAGACAAAAGACCGAGCGCTTGGTTCACTTGACATTGAATTCTCACAAACCAGTGACGAAGGAATAGATATCGGTACCCGGTCTTACAGCTCGTTTTTGAAATGCCTCTACTTTGCCTGTTACGTCAGCAAGGAGCACTCTCAGGAACTGCTTGAGTACCTTACGCAGACAACATTTGATAAACGACTCGTGGCAGGAATTCCAGATAAAGAAGTTAAGATTGCCCATAAAATAGGCGTGTATAATACGCAAATACAAAGTGATTGCGGTATTATTTATCTTGCTAAGAACAACTACGTCTTGTGTGTCATGCTTCAGGGCAATGATGATGTGGTTACGAATAATCATATCGCGGAGTTGTCTCGCGTCGTATATGAGTACGTAAAGACCCCGAGGTCCACAAGTACCAACACATCACAATAAAAACACGCTACCCCCGTCCTATTACGGCAGCGGACAATTTGCCTGACCGCCACTTTGCCGACATGGCGTGTCGAGTGGTTGCTGCTCTCCGCCTGTAAAGGTTTTACCATGCTTGAGACGCTTCGATGGGTCAGAGGTAAAGAACAATGAAAGGTCGGCTATAGTGGGGCCTCTGTCTACATCTTCTGGGTAACCAAACGTCTTCGATGCATCAATAGTCACGAAGAAATAATAGTATCTCGCGCAAGTGACATTATTCCCCGATCCATCAAGTGGCGTGTACGAATTGACCGTGCCCAAGGTAACGTCTCCGAAGTTTGTTTCTTGACCCCATGTACTCATATCAGCCGTACCACAATCTGTCGGTACGCCATCATTGTCGTTCATGGAACGGTATTTAGCTTGCCAGCGGGCACCGATGGAGTTATCAATGCCATTCATTAACCAGGAATTTGGGAAAACGTCCGTATCTGCGTCAATCATCCGAGAATAAAGCGCCACTTGAGGTTGGGACTTAACAGTTGAGTAGTAGTGACGGTTTGTTGATAGTGGCGCAGTACAGCCTCCACCCATAGTGTATATTTTGCCCTTGTCATAAGCCACCGCAGCCCCGTAACGGTCACCACTATAACGGACGTTTGTCTCATACCATTCCCCAACACCAGTTGGATTATTACCACTCGCAATAGTGGTATTGGCACTAATCGGTGTTACCAGAACCTTGGGAATACATGTAGATGCCGCAGACCGACCACCTATCAGATAAATATAGCCATTGGCAGACACTGCCCTTGAGTCACGCAGAGGGGTAGGAAGACTTGTCGTATCCTGCCAGGCATCAACAGTACCGTCACTGTTGATTTGTGTGAACTGTACGTCATTCAGGTAATTTGTGCCGTCAAAACCACCAAATACATACAGGTTATTCGCGTATGCAGTCACTGCTGCGCCTGCTCGTCCCACATTAAATTGTGTGGTGGATGTCCACGATCCAGTAATGTTGCCGCCGCTATTTTGCTGTGGACTCACGTATACCGTCGTTTGTGCAACATTGCTGACGTTTAAGCCGCCTACAAGGTAAATACGATTATTCCACACCGCAGTACTAAACTGTTTGCGGCCATTAGATAATGTGGCGGTGGTCGTTCCCCACGTTGGGTTACCCGAACTGATGGAGGTCGTATAGTAATTCGAACTCGTCGTGCTTCCCCCGCTCGTCTGTCCCGCTATCCAGTACAGTGTTCCGGCTACCGCTTCGAGCGACCCCCAGGCGCGACCCCCAGGCATACTACCCCCGGCAGCCCATGTTCCAACAGAACCATCGTTTGCGCTAATAGGCGCA
This sequence comes from uncultured Candidatus Saccharibacteria bacterium, assembly GCA_964590315.1. Classification (GTDB taxonomy): domain Bacteria; phylum Patescibacteriota; class Saccharimonadia; order Saccharimonadales; family JALRHH01; genus JALRHH01. The sequence continues at coordinate 18,513 of CAZPVS010000003.1, forward strand.
TATTCAACGCTACTGGTGACTGATGTACAGTCCGTAGCACTAATACAGCCGCCTCCGACATAGAGGTAGCCATTAAGGATGGCCGCGCTAGCCCCCCACCTATCCGTTGACGCAGTAAAGGTTTGGTCAGATTGAGCGGTAAAATTATTGACGGCTCCACTATCATTGTTATATAGCTGGAATGTTTGTACTTCTTCCTGCATATCAGTACAGCCGGCAGGCGCATAAAGCGCCGCACAACCGCCAATCGCATAGACATAGCCATTACTGACTGCCGCTCGCAAGTCCCATCGTGGAGTTACCACTACTCCCGAACTACTCCACGGCCCCATGTCCCCCGTACTGACATCGATTCTTGAGAATAATAAGTCCTGTAATGATTCTGCACCACTATAGCCTGCTAACGAGTAGATGTACCCATTGTAGCCAAACGAGACGGCCCGTCGACGAACTGGATCCATCTGAGCAGTTGCAAATTGCCACACCCCACCAGATTGAGCCACGATATTATTGCTATCATCTATCTTTGCGAAAATAGTATCCTTACGGTTTGCGGCATAATTACTCCCGCATGGATCATTTGCAGAACCCACGGCAGAGCACGATCCACCAACAAGATAAATACGATTTGCATAAATAGTTCCGGCCATCAGGCCAAGGCCCTGATTGCCTCCATTGATGTTGTCGGCATCTATTTGGAGCTGGCCAGTGGTCGTACAGGTATTTACCGCACCTGCAGTGTCGATGTTACATTTAATCGTATCGGAGTGATATGTGCTACACCCGATGCCACTTGTGGCACTACACCCACCAAGCATGTAGAGGTTGCCCGGGTTCGTTGCTACTGCCGCGGGGTTAGCACGAGTAAACATATACATATAGCCTCGGGCGTCATCCGCAGTGCCAGTCAAACCCACACTTGCAAACGTTTGTGATGTCCACGCGCCGGTTAGGGAACCATCGGCATTGAGGCCGACCCTCCATATACTACTTTGCCAGGCTAAAGAGTTGGTACCTCCGGCTACATAGATGACATTATTAAAGACAGCTGTACCGGCCGCTCCAAGGCCGGCGGTGCCATTGATACGATTAGTGCTGTCGACACACCAATGTCCATATGAAGTACCTGAGCATGTCGACGGAGCAGCGAGCGCTCCTGTAGTTGATATGGCGGAATAAGAGATGTTACCACTCATGTTTGAGCTACAGGAGCTACTGGCCGTAACACACCCTCCGATGTTGTAAATAAAGCCGTTGTTGATAACAACCATGCTCGACATTTGGCCACCTTGCCCTGCGCTGTCACCTGGCGGAGGCAGGTCACAGTTAGTTGGAGACCCGCCACTACAGGGGGCGGTCCCGCTCGGCTCTGAATTGTTGACCGTACTCGCATCACCGTCGGGGTTAATGACACCATAATCCACATCTGCGAGTGTGGATATACAATTGCCACTTGAGGTATCCTGTTGGGCACAGCCTCCAAAACGATATAGCCCTCCTTGCCATGCAATAAAGCTATAGCCTACCCGTTGATTAGATAAATTAAGAATCTCGTTCCATGGCGCTATTGAACCATCAGCATTAATACTGGCGAGCTGCGTCGTAGAGCTCACTGTTGTACAATACCCACTTCCATTGACTGCGGTACAGCCACCAGCCAAATATATGTATGCTCCCCAAACCGCAGAGAAATTACCGCCAAGCGTCGCTCGTGCCCCAGAGAAGCTCTCTGTCGCAATCCAAGCATTAAGTGACCCGCTACTGTTAATCTTTGCATAATACACGGCGCTGCGCATATTGGCGCTTGAAGTAGCTGCTCCCTCGAACCCTCCGATTGTATACAGCACATCATTATATATATGTACCGTATGCATATGCGTACCTGCTCCGGCCGGTAATGCAGTACCTGGGTTCCAGCTCCCAAGAGTACCCGTAGGATTGATATTGGCATACTCCACCGTTGTCACCCCACCGCTCGCGGCATTCGTTTGGCCACCTACCAGATATAATCGATTATTGTATGCTGCAGCAGCCAAATAACTCCTGGCGGTTCCACCGCTAAGACCCGTGTCACTATACCAATAGGCAGCTGTCCCGCCTGTCGGGTGCCATAATTGCGGTTCACCATTTGCCCCGAGCTTTGCAATATAAATTGTAGACGTGCGATTGCCGCTCCCATCCAGGCCACCAATGACGTAGAGATAGCCGTTATATGCCACCATGCTATGCCCTCTTCTCGCGGAAGGCAGAGCGTATGCCGAATCACTACACCATCCGCTGCAGGCTCCTGCGCCCGGGTTGGGACTCTCTATAGCCAAGGAACTGGAATTGAACTTCGCCCAACTGACTTCGGTCTGCGTAGCAGTCGTATATGTAGCAGGATTGATCGCAATCGTGCCACTCCCCCATTGGTCTGTAATTGATGTGTCCGCATAAGTTGCTGTACCCGTAGATACACCTGATGCCGGGGGAGTGTCGAGTGATGCAGCTGCATAGGCGCACCCTCCTGAGGCCGAGGAACGAGCAGAACCAATTTTGGTATGACCAGATGGTACCCACCCAGTCGCACTGGGATTATCATTATCTGCACCTGCAGCACGAATAATCAATGTTGCGTCATTGCTAGGAGTAATTGCCGGGAATACCGGCTGATTATTTGAAGCACCCGAGTTATTGGTCGTCGGAGTCGGAGTGACCGGAGTACTCGAATTGAAGTTTGTGACCCGCACAATTATGCCAGCCATCTGCTCACTCGCTGACGTAGTCCAAGTATAACTGGCCGCTTCGTTCCCCCCACTGACATTACTGCCAATCTTGTAATATCCTGAGAATTCCCCAGTGTCGGCGAACTCGGTCCACCCCCCACCTACTGGCTCAGTCATTGTTACACTACGTCCTGCATTCTGGTCCTTGCACATAACAGCAATGTACAAATCACCAGCCGGTCGACTCGTAGGCATGTTCATTTGAAATGTCGTCCCGTTACTCCCATCAAGCGTTTCTTGCTGGGCGACAATTTGTGGTTTAGACGGCCCTGTCCTTCCGCCCGACCGGTATACATAGCCCCCCGCGGCGGCTGTGGCCACATCCCACGCACCCTGGCTCATGTCCAGATTTTGCTCCCACGCATTGATACGGGCACCTGTCGTTTGACTCTTCTGAATCAGTTCGTTGTCGATATCAAAATCGGTATTTGTTTCGTTATTACCGCGCATCAACTTGGCTGCAGTCTCTACATATATAGTCGGGTCAATTGAGAGTGGATAGTTTGCCTGTAGTAAGTTTGTGGTGACAATTTTTAGGGTAGTACCCTCGAGTTCGAAGTGGCTTTGCGCTTTTGAAGGCTGCTTCTCGGACTCAATAACGACTGGTGCAGGTACCCGGAAGAGCAGCTTGTTTTTCTTTGAATTTTGGCGCGCTTTTTCTAGTAACTGTTTGTCTGCGTCGGTTCCGGCAGAAACATTACCATTTATGGGTAGGTCGCTCCCGTATACACCGATAGAGCCGTCTTTCTCGAGACGAGCTTCTACGCCATTTGCAACGGTCAGTTCAAACTCAAACGTTATACTGTCTTTATCATAGCTCTCGAGGAGAATATCTTCTTTCACACTCGCCGAACGAGCAGTATACACGACATAACCATTCTGTTTCATGAGGCGATAGAAAATTTGATTGTCTTCTTTTTTGGCCTCGTCCAATCGGAATTTTGGCACCAGCCCAAAGTCAACATTGCTCATCTTGTCAGAGACTTGTACCCCTTTTGATGGGTCGGAACTAAATGAGGCCTCAAAACGAGGCTGATTACTACCGGAGGTGATAGATCCACTTGTACCGGCAAAATTCTCGTTATACACAAATTTCTCGTCTTGGGCATTTTCTTTCAGGAGTTTGCCAAATTCAATATTCTTTTTGGGTAACACGGCGCGCGCTTCTTCACTGACACGATACGGACGGTCTTCAATAAAAGGCTGCACAATGGTTGCAACCACCGATAGCAAGAACATGCCGGCCACGCCGATAACATACGCACGGCGCAAGTAATTTTTGAATGGCCAACGGGCAAATTCGGATGCCTTGAATTTTGCCCATATAGACTGCCTCCTCTTAGAAGCAACTTTGCCTATAGAACGCACGAGCCAGTACTTCTGCCCACTATGTCGTTTTTTGTTCTTCGTAGGACGGTGGGATGGGTCATCAGAACCATACAGACGGCCGTGCGGCTGCCGTGCATATGAACCTCTCGATGATTTTATGTTATCCATCTCTGTTATTTGCCCTTCCCGAAGGACGTTTTTCTTATGCTTATATCATACCGTGTCTGACCCTGTTTTCAAAGTGTTTTGGAGAGATATGCTCTCCGTTCATCAGCACAAAACAAAAGAGAGGTGGGATAGTCCTCTCTTTCGTCTACTAGGCACGCACAATTTGCGAGATGTGTGGTACACATGTTTGTTTTTGGTACGAGAGTGTCAAGAACTCGTACTAAGGTGGTTTTTGTTTTTCATGCTTCACTGCTTATTAGCAGAGAAACGTTCCCATTCGTCGGGACGGACGAATCAGAACCACCCATCATTGTGCGTGCCATTGTATCTGTTATGTCTACATGTAAGTTTATTTATGGTCCGCTCATAGTATTCCTCATAGGATTAATCATCGCGGTGCCGGTAATAAACAATGTGCTCATTGGCAGTCGTGGGATTCTTTGATGTTTCTGTAAGTTATTCATTTTATGCATCTCCTACGTATTACTAAAGGTGAAGTCTAAGTTTTCTACATATACATTCTTATTGTTCCGAGCACTCATATTAATCTTGAAGATCACATAATCACCCGCCACGAAGCTACAACCTGTCTCATCACCCGTTTGTGATCGTTGCTCCCAGCTGTTAGAACTCTGCGTAATATTGGTACTGGATCCACATAATGAAATCGTTCCGCCACTGACGTTCTTGCGATAGACCTCCAGGTTGGCGAGTGCGTTAGTGTCACTGGCATCATCTCGGTAGGCGGTCAGTTTGATAGTATTTGCATCTAGGAAGCCCTTAAACGTAGATGGTAATTTGTAATTCACGTATATGCTGTAGGTCTGCAGGGTAGCCTGTGGTGAAGTCCAGCGGTAGTAACTGCGTGCCTCGCCTGAAGCACAGAAGGTGGTATTAACTGATAGGCCGCCGCCATTACCACAGAAGTCTGCTGTCATCGTACCAACGCCACTGCCATTGAGCACGGCACCTGCATACTCCGGTGTCAGGGTAATAATGTTGTCGGGAGCCGAGCCACAGGCACCCCACCCATCAGACTCATAACACTGAATCCGACCGGTTGTTGTGTCGTAGTACATCGAACCATAGTAGGTGCTGTCTCCATTGGCAACCGGTGGGGCTGATGACCGGTCAAGTGTAAACAATGTGATTGGTCCACCGTCGATACCACCACCAATTTGCACGTTGGAAGGCTGTGTCGTCGTATCGTTACGCATGAAGCTCAGGTTATCGATGTAGATTGTGCGAGCAGTCGCGTCTGTCTGACGAATGATTAAGTCTGGGTTTGTAGCGGTCGTACTATCGGTCGTAATCGTACAGGTTATCTTCGTCCATACAGAGGTTGACAACGTCTGGGAGCTGTAGCTTGTACATGGCTCAATGTCAGTACCACCGTCGCGAGAGTAGGCCACTTGTAATGTACTGAATGTGCCTGCTGACAGCTTGGCCGTGAATGACACTTGGTACGTCGTGCTGACGACGGGGTTAGCAGTCAGATTGTTACGCACGCCGTCATTAGCCAGTGCGGTGGTAGTGACCGATACGCCTGCTTGACCGGTAACATATTGTCCAGCGGTTGTCGTGCGACTACGGGAGGCGCTCCCCACTGTTGTCCAGTCGGTGTTAAAGCTCGACGACGTTTCGGCGCCACCATTATCAGCAAGTTCAGTACCGCGATTGTTGACACTGAACAAGTTTGTTCCAATTGAGCTTTGTACCTCTAAAAGACCGCCATTTATCGGAGTTGTTCCATTGTTACGGATAGTAAATCCGTCGGCTGAACCACCGGACGCGTTGAGCACGATTTCTGCACCACCTGCAGAGGTTAAAGTGTTATTGTAGGCAGACTGAAGGTCAGTCGAACTTGATGCACCGGCAGCAGTCCAGTCGGTACCGTTCCATATGAGCGTAGCGGTACTGTTAGCTTTCATTGCAATATCAATCGGTGTTCGTGCCGCATTGAGTCTCATAGTGAAGTCAAGTGATCCACTCCGTGCAGATATGTACAGCACACGGCCAATAACAGACTGTGCCGGATCAGGCACTGTCAGTACAGACCCAAGATTTGTGTTTGCCTTCACTGGTAACGAGCTGTAGAGGTCGACATTTCCTGCAGTGATAGACGTACTGCTGGTAAATGCTTGTTCCGCAGCAGAAGTAAAGGCACTGGTAGAGAGGTTGACGAGGCCTTGCGAACCACTACCCGTTGCCGCACCTCCAGAGATAGTTACTGAACCACCGTTGTTGTTTCCAGAGCCTGCAGCATCACCACCCTGCAGCACAAGCCCACCACCAGTATTACCTGTAGTAGAGCCGTTAGCCTGCCCTGCCCTGAGGGTCATCTGATAGCCCGCAGCGTTGGCGGTCGTGTTCTGCGCAACGCTCAAGGTGCGGTTAGCTCCCTGGGCGAAGGTAATATCACCCCCGGCCGTAATACTATCGTCCAGGTTAATGACCCCCGTGCCATTAGCAAGCAAAGTTAGATCCTGGTTCGTTCCGGTAGTAATATCAGTGGTCACACCGCTGAATACCATCTGGCCACTGAATAGCGCAGCAGCTGTTGACGTACTGTATATCGCATAGTTAGTACTGCCGCCCCCGTTACCCTGTATGTAAATACCGTAGTTGTTGGTCGTGCCACCGGCACCACTTGGCTGCGTAATATGCAGACCGTAGTTGTTCAGGGTGCCACCTGCGCCAGCTGCGGCTGTATTTGAGCCAACCTTGACGCCGTAGTTGTTCCAGGTGCCTGATGTATTGCCGCCGTGACCGTTTAGGTTGCCTACTTCGAGACCCATGTAATTGGTAATGGTGCCGGTGCCAGCAATGGACGGACCAGCAGCATACAGGGCGCGAGCATCAGTGACAACACCGGTAAAGCCAGCAGCGATATCGATACGGTTGTAGCCACCGTAAACGTCACCAATAGTGTAGTTACTGCCACTAAGGTTTGGAATGTTAATGAAACCGTAGACATTGGACAGTGAGCCGCCACTTGGATTAACACTGAATTGGTTCTGGATACCGTAGACGGAGCTTGTGGTTGTGGTGTTCAGGGCGCCTCCAACAACCAGCTTAGAGTTGGTGATTGAGTTACCGTTGACACTCAGGCGGGTACTGTCCACAGTGACTTCTGCGCCAGAACGACCAAGGGTGATGGCGGTTGCGGTAGTAGTACCAAGACTGAGGGTGCCAGCAGCTGAAACGTCAACGGTGGGAGTTAAGACACTGGTGTCAGCATAGAGGCTCCTCCAACTGAAAGCAGCAGAGCCAAGATCAATAGTGTTGTCTGCACCGGTAAGGAGACTAGTGTTAATGGCAACGCTGCTGAGGTTGGACAGTGCAGTGTTGGCACCAGCTCCCCCTGCTGCCGCACCAATCACCCGCCAGAGTGATGCACCACTATCATATGCCAGTTCTACGGAAGCGCCAGTCAGAATTGAGAGGTCGCTGCCAGTACCGGTAATGATGCGGTTCGCCGCGCTGGAACTTCCAGAGTTATTGCTTAAAGTGGCAGTGTTGGCACCGATATTCATAAGGGTGATGATACGACCGTCCGTGCCACCAGCTATGCCAGTAATGGTCTGTGCGGAAGCGCCAGTAAGGCGGAAGAGCGCGCCGGTGCCAAAATCAACATTATTACTCGTTCCGGTGGTACTGAAATCAGTCCCCCGCTGGAAAGCAACATTGCCACCATTGGATATGGTCAGCCCGCCGTTCAAAGTGGTGGCCTGTGTCACCGTCAATGCCCCATTCACAGTTGTAGTGATACCGGTTCGGGAGATAGATACGGCATTAGCATTGGTTGTACCGAGATTGAGGGTGGCGGCACCACCGGTATCGACAGTTAGGGTGTTTGCTCCACCACTCCTAATACTTAAGGCACCGGAAGATACGAGGTTAGTGCTTGAACCAAGACTGACGGTGCCAGAACCAGCTTGGATCGTTAGATCACCAGCAGTCGTACTAACAGTACTTGCTGCGTTGCCAGTAATAGCAAAGTCATCTTGTGGGGTGAGGAGGTAGCTAGAGCCATTAGATTGCCCGGCGTAGATGGTGTTGGTGCCCGCGTCGCTAATACTACTAGCGCCGGTGCCAGAATAGATGTTGTCGGAGAGATAGGTGTTGTCTGAGGCGGCATCGTTAACCTCTATGGCGTACCCAGTGCCGGCAGTATCGGTAATAGTGTTGCTGGTGATGTGGGTACGGTCAGAGTCATTGACATAGATGGAGGAGTGGGCGGTGCTGGCAGTATTGTCTTTGAGGTTGTTGCTGGTAATGGTGTTGTCGGTACCACTGGTGATGCGGATACCGCTGCTGCCGCTACTAACGACGTTGTTGTTGGCTACCATGGTGAAGAATGAGGCACTTAGCCAGATGCCATGACCAGTCATTCCAAAGAGTATGTTATTGGTGACAACGTTGCTCCGACCGTTGCCTATGTATATACCGTTGCCCGTGTTGGCCTGAAGGGTGTTGTTGGTGATGTTGTTGTAGGATGAAGTGTTGAGGCGGATACCGTCACTGATGAAGTTGCTAATCCAGGTGTTGGTCACAATACCACCCTGACGACTACCGGATTGACTCCCCATACCTTCAAGGTAGATACCATACATGGTACCAGTCGTGTTCGTGGCTTTGTCACCATCCAACCGTACATCACGAATAACAACACCCGTACCAGTCGTGGTATCAGTGTTGGTGATCATGTTCTTGGTTTGGCCGGCGATGTTCGCAAATTGGATGAGGGTACCACGGCCAGCACCAGACAGCGTCGTGTTATTCGGAATAGAGATAACGTCATCAGTGGTGAAGGTACCTTCGAAGAGGTAGACCTTTCCGCCAGCGGCAGCAGTTAAGGCACTATTAATCTCTGTTTGGTCAGCAGTACCGTCTGCGACGTAGTCTGCACTGTCTTTGATGGCTTGGGAGGCGGTGCTGGGGGCGACGGTCTTAGTAGCAGTACTACGGTCTGCCTGCCACTTACCGTTACTGTAGGTTAGGAGACTCTTGGTGGTAGTGTCAAAGTAGAGCATGCCTTCGGTTGGGGAGGCAGGACGGGAGGCGGTGTTCCCGCCGGTGATGGTGAGGCTCTTACCTGCTGCCACAACAACATCACCATTGAAGGTAGCCGTACCCGTACCACTTGCAAACGTACCAGAGCTGGCAGATTGGTCGAAGTTGTACGCACCAGCCGCAAAGGTAAAGCCCGTAGCACCAGTAATGGCACCAGCGGAGCTAATGTCTATGTTAGTGGTCTGGAGGCTAAAGGTACCAGAACCACCACCGATAGTAACAAGACCCGTGCTGGTACCGGTGTTTATGTTGGTAGCGTTGTTGGCGTTAACGTTAATGTTAGTTACGCCTGTTACACCAACACTGGTACCAGATTGAAGTGCAATAGCACCAGCAGCAGAGTTACCAATGCTAATGGCACCGGTTGAAGTACCAGTGTTAATGTTGGTGGTGTTGTTAGAGCTAACATTGAGGTTGAGGGTGCCACCAAGGATTGAGGTTGCACCGGTTACGGTAACTGTACCGTTAATACCTACGGTGTCGAGTGAATCACCGACGGTGAGACTATCTGCGTCGGCGTTGTTAGCAATTTGGATAGTGTCACAGGTTGCAGAGTTACATAGTGAAACAGCAGTCGTAGTTGCACCGTTACCAACGGCTAGTGTACCGCTACCACCACCAATGTAGTCGACCGCTGCGGTCAGGACAGAAGTGTCTGCATAGAGTGTACGCCAGCTGGCAGCAGTAGAGCCAAGATCAAGCGTGTTGTCTGCGTTGGCGAGAAGACTGAGGTTGACGGCTACGGTACCACTGAGGTTAGAGAGTTGTTGGTTTGCACCGCCACCGGTTGTGGCAACACCACCAACTATACGCCAGAGACTTGCACCACTGTCATATATAAGAGTAGTTGACGCACCGGCAGGTAGGATGAGGTCAGCACCGGTACCGGTCGTAATGCGGTTAGCTGCTGATGAGCTACCCGAATCGTTAGACAGTGTGACGTTTGCGCTAGCGTCAGCATTAACTAGTGTGAGCATAAATCCATCACGGCCACCGGCAATACCCGTAATAGTCTGGGCTGCACCAGACGTGTCTAAGCGAACGAGAGAGGCACCGCCAAAGTCTACGTTGTTGGCAGAGCCGGCAGTGGTGTAATCTGCACCACGCTTTGTGGCAAGTGAACCAGTTATGTCGGTGGTGTCAGTGACGGCGTTGCCGAGGGTGGTGTTGCCGTTAATCGTGACATTTTCATTCACAACAAGCGCACCATTTACCGTGAAGTTTGTACCACTGGCTCCAGCTGCGATACTGCCATCGCCATTTACCTGGAATGATGTCGTGGCTCCATTGTTTGAAGTTGTCTTGAATACATACTGTCCGGCATTACTGCTTTGTATGTCAATTGATACGCCGTTAGCAGACGCATTTGTAGTGTCAAGCACCCCTAGATTACCCGTACCTGCACCAGTCAGATTGAGTACTGCACCAGTAGACGCAGTGTACTGTTGGTTTAGGTTCAATATATTACTACTGTCATTGCATGTGCCAGCTGTCTGAGTACAGGTTGACTGGAGGTTGGCGAGCGCACCGGTAATGTTATAGGTTGCGCCAGCGTTGTTGACTGTATTGGATCTTACGAGGTTTAAGAATTGTCCAGAGTCGGTTCGAGTAGCCGCAGCGGTAAGTGTTCGGGTTGGCGTTACATTAAGATATGCACCGCTAAAGTCAGCTGTTATAGCAGATGCAGCGCCAGTAACGTTCAGCGCCTTACCTGTTGTGAAGCCATTTGCAGTAGTATTGAACAAGAATCCATTACCTGTTGTGATACTTGTACCTGCTGCATTGAATGAAGACCCAGTTGAAGTACCCACAGCAGAGAAGCCTGTTCCGGCTGAACTGCTGCTTGCTGTGCCCAAGATGCTCAACCCACTGTTGACCGTATCGATGGTGAACACTGAGGCACCAGCGGCATTCGCGACATTAAGTGCAAAGTTGGTATTTTCAACAGAGCGTATTGCAACTGGTGCAGTAATAACCGAGCTGACCTGCAGTGTGCCAGTACTTGGTTGCATACCACTCTGGTTTACGCCCGAGTGCAAACCTATTCCGTCTATATATATAGTACGAGCAACTGCATCGTTTTGCATTATATAGATACTTGACGGCGCAGTGATGGTCGCTCCAGTAGTAAAGGTACAGTTTAGCCGATACCAACCTGAGTTAGTCGCAGTCTGTACTGCGCAGTTAACGTTTGTACCAGAAACATCCTGTCGCCCCATAATAAATGCACTAACCGTTCCAGTACTAATCCTGACAAATGCGGTGAGCGTATACTGAGTAGATGGTGTCAGAGTAACATCATATGAAGCACCTTGGTTAGCTCCAGTCGTAGTGAAGCTCATGCTGTTTGCTCCGTACAACTTCTGGGCAGTAGACTGCGTCGGTGCGCCCGCACCACCCTTTGATGCCCAGCCACTTACACCACTCTCAAATGATGAGTTAGGTATGAGATTCGTATATAGATCAGACGTGCCAGCAACCAGCACATCTTCAGCATCCTGATTCCGAATGACGAATGCCGATGAGTTGTCAGTGGAGGTTTGGATAGTAGTTTGTCCGCCGGTAAAGTTGATTGCCGTACCACTGAAGTTGAGCGTGTCAAGACTGTCACCCACGTTCACCGTGTCGGCATCTGTGTTGGTTGCAACATTGACTGTGTCACAACTTGCACTATTACATACAGAAATACTCGTGGCGGTACTATCGCCAATGCTGAGGGTGCCAGCGGCCCGAGTGTCTAGCGAGGAAGCAACCTGGAGGTTACCTGCGGCAGTAACGGCGGCGAGTACTGATCCGGCACTTGCCTGGAATTGCATGAGATCAACGGTCTGCCCGTTAGCAGCCCCACGGATAACACCACCAATTGTTCCATTGGCTCCGCTATCGCGTGCCTGGATATTGAAGTTGGTCTGAGTTTGTACAACGGTATCGTTCTGGATGTAGTAGGCGGAGCCTGCGGCTGCTGGACAGTTACTCGCTGCACCATTGTAAACACAAATTGTACCCGGACTGCCTGTTGTTGCGAGGCTCGTATCCGGGAAAAGATACGTTCTGTCTGCCGTTAAATTGCTGAAATCTACCGTACCCGTAAACGAACCCGTGTTTTTACTCAACGTCTCCGCGCTGTCGGCAACGGTTGCTCGGAACGCAAATGGGACGCTCGTCAGCCTGATGCGGGGAGTCATCTCTCCATCCCATCCTGGAGCACCCGTACCACCAATGTTCATGGTGAGCCAGAGCTGCTGGTTCCAGATGTTGGTAGGAAGTGAAGTTACGTCACCGAGGTAGGCGCTTAGGTAACCGTTCTTGACCTGAATCTTGTTTCCGGCTGTGCGCGTCTCTGTCCACAAACATGCAGCATCACCAGTACACGAACCCTGGGATGAGCCGGAGCTACTACTAGCGTTGTACAGTTTGAACTCAACGTTGTACGTTCCATCGGCAACCAGACTACCGGAACTGTTGAGGAGACGTGCCTGGAAATTAAGTGTGGTAGGCGCAGCGGCATTGACGACAGGTGGGCTCGTGCGCGTAATAGAAACAACAGAGGTCAAGACTACCATGGTCAGTAACGCAACAAACACCCTCATCCACATGCGTGCGAGGGTGTGACGTAACAGTACTCGTGTTGGAGTTGGTTTTGACACTTTGTTTGGTAGTTGTTTGTATTGGCTTTTTGAAACTTTTTGTTCTTTGACCACGAGCATCCCTACTCGATAGATCCTGATTTAAACCATAGTCTTGATATCCCTAGCAAGATCATGGTGGGCAGGCGTTTTGTTTGCCTGCCCTTTTGTAGTTTCGCTTTTTGCCAAGTTTTGTTGTCCCTAGGTACCACTTGTGAGGAGAATGAACCTATGTGACCATTATCACTCTTAACCTTATAAAGTTCAAGTAAAAGTGTTCAAAATATTGTGTTCATGATTACACAAATAATTATTGGTTATTATTGGTGTTTATATAGTCATTACAACAACAAAATAAAGTATTCTAGTGTTATATGTCAGAATCATCCGATCATTACCATTTAATCTTGAACCATCATATGTTGTGTTTTTTGCTATGTACTTTACATAGGAGGTTCCTCTACCCAAAGTTTTCCACAAGCACTTTGGCCTATTCCCTTCATCTGATGGCATACGGACAAATAGTAGCTGTACCATGCGGCGACCTGAGCAGAACAACCATATAGACGGGACTAATAGCCGCCGAGTGCGTCTCGTCTAGAGCCTTCTCAGAATAGCTACGCTCACGGAAATGTTGTAAAGTGGCGAGGGGAAGTACTGGTTGTCCAAGATATCGTGTATCACATCCTGAATGGGCGCGCGGTTCTCGAGGAAATTCACTCCATATGGGTGCTTGTTTATTTGCCGGCTCAGAGACATGACGACTGACAGTCGACGTGTCGTACAGCACCAACATACAAAGTACTTTGATCACGCATGGTGTTGTATTTTATGTTATGTTTAGTTGTAGTTTAGTACATTAACCCTTACAGTCATCTGTGTTTCTGAATACATTACATTATAGAATATATTCATTTATGTTGCGTTTTCTGCAACGTAACTTTGAAGACACGCATTAAGCATGAACGCTCCTCTCTGATGCCGCATATTCTGAATTCATTTATGGCATATGGAACTGACTAAAGAATATTAGTCGGTGGGGTAATAAGCTTAACGCCTGACACCATCAATCCGTCTGCACCTTTCGTGAGCGCCGTGGTTGCGGCAGCGCTATTCGGGCATATGTGACCGATGACAGGCTTACCGTAAGATTTTATGGTATCCCACGTAGGCTGATCAGCGTTATAGTCCATTCCTAGGATTGACCACCTGCCCTGATATGTCGCAAAATTCGCTTCATCCGCCTGATAAAAGTAGCCCCAGGTCGTATACCCCCTATCACTGAAGTCTTTGGCCGGCCCTGTTGTATTTGCTACATTGCCTCCCACGCCGTAGTATTTGCCGACGATACGGCTGGTAGACCCCGGCAAAGTGTCAAGATAATCCAATAATTCTGCTCGGAATACCGCACTGAGGTATTTTGGATCGACGAAGAGCACATGCGTGCTGTAATACATATCTATAAGCTCTTCGATACGCATATAAGGACGATTAGGCTGCGTGGGATTATTGACTGCGACGGAGCCCAGGATCTCATAACCCTGGACTTGGGCCCATGTCAGTGTCGTCTGGTCAACTCCAGTTACTCCTGAGGTCCGATCCATGGTTTGGTCATGGAGCCCAAAGAAAACACCGTCTATTGTTCTCCCTACCGATATTTCTAGTGCAGGATACCCGTACAGAGCAGATTGACCATAGGCGAATAAAGACATCTCTGGGAAATCACGTGACCCTCCGCGGTGCGCAATGTAAAAGGTGTCTTGGGCAAGCATATGGGTAACTGACGTATAGCCTGGTCTGACAATCTTCATTCCGCCAGGTTCAATTAAACCTCCCCCGCCATCTGAGACCTGGAAACGAGCATCTACAAGTACGGTACCGTTACTGACCTTGATAGGGAGTCCGATGGGGCCAGGAGGTGCGGCTGGTATGCCGATGATAGCAGCAAGCCCGTTGTGAGTATGTGGATTTGGGTAGGTTATGGTAGCTGAGCCAGTAGGGCCCGTCGTGGGGAATGGTTTCTCTGCTACAAGGGTTGATACATCAATGCCAAGATCGACATGATGCTTCGTAAAATTAGAAACGGTTATCTGCTCTGCGGTTTCTGTGGCTATGGTGCGTTCAAATGCGAGAACGATACCCAGGGTATCGGGAGAAGTGGTCGTGATGGACGATGCTACTGCCGTTGTCGTAGTTCCAGTAGCAGCGCGGGTATCAAACGAGCCGATTACCCAATTCGCAACGACACCCCCATCACCTCCCCAAACGAATCGACTATAGGTACCATTCGTGTCGGCTGTCTGATTGAATGTGTAGGTGGCTGCAGGATTGTCGCATATACGCGCCCAGACACCGACGGACATGGTCCCAGAACCAACCTGGCCAAAAGGACGCAACACCGTCCAGTCGCCTGTGATACTCGGAATTCTCATAGCCGTACCCGTCCCTGAAACAATCATCATTATCATCCAGTCACCAAGGGCGATGATGGAGCCGTTTCTATTAGCATTTGGATCGACGGTAAAAGTTGCTCCCGACCCGTTCGCTACGATATCCGTATAACCCGTAATTGTTGGCATTGCCATATCAGGCTATAGCCCCGTTATTGAAACGACTACCGTGTTGACGGGTAAGGCCGGAGCATCAGCGTACTCGTTATATACCATAATTTTTGCACCGACGTCTGTTGCGTCTGCCTTTAAATCAAGAGCACCCTGAAGGCCTGTCACATCTGTAATATCATGAGAATGACTATTGTTAGCTTTATTCTCCCACTTAGATAGCGTGGCATTATAGCCGAGGACTTGGTTGTCCTGAGGATTATTAAGTGCTACGTCGTCTGCACCCGATATGTTTCCCCCAACTGGACTGAACGACATGGCCGATACCTCATATTTATTTCAACCTGATCTTGCATAAACAATAGCAATTATGCCCGGGGTAGTCAATCTACCTATGAGGAGCGCCAGTAAGGCACTAAAAAAGCAGGGATTGCGAGATTCCCTGCTTTTATTGTAGTGCGTTTTTGTTTTTGTTTGGTTTGGAGTTTTCTGGTTTTGGTGCGTACCGTTCTGTGACGAACATATCGCTCAGCAAAACCTGATAATGATTATGATTGATTGTTTACAAGGATGCAAGTGCTTTTGAATAAAAAAGTGATTCATTTTCCACAGGTATGTACACATGTATTATCACCTCTGTAAAGTAATCCGTACGGAGCAACAATACTACCTATTGGCTCAGTTTGCATGTATCAAGTGGCTGCTGTGTCTCGTTGTAAAACCATTTACCACCAAATAAACGTTTATTGGGTGGCGGCACCGTGGGTGACGTATAGTAGACAGTAACGTCAGTCACCTCACTCTGTACCGATCCCCCGCCAACCGTAGCTGTTTCAGAGTCATCAAGAATTAATGTAATCCACACATAATTTACCGTACCGGCGGCACATGCCAATGGTGGCTCAGATCCTGATCCCTGACTTGCCCCTGCTGCTGCAGAAAGTACCCCGTCAGAACCAGCTGTTTTATATTGCAACGAACTTTGTCCACTCAGTGTTCCGTTAAAATATACTGAATCAAAATCGAGTGCACCGCCAAGTTCTACGAGCTTAGAATAATGTGATATACGGGGTGTAATTTTAAGTGGTGCGTACTGAACATCATTAAAGTATGTGGGCACCGAATCTAAGCCTCCTGCCAAGTACAGTCGGCCTCCGTATATAGCCACACCGCTGTCTGAACGAGGGTTAGTGAACATTTCTCTGTTTGTGCGCCATGTTCCGAGCGTTCCGTTAGCATTTATTGGCGCGTACTCCGTATTGAGCTGGTTTCCGACGGTATTTGTTCCCGTAAGTACGTACAATGATCCGTTGACAGCCTCCATTTTATGATAGCCTCTATCTGTCAAAAGATCGGCTGCATAGTTCCAGCTTCCTATACTGCCATTGCTATTCAGGGGCGCGTACTGAACATCGCGATAGTAATTACCTGCTGAGTCTCTGCCCCCAGATAGATATATGTATCCGTTATAAGCGGTTGTTCCGACAACCATACGAGATCCAGAAAAACTCGTACTAGCCGCCCATGTTCCTACGGTTCCATCTGTATTGATAGGTGCATAATATGTCGTATCGTAGTAGGTAGCTCCATCACGCCCTCCTACTATATATAGGTAATTGTTATAGGCGGCGCTACCTGCATTGCCTCTCTTCGGGACACTCCCTGAAGAAAGATTCATAGTAGCAGGCGATGTCCATGCGCTTAAGCTGCCGTCACTATTTATGGTTGCGTACTCATAGGTATTAAGCCGCGTACCTCCGGTAGTTTCTCCGGTATATACATACACTCGATTGCCAGACACCCCAATCCCAAAATTATTCCGGGCAGTATTTAGGCTACTCCTTGCCGTCCAAGTACCGAGGCTGCCATCAGCATTAATTGGAGCAGAGTACACGTCATCAAGATACCCATCGGTTGGGTTATATCCCCCTACCGTGAAGAGATACCCCCTTGCGGCAAATATGTTGCCTCCGGAAAATCCATTTGTGTATATACTGCTGAGTCCTGTCGAAGTTGACCAAGCACCTATTGCGCCACTCCCCCCATTATTTAACCTAAAGCTGTATACTTTGCGATTTTGCGTCGTTGAATCGAATCCAGTTCTTCCGTTTATAAGAAAGACTTTGTCCTCTGAAACTGCTATAGCGTGCATTGCCTGTGCGTTTGTCATGCTCTGACCCACCGTCCAGCTACCCAAAGTACCATCAGAATTAATCTTTGCATATTCGACGCTATCAAGCACTGTTGCGTTATTGTCATCGCCACCTGCCACGTACAAGTAGCCGTTATAAGCGACTGCTTTATGACGTTGCCGTGCTGTATTAAGGGTGCTCGCACTTGACCATGTGGTGATACCGCCGCCGCTCGTAAGCTCTGTGTAATGAACTCTATCTTCGACGGCTCCGGCTCTCTGCCCACCGATAACGTACAAATACTTGCCATAAACCACAGCGGCCTCGTAGACACGCTGAATAGGAATTGTCTGTCCTGCTCCGTTGAGGAGCGTCCAGCTACCTACACTTCCGTCACTATTAATGGGCGCAGAGTATATCTTGTCATTGTCGGTATCGGTGTCTCCTAGTTGATAAATATAGCCGTTGTATGCGACAGCAGGATGACCAGCAACTGCAGCGGGATAGTTTGTTGCATTCGTAGTCCATGTACTCATTCCGCAGCCGGAGTTATTAAGCGTGGTGTACTGAATTGTATCAAGGGAGACTCCGTCGCTACCGCCAATCAAATAAATCCGTCCGTTGTAAAATGCAAATCCAAAGTTTGATGTACCATAATTCATATATCGTGTGGGTGCTACGGCAGTCCAGGTGCCTAACGTATTAGCGCTCGAAATTGACGAATAGTACACCGTTGTAGAATAACCACCACCTGATCCACTATAGCCACCGACTAAATACATACAGCCCTTGTATGCAATTGCTGCGCCACCTGCTCTTCCTAAGTTAATATTTACGGGTGACGTCGTGGAAGTACCGGTATCTGTTTCTGTCGTATAGTCCTGATTATGCCCCTGTGGGTTAATTGAAGCATATTGGACAGTATCCCTAGGTGCTCCATCCGTACCACCTGAAATATACAAATAACCCTTATACGCGACAAGAGCTGGGCCCCATACCTCATACGCTATATTACTCATCGTTCTTGGTTTGTCCACCGCCCCACTGGCAGTTACAAGAGCATATGTTGAGCCAGCAGTGCTATTAACGCCACCTGCCGTATATAGGTACCCATTATACGAAGTATATCCAAAGCGATAGTCTGTCTGAGGATAATTGTCCGCGACCGAGTTCGTCACCCAGGCTCCACTGTCAATACCTCCGGTTGCATTGATGGGCGCATATTGGATGTCCGCATAAACTGTAGATCCCTCCAGGGTACCCCTTGTCACGTATAAGTAGCCGTTATAGGCAAACACTCCTGGATCCATTCTTATATTCGTAAATGACGTGGTAGTCTGCCAAGCTGCGGTATCACCATTAGCTTTCAGGGCTGCAAACTGCACGGTTGCCGTGGGGGTTGATGAATTCCCACAGTTCGAAGTTGTTGTATTATTACCACCTGCAGCATACAGGTACCCGTTGTACACTGCGTACCCTGCCCGACAGACACCAAGCGACATGGTATTGGCGCTTGTCATCCAAGAGCCTACGGTTCCATCAGAGTTTATTTTGGCGTATTCCAGACTATCAAGAGCACCAATACTGTTGTTGAAACCCCCGTACACATATAGGTAGCCGTTGTATGCAGCAGCACCTAGGTAATAGCGGCCTGTCGTAAAAGAGGTGGTTGCGTTCCAGGCGCCAAGAGTCCCATCGACTGCGATTACGGAATAATACACAGTGTTATAATTATTTGCGCTCGAGTTACGTCCCCCTAACGAATACATATAACCGTTATACGCGACCATCGCGTGAGTATAATTCGACCCTGGAAGAGCATAGGTCTGGCTCCAGTCGCCTGCCCTGCCACCAGTAGGTTCTGTGCGTTCTATCTGATTGGCTGTGCCGTACTCTATGTTGTCTTCGTTGTTTCCAGTCAAAAAATCACTTGAGCTTGTCACAACGACGCTGGGGTCAAGGGAAAGCGGGTATGTTAGTTCTTCTAGTCCATCAGCGATAATACGTAGTCTGTTATCGTTCAAATAGAAGCGTGTCTCTGCACCCTTGCCATGCTGATCCTTAATATCTGGGGCTGGTATAGCAAATAGGAGGTGATTCTTGGGCGCTGTCTCCCGAGCATTCTGTACCTTTACGCGGTCTTCATCACTGCCATACGTTACATTGCCGAATAGTGAAATATCTGCCGAATATATCCCTACCGAACCGTCCTGTTGCAGACGAGCTTCAAGCGTTTTGGGTAGCTTAAGATCGTAACTGTACTCAAGTTTTTCTCCTATGAAATGATTGAGTACAATGTCTTCTTTTATACCGTTCGTTTTAGCTGTGTATACGATCTGTCCGCCATTACCGAATGGATAAATAATGCGTCCATCCCATAACTTGCCCTCTTGCATTTCAAAGTCTGGGGTCATGGTAAACGATTGTCCAGCCTGGTTATCGTAGAACGTAATCCCGCTGCTTGCATCAAGTGGCAAATCTACAGAGTACAGACTGTCGTCTTTCTCGCCTCCGCCCCCAACTTGCTTTCTCAGCTGACCGAGCGCTTCAGACACACCCTCCGCATCAGTTCCCTGCTGCTGTGCAATTGATGCTGCCTGGACAGCCTTGCCCGCCTTATTAAAGCTCCACGCCCGTTTCTCAGCATCATACGCAAACTTTTGACTGAGATTGGGATTGGCAGATCCAACAACTTTCTCTGCCTGGGCACTCAAAGTATATTGTTCGACATCATGAATGAAGCCCAGAACGGGCATCAACATGCTCCATAGAAATACCGTGACAATAAAAAGGCGGAATAATCGGCCATGCCCAACGTGGTGGGTAATTCCCCTGCTCCCAAGTATGCGTAGTTTATTTTGCTTTTTGGTATTCATGTTGATTCTATTGTACTTAATATTTACCGAGATAGTTAAGGGTTAAGTTACCGACTCTCACATCACCATTCTGCGGTGACTGCACACGAATACGTAAGGTCATGTAGTCACCTGCCGTGTACGTACCGCTGCTCAACGTACAAGCGGTATTATTTGCTGTCCATGTGCTGGTGCTGCCAGGTGTTACGCTGACGAAGTTACAGATGACAGAATCGGTAGAGTCACGAGCCTCCAGTGTAATTGTGCCGTTGGTAGTGTTTGATGTGTAGCCAGTGATAGAGAGCGGATTGCTCGCCCAGGTATCAAAGTCCTTGGGAATCGGCACCTGCACGACGATATCATAGCTCTGGTTGGTAGCTTGGGTAGTCGTCCACTTATAGTAATTCATTCTATTAGTGATATCGTAGCCACTGGTCATCGTACCAGTGTTGTTACTCATAGTACCGGCATCGAGTACTGAGCCTTGATACTCTGCTGCGTAGCGAATCGTCTCGGCATTTCGTGCAGTTCCTGCCAGGACAATTCCGCTGCCCGATAGGGTGATAGTATTGCCACTATTGCCGACAACAACTTGCATGCCTGAGGTGTTCGCGGTGAGCAGCGCGACATTACCGGCAGTCTGTACCAGGAACGCTGAGGCTGACGTGGTGGTCACAGAAGTGTTGCCATTAAGTGACGCCGTGCTGTTGGCAGTTAGACCCTGTGTCACCGTCAATGCCCCATTCACAGTTGTAGTGATACCGGTTCGGGAGATAGATACGGCATTAGCATTGGTTGTACCGAGATTGAGGGTGGCGGCACCACCGGTATCGACAGTTAGGGTGTTTGCTCCACCACTCCTAATACTTAAGGCACCGGAAGATACGAGGTTAGTGCTTGAACCAAGACTGACGGTGCCAGAACCAGCTTGGATCGTTAGATCACCAGCAGTCGTACTAACAGTACTTGCTGCGTTGCCAGTAATAGCAAAGTCATCTTGTGGGGTGAGGAGGTAGCTAGAGCCATTAGATTGCCCGGCGTAGATGGTGTTGGTGCCCGCGTCGCTAATACTACTAGCGCCGGTGCCAGAATAGATGTTGTCGGAGAGATAGGTGTTGTCTGAGGCGGCATCGTTAACCTCTATGGCGTACCCAGTGCCGGCAGTATCGGTAATAGTGTTGCTGGTGATGTGGGTACGGTCAGAGTCATTGACATAGATGGAGGAGTGGGCGGTGCTGGCAGTATTGTCTTTGAGGTTGTTGCTGGTAATGGTGTTGTCGGTACCACTGGTGATGCGGATACCGCTGCTGCCGCTACTAACGACGTTGTTGTTGGCTACCATGGTGAAGAATGAGGCACTTAGCCAGATGCCATGACCAGTCATTCCAAAGAGTATGTTATTGGTGACAACGTTGCTCCGACCGTTGCCTATGTATATACCGTTGCCCGTGTTGGCCTGAAGGGTGTTGTTGGTGATGTTGTTGTAGGATGAAGTGTTGAGGCGGATACCGTCACTGATGAAGTTGCTAATCCAGGTGTTGGTCACAATACCACCCTGACGACTACCGGATTGACTCCCCATACCTTCAAGGTAGATACCATACATGGTACCAGTCGTGTTCGTGGCTTTGTCACCATCCAACCGTACATCACGAATAACAACACCCGTACCCGTCGTAGTATCGGTGTTGGTGATCATGTTCTTGGTTTGGCCGGCGATGTTCGCAAACTGGATGAGGGTACCACGGCCAGCACCAGACAAGGTGGTGTTATTCGGGATAGAGATAACGTCATCAGTAGTAAAGGTACCTTCGAAGAGGTAGACCTTACCGCCAGCGGCAGCAGTTAAGGCACTGTTAATTTCTGTTTGGTCGCTCGTACCATCAGCTACGTAGTCGGCGCTGTCTTTAATAGCTTGGGAGGCATTACTCGGGGCAACCGTCTTGGTAGCAGTGGTTCTATCTGCCTGCCACTTACCGTTACTGTAGGTCAGGAGACTCTTGGTGGTAGTGTCAAAGTAGATCATGCCTTCGGTTGGAGAGCCTGGGCGGGAGGCGGTGTTACCGCCGGTGATGGTGAGGGATTGGGAGGCGGCGAGGATGACGTTACCGTTAAACTGAGCGGTACTGTCTGTGGTAAAGGCCTGCGTCACTGTCAGTGCGCCGGCATTGATCGTGGTGATGCCAGCTTTACCGAGGGTGATAGCGGTTGCAGTAGTGGCACCAAGACTGAGCGTGCCGGCAGCGGCTGTGTCAACTGCAGGAGTTAAGACACTCGTATCAGCGTAGAGGCTTCTCCAGCTAAAGGCAGCAGAGCCAAGGTCAATAGTATTGTCTGCACCGGTGAGGAGGCTGGTGTTAATGGCGACGGAGGAGAGGTTAGAGAGACTTTGGTTAGCAGCACCACCGGTAGTGGCACTTGAGCCTACTACACGCCAGCGCACTGTAGCGGAATCATACAATAGCTGAATAGTAGAACCGGCAGGAACAGTCAAGTCACCACCAGTACCGGTAATAATGCGGTTCACGTTCGTGCCACCACTTTCGTTGCGCACAATTAGCGACTGAGCCGCAGCGTTAACCAACGTAAGCAGCCTGCCATCTACAGGATTTGCGATACTCGTCAAAGTCTGAGTAGATGCACCAGTAAAGCGGAATAATACTCCAGAGCCTAGATTAAGGTCGTTCAGAGTGCCTGTAGTGGAAATATTAGTGGTGTTACGCTGGAAGGCTACGTTGCCGACGTCGGTGACAGTCAGGGAGCCACTAATTTGAGTATTCTTATTTAGATTGATCTGAGTGGCGTTACTTGAGCCAATATTCAGTGCTGTTGCAGTGGCAGTATCAAGCAATGGCGTAACAACCGCCGTATCCGCCCGACCAGTACCGGAGATCCAGTAGTCTGCCGAGGACTGCTGTGCTAGGTTCTGGTTCTGGATGTAGTTACCAGAGCCTGAGCCAGCCGCAAACACCGCACACGTTAATGTATCACCGACAGCCGTCACTGCTTCACCCGCATTACATCCGGTTGGGTAGTTCTGGAGGCCTGTCCAGTCAATGGTCAGGTTGTTAGCGACTTCGCTATCACTCCAGGTGAAACCAAGTAAGCCAGAGTTAGTTAATTCATCCTTAGTGATGGTAGCGCCAAGCTTAGTAACGTTGGCACTGAGGGCAGCATCATCAACCGTACTGGTTGCACCAATGGTGAGCGTGTCAGAGACATTCACATCAGGTAGGGTGCCGGTAACGTGAGTACCTAAGTTAATCTGGTTAGCGGTAATGACCTGCCCGGCGAGACTCAGGTAGTTCTGCCCGGCGAGGGTGACGTCACCCGTGTTCGTACCGGAGCTACTACCGGAGAAGTTAGAGGCAGAGATAGCGCCGGTAAAGCTACCGGTACCATCGACGGTTAGGTTACCACCAAGTAGTTCAAGGTTGCGGGTGTTAGCAATCTCGAGCGTAGAAACGTTCTGCGCAAGCCAGCTGTCTCCAATTGTGTTGGCACCGGTGAAGACTGCTAATGCACCGCTCGTACCGGATCCGGTAATCGTACCACCGGCTGCACCGTTATCATCGGCACAAGTGATGTTGCCAGAAGCATCAGTAGTGAGGACGCCACCGTTCGCGAAGGTCGTACAATTAAAGCCGCCCAGACGAATGTTACCGGCTGAGCTTAATATAATGTCGCCACTGGTTGAAGTCTGGAGGGTCAGATCAGCACCCGTACGGTTAATGGTACTAACGAAGTCGAGTTGTGACTCAATGCTGAAGATTGTACCGCTCAGGTCAAGGTCGTTGCCGGCGGTGTAGGTCGTATCAGTGTCGCTCGTCGCAAACACCGCACACGTCAGCGTGTCACCAACAGCCGTCACTGCTTCACCCGCATTACAGCCGGTTGGGTAGTTCTGAAGGCCTGTCCAGTCAATGGTCAGGTTGTTAGCGACTTCGCTATCACTCCAGGTGAAACCAAGTAAGCCAGAGTTAGTTAATTCATCCTTAGTGATGGTAGCGCCAAGCTTAGTAACGTTGGCACTGAGGGCAGCATCATCAACCGTACTGGTTGCACCAATGGTGAGCGTGTCAGAGACATTCACATCAGGTAGGGTGCCGGTAACTTCAGCGGCAAGATCAACACTCGTACCCAAGGTTGTCTCAAGAACACCAGCAACGACCTGAAGGCCGGTACCACTGAGATCCGTAAATGCATCACTGTTAAAGGTGAAGGTATCACCTGCTTCAACCGTAAGGCCACCGTTCAGGGTAATGAGACCGGTGAAGGTCTTGTTGCCGGCAAAGGTTTGGGCGCCAGTGGTCACAATGCCTGCTTCAGTAGCAGAGGCGGTACCGACAGTGAGGGAGATTTGGTCGGGGGCTGTTCCTGTATTTAGATTCCAGGTGACACCAGCAGTCGTACCGGAAGCGGTGGTGTTCACAAAGTTAGCACTATCGGCGTTTGTACCATTTACTTGTACATCGTCTCCGACGCCTGCCCCACCAGCATCGCTTCCACATACCAAGTTGCCAGAGGCATCGGTATCAATAGAATCACAATTGCTCAATCCAGAAACTCGGAGGTTTGCTGCGCCTGCACCACTGTTGTCTATGGCAAATGTTGTGTTGGCTGCATCAGCGAGATCGAATACAAAAGTTCCGGAGGCAGTCCGACGGATAGTTGTATCTGATGCATCAATTGTTAGAATGTTACTACCGGCATCCAGCGTAAGCGCCCCAGTACTTTGGAGCAATGGCGTGACGACAGCCGTGTCTGCCCGACCGGTACCGGAAATCCAGTAATCTGCCGAGGACTGTTGTGCTAGGTTCTGGTTCTGGATGTAATTACCTGAACCGGAGCCAGCTGCAAACACCGCACACGTCAGCGTGTCACCAACAGCCGTCACTGCTTCACCCGCATTACAGCCGGTTGGGTAGTTCTGAAGGCCTGTCCAGTCAATGGTCAGGTTGTTAGCGACTTCGCTATCACTCCAGGTGAAACCAAGTAAGCCAGAGTTAGTTAATTCATCCTTAGTGATGGTAGCGCCAAGCTTAGTAACGTTGGCACTGAGGGCAGCATCATCAACCGTACTGGTTGCACCAATGGTGAGGGTGTCAGAGACGTTCGCGTCAGGCAGGGTACCGGTAACTTCAGCGGTAAGATCAACACTCGTACCTAAGGTTGTCTCGAGTACGCCTGCCACAACCTGAAGGCCGGTACCACTGAGATCAGTAAATGCATCGCTATTAAAGGTGAAGGTGTCGCCTGCTTCAACCGTAAGGCCACCGTTCAGGGTGATGAGACCGGTGAAGGTCTTGTTGCCGGCAAAGGTTTGGGCACCAGTGGTCACGATGCCTGCTTCGGTAGCAGAGGCGGTGCCGACGGTGAGGGAGATTTGGTCGGGGTCACTGACATTATTTAAGCCCCATGTGATGGCGGCAGCAGTACCTGTGGCAGTGGTATCTACGAAGTTTGCCCCGCTCGCACCAGTTCCGTTGACGCTTACATCATCGCCAAGCCCCCCTGATCCAGCGTCAGTTGCACAGACCCATTGATTCGAACCATTATATTTTAATATTTCGCCACTGACACAATCAATTAACGAGAGTCCGTTTCCGTCTACCTCCAGACCCTTGCTAGACTGAACCATCAGAGTCAGAACATTAGTACTTACCTGAAGACCGTTTCCGGTTAGGTCAGTAAACGCATCGCCGTTGAAAGTAATAGTGTCCCCAGTTTCAATTGCTAATCCACCATTTAATGTTGTAAGTCCAGCTACAGATAAGGTACCCGTGAGACTGCTCACGCTAGAAATAGTCTGTCCGTTGTATGTTCCTGCTACAACATTGCCATTGCTCGCAACATCAAAGTTTGTGAAGTCAATTACAACATTTGTGCCCTGGAGCGTGTTTGCATTAAGGTTGAGGTTACCAGTGAGTGTAAGTCCAGCAAAAGTAGGTGCAGCAGTTGTATCAATATTTTGTACAGTGTTTACGCTATAGCTACCGTTGGCTCCTCCATCACTTGTACTAAAGTTAGTCCCATTGAAACTGAGGGTACGCTCAGCACTCAGGCCCGCATCCAAGGCGAGCGTAAGATACTGCGCACTTGCCGTCGCATTTCCACCCGCCGAACCTGAACAGTTTCCAAGATCCCGTATACAGAACTCCCCTGAAC
Source organism: uncultured Candidatus Saccharibacteria bacterium (assembly GCA_964590315.1). GTDB lineage: Bacteria > Patescibacteriota > Saccharimonadia > Saccharimonadales > JALRHH01 > JALRHH01. The sequence goes on from CAZPVS010000003.1 coordinate 45,193, forward strand.
CATCTGGCAGACTAAAAGTACGAGCTCCTGTTAAGGCCGACGTACTTAATGTTGCGGTATATCCGTTTCCGTATAACGTTAGAGCACCGTCCTGAAGTGCGGTACCCAGAGTAGCGCTTCCGCCCTGGACTATCAAATCAATCCCTGTAGTAACTGCAGTGCCGTCATCAGTAATCGACGAGTCCGTGAGCGACTGAGAACCGTCGAACTTGGCGACTTGGTTAGTGGTACCACCTACAGTGGTTACACCACCCCCTGCGCCTGCACAGTTTCCAGTACTGAGACAGATGGTTCCACTTGCATCAGGTAAGGTGTACGTCCTGTCAGCAGACAAGTCGCCAACATCAAGTGAACCGAAATATATGCCACCACTACTCTCTAGCACTCGCAACTCGCTACTCGCATTATTAAGTACGATGTCGAAGGCACCTGTTTGACTCCAGTCAGATGTCAAAGCTGTGAGCGCAATCGTTGGCGTTGAACCCTCTCCTGCTGCGCCAACACTGATTCCATTCCCAGCTACGAGGCTTGCAACGTAGTTTCCTGTAGTATCAACGCCCAAAGCCACGCTATTTGGCTGTATGGTGGTCACGCCAGCACTTGTAATAGCAATATCTCCGCTCATTGCGACAAAGACGGGTACACCACCCACATTTCCAAGGAGTAGCTGTCCTGCCCCAGGAGCAGCCGTAGCACTTATCGCACCGCTGCCGCTACCGAGCAATACACCGTTTGTAATAAAGCTGGAAGCGCCGGTACCACCACTGGTTACAGGAAGGTCAGTTGCAAGTGCTAGGCTATTTGCACTGATGTCAGCGCTAACAGAGAGAGAACCACTGATTGATACCGTACCAAGCGCCTGAGAAATTAATGAGTTTGCTATGGTTTGTGCTGCTGTAAAAACCGGTATAAATCCACTAGTGCCCCCCGGTGTGGAGACGCCACCTCCGCCGCCGCCATCGTCGTCACTACAGATAATCTGTCCGGTACCATTCGTCGTCAAACTGCCACCATTCAGGTTACCACTACAGTTAACGCCGAGTGTGACCGTGCCGTTTACACTAAAATTGCTAGTCAGCAATAGATTGGCAAATGTGGGAGAACTGCCTGTTGCGATATCCTGCGGCGTGGTTATCGTAATGACACCGTTACCTGTCGTGACAGATATTCTGTTCGCAGCACCCTGTAAGCTCAGGGACCCCGCCTGACCGTTGAGCCTCGTCGCTTCAGGCACAACCGGTACCACAATCTGCCCGACGAGATTCTCAATCTGTTCAACTTGGGCTAATGATGCGTAACCACAATTATTACTGTCAATACACAAGGTGCCACTTACGTCTGGCAAGGTAAACGTTTGATCAGCACTCAGATTCTGAGGTCGAATAACGGCTGCAAAGCCACTATTCACTACTTGAAGCTCGCCGCGAGTCACGATATCACCGTTCACTACAAAAGTCTGATTAGCACCCTGTAGTTCTTTAGGCGGAGTATTATCAATTGGTGTTTCCAGACTGACATCCTGCGTTGACACATCTGCTAAGTTTGAAGAAGGAACGCCCTGGTCGTCATGCCTCAGAATAAAAAGACTCGACGCACCAGTGGCGAGAACAATAAATCCGGTAATAACCAACGAAACCACGGTGGCTTTTCTTCGCGAAAATGGTACTGACTTGAACAATGACGTATTGGTGGCTGCACTTCCCGAAGTCTGGCCCTTCTCATGAACTTCCAGCAAGTCAACGGGGTAAATGTCTGAGTTACCTGCATAGCTAGACACAGGTGCATAAGCATCTGGTCTATCAAGAGCATCAGGTGTAACCCTAGGGTTATCCTGCGCAAATCGGGGAAGTTTGTTGTCTTCCATTTTGATATTTGAATATTTGTTTGGATGCATTTGATACGCAAATGCCTGTCAGCCTCACGAGGCAGACTATCCCACTACTACTGTAGTCGTATCTATAGGAATAAACAATACTTATCCACAGGTATTGAATAAATTATGAGTTCGTTTAGATCCATAAAATACCGTAAATTGCAGCAAGACCAATAGCCAGCACCAGCAATGCAATAGCCACTACACGTACTAACTCTTGTACGATTATCCTGCGAGCAAGCGGATTTCTTCCGAGAGAAGTTATCGCGCTGGATACTGCGCCATATATGATACCGCCTTCCGCAACAAGCACAATGAAGAAAATTATCAGTGCAATAATGACTCGAATCTCACCGACATCTCTTCCTACTATGGACCTTCCTAATCGCTCTAAAGAAGAGTCTGCGTCAGTGGAGCCTACAAGTGAACTCTTGTGATCAAGGTTAACACGAATTTTATCTATACGGACATTCACGCTAGTGCCCGACTTATCAATTGACTGGTTTGATGTAATATTATCATCAAAATCTTCCAGAGCACTGCCGATCACTGCGCCCATTGTACCGTCTGCGACAACCAACACTCCCTTGAGGGGTGAGACCGCAAGAAGATCCCCTCTCCTTGGTATTCCATTTATATCGCTCACATACGCGTCTACTTCCCCGTCAGACTGCACATATACTTGGGCCGCCCCAGAACCTGTTGTAACAAAGTTTTCTGAAGGATTAACCGCAACCCCAATTACGCGACTTTCGCTATCAGCTGTTGCTCTCTCGACTTTTGGATTGTCAGCCTGCCCGTCACTACTTAACGCAACTGCCATACCAGGTTGTAAGTCTTGGTCATCAGAGGCATAGCCACGCGCCATCGCCCATACCGTACCGGCCTGAAAGATCAGTAGAGTTGCTATGGTGATTGCGCCTACTGCTGCCTTACCGATGTTGACGTGTAGAATATTTATCATCTTCAATTCTATTAATTTACCATAAGTATGATGGCCTTTGAGGAACAACACAAGAGCAACAAAATAGCCCCGACTATACGGGGCTATTTAAGTATCTGCGATTACTATAGTTATACTATGCGATCTTTGTCACTTTTACACGGGTTTGTCGCTGGCGATGCCCCTTCACGGTGTGCACACGCTTCTTGGCCTTATAGCGGATAGATGTCACTTTGTCGGCTTTTAATTCAGCGTCAACAATCTCCACTGTAACCTTCACTCCACTTACTTCTGGGGTGCCGACAGTCGCTTTTTGACCATCAATAACAAGAAGGGCGGCAAATTCAGCAGTTTTGCCTTCCTGTTTTAAGAGTTCGATATCGAGGATTTCATCCTCTGCGACGAGGTACTGCTTGCCACCGGTCGCAATTACTGCTTTTTTCATGAACTTCTCTTTAATTAAAATTTGATACCAAGAAAGTTTAACAGATTAGCGATCTTCTGTAAAGAGGCTAAACCCTGTTGAGGCTTATGCTCAGTTGCATGTCTTCGATTTTTACGTCTGTCGAATAATCAAATACTCCCCTAATGACTATCTCTTTAGCGAGCGTCTCGTCAGCAATGACCGCTTTGTGTTCTTTGATGGTCAGTTGAATCTCCTCGTCTTCACTACGAAGGACTAGATTAATCCGGTCGTCGACTTTAAGCCCTGCTGCCTTACGAGCACTCTGCACGTTACGAATAATCTCGCGCATAAGACCTTCTCGTTTTAAGTCTGCGGTGATTTCGGTATCAAGAGATACCTCGGCACCCAGCTTAACTGTTTTGACATTTAATTCATCTTTGAGTATTTCTTCGAAGTCTACAAATTCCCCGAGGCTGGGGACAGTTACGCTTGCAAGTGGCTGCCTCACCTTCAAACGGCTTGCAGCACGTAAGCTCAGTCCTTGTGTGACATAATCACGAACTGTCTCCATATCCTTCACAACAAGCTCATTGACATGTCCAGCGGACAGCCAATCTTCCAGATGCACGCTTTGACCGTTGGTCAACTTCTGGAATAGCTCCTCCGCCAAGAATGGCGTGAATGGCGCCAAAACGTAACTCAAGCGCACCAGCACATAATGGAGGGTCTTGTAGGCCATCGCTTTATCGATATCGTCCCCGCTCTTCCAGAAACGACGCCTGGAACGACGAACGTACCAGTTAGAGGCGTCCTCTAGGAAGGGCAAGATAGGTTTCACGGCATTCGGAATGTCATATTGCTCCATCCGTTTTTCAACCTCCCCCACCAACTGATGCAATCGACTGATAATCCACTGGTCGAGAGGGTTCGTACAGTCAGCAGAGGGGTCTTCAAGCTTGCCGTTCCACTCCCAGTTGTCTACCTCCGCGTACATCGTGAAGAAGTCGTACATATTCCAGACCATGGTTAGTTTACGTGCGACGTCGGCCACGTCCTTATCCTGTAAGGAGAAGTCTTCCCCGTTCAAAACAGGGCTGGACAACAGTAAGAAACGAAGTGAATCTGCACTATAAGTATCCATTACCTCATTTGGATCGGTGTAGTTTCCGTAACTCTTACTCATCTTACGGCCATCATTACCAGCAACAGTACCGGTTACGATGACGTTTTTGAATGCATTTCTTCCGAACAACCCAACGCTGACTGCATGCACATAGTAAAACCATGCCCGAACCTGACTAATGTATTCAACGATAAAGTCGCCCGGGAAGTTCGCTTCAAATTTTTCGATATTTTCAAATGGATAATGGAATTGTGCAAAAGGCATACTACCCGCCTCAAACCAGCTGTCCATTACCTTATCAATCCTCTTATAGTTGACTCCATCTATTGTAAATGTGACATCGTCAATCCATGGCCGATGATAGTCATCGAGTCGCTTGCCAGAAAGCTGTTCCAGCTCATCAAATGATCCAATCACTTTTCTTACAACGTTTCCATCTGCATCTGTTCCTTCCCAAATGGGAATTGGTGCCGCCCAAAAACGGTCACGAGATAAGTTCCAGTCAGGTGCCGATTGAACAGTTTTTTCAAATCGACCATGTTTAATATGTTCTGGAAACCAGTTTATATGCTCAGTATTCTCCTCGAGCATTAATTGTTTTTGGCCCTGAATATCCATAAACCAACTAGGGTGTGCACGATACATTAATTTGGTACCGCAGCGATGACAATGCGGATAACTGTGACGGATGTAGTCAATCTTCCACACAATTCCCCGTTCATGGAGTTGTTTGGCGATTTGCTTATTGATTTCCCACACATATGCGCCCTGCCAATCAAGCTCAATAAAGTGTCCTGTTTCATCAATACTATGCACCACCGGAATGTTGTGCTGCTGGGCTAGCATAAAGTCTTCTTCACCGTAGGCTGGCGCAAGATGAACGATGCCAGTACCGTCTTCGTCGCTTACATAATCTGCGGCCCAGATACGGTGCGCATTCTTGCCCCTATCGATAAACAACGGTTCGTAACTCTTGCCGACGAGGTCTTTACCTTTTAGTTCGCGAACGATAGTGTAGCTTAACGGCTTGTGCTTGTCATCTTGGAGGACTTTACTCAGCAATTCTTTGGCGAGTACAAATTGCTCACCCTCTACGCGTACCTCAACATAGTGCAGTTGTTCATTGACTGCTAGAGCCGTGTTTGCTGGAAGTGTCCAGGGAGTTGTCGTCCATGCCAAAAGAGTAGTACCATCAGTAAGTTTGAATTTAACGTACACTGAGGGATCTGTGACATCTTGGTAGGCCCCTGCATCCATTGTCACCTCTGCCTTTGAGAGGGGCGTCGCATCCTGGGTGCAGTACATCAAAACCTTTTCGCCCTCGTATATTTTCCCTGCCTCATATAATTTCTTGAAAGCCCACCAAACGCTCTCCATATACTCATTATCCATGGTCTTATAAGCACCCTTGAAATCTACCCACCGTCCGATACGATCGATAGTATCCTCCCATAAAGAGCTGGTCTGGACCATGTTCTCCCGAGCGGCAATAATGTACTTCTCAAGTCCGTACGCAAGCACCTCGTCCTTACCCTTTATACCAAGCTTTTTTTCAGTATATGTTTCAGCGGGCAGACCATGACAGTCCCACCCCCATACACGCTCTACACGCTTGCCTTTCATCGTCCAAAAACGAGGTACCGCATCTTTAACAATAGAGCTCAGTAAGGTTCCGTGGTGTGGCACACCGGTAATAAAAGGAGGGCCATCATAAAACACATAGCTGTTGGCAGCGGATCGTTGCTCTACTGACTTCTCGAATGTCTTGTTCTTCTTCCATTGCTGCACCAAATCTTTTTCATATTCTATGGCACGTCGGCGTGTTCCTGACCTGAACTTCATCGTGTTCTCCTTTTTACATATAAAAAAGCCCCTAATCGCGCAGGAGCTCCGGCATTACCAGTCGGGGCGGTACCATCCTGCTTGGGACTTACTTGCTGCTATAACGGGCGTACCCGTCGGGTTCTACTAGGCCGCAGTGGCTGTTCTTCCCGCTCCTCATGGTTGATAGCCATTCAAACGGATTTCCAGATTGTTGTGTCCTACATTGTAGATCAATTTGCAACAGGCTGCAACTAACCACGAGCAAATGCAGCTACTTCGTTCATCAGGGGCAGTTGGGAGCCTGACCAAAATTGTACGAGTTGGCCGTCCTCACGAATAACCATAATAGTAGGGTACTGTGTTATATCGTATACGCGTGCAAGCCCATCTCCTTCGCGGGTCTCTACACTTATAAGCTCCGGGTGTACATTCTGTTGTTGCTGTATATCGTGCGCAAACTCTTCTACGGAGCGAGCAAATTCAGACTGAGGATGATACAAAATGACGACTCTCATATACATGAGTCTACCATAACCGCTTTAAGAGAGGCTAGTTTTGGCGGATCATTGTGTAGGCAGAGGTCAGCCTGCGATGTGCAAGCTGTGCATAGAGTCGAGGACTAAATGAGCCCCACTCACCTAATTGCTTGCGTTGGCGGAGGCTTAAGAAAGGCTTCAGTGTGTCAATAACATCCTGGTCTATCTTTCGTCCCACTCGTACGGCTTCATCGACGAGTAGGCGCGTCAGGCGCGTCAGAGCATACATCGTATCTGCTTCTGTATACGTACGAGGTAATTGTTCGCCTTTTATCATACGTGCTACGAGTCCAACACTGTGGACTAAAATAGCGCGCTGTTCCCGCAAGAGGTGACGGCGCATATGCGGATATTCTTGTAGCGTGTCCTGCGCGACCCTGGCAGTGGCCAAAGTTTCGTCCAGGTTAATAAGCTCTTCTTCTATATGAATTTCTTCATTCCACAGCGGATGATTTCTTGTGGTGCGTACTGCACGCTGCAAATCGACAGCTGACAACTCTGCCAGCTTCTTCAGTGCGTTCTTCAAGGTAAATACCCTCCCTTCATGCACAAGCAATAATCATACCGGATGAGGCATATATTGTCAATATAAGGGCGCTCCATAATCAGCATAACCACAATTAAGATATCATTAAAGATATTACCCTTGTTGGTGTATTTACAATCAAAACTAGCCACGCAAGAAAAATAACGGGGATTTCTCCCCGCTATTTCACTATCTGCCGTGTAATGGGCTACTTACTCTACGAACAACCTGTTGTAGAACCACAACTGGTACAGACATAACAGCTTCCTGCTTTTTGCGTTTGATTACCGCAGTTGTAGCAAAGAGGAGCTGTATTATCCGCCTTCGTAGCTTTTGCTGGCTGCGCGTCGGATGGGGTCCGCGGAGATTCTTCTTGCACAACCGTGGGTGTGGTTTCCGAAGCAGCCACCGATGTCACAACCTCATCAAGTAAGCTCGTTTGCTCTTCTGGCATGTCCTCGATAGAAGCAAGACCAAGTTCTAAGCGCTCATCAAATGATAAATAACTCAGAGCAAGTCGTTTTGCAACGTAGTCCATGAGAGATGAAGCAGTTCGGATATCTGGATCGTCCGTGATACCCGATGGGGCAAATGACATGCTTGTGAACGACTTGACATAGTCCTTAAGCGGTACGCCATATTGTAAGCCGTGGCTCAATGAGATTGCTAGAGCATCCATAAAGCCAGCAAGTGTTGAACCCTGCTTAGCGAGCCGCATGAATACTTCACCCGGACGTCCGTCGTCATACTCACCAACAGTTAGATAGCCATGACTACCGGCGACTGTGAAGGAGAATGTCTTGGAATTACGAGCTTTCGGTAGCGGCGTACGTATAGCACCCTTAACGATGAACTTATCGTTCAGTGATTCAATGGTAACGTCTTCCTTCTTGTCGCTGCCTTCTTTTTTGGCCATAGAAAGTGGTTGCGCAACCTTACAGTTGTCACGGTAGATAGCTACAGCCTTAAGTCCAAGCTTCCATGAATCAATATGCAGCTGCTCAACATCTTCTACGGTTGCCGATTCTGGCATGTTTACTGTCTTACTAATAGCACCTGAGATAAACGGCTGTACGGCTGCCATCATTTTGACATGACCAAGGTAATGAATCGAGTTATCGCCCATTGAACACGCAAAGACATTCTCATGCTGTTTCTTGAGGTGAGGAGCGTTGATTATTGTTTTTTCTACATCGATGTAATTAACAATATCGTCTACTTGCTCCTTGTTGTAGCCAAGCACCTTGAGTGCGCGTGGTACTGTCTGGTTCACGATACTCATCGTGCCACCACCGACCAGTTTTTTGACTTTAACAAGCCCGAGGTCTGGCTCAATCCCCGTGGTGTCACAGTCCATCATAAGACCAATCGTACCGGTCGGAGCCAGCACGGATGCCTGTGAGTTGCGAACACCGTATTGCGTACCTAGTTCTACTGCCTCATCCCAAGAGGTTGCGGCAGCACTAAGTAGCTCTTCAGAGACAAGTCCTGGATTAATATCATTCACTGCAGCCCGATGCTGCTTGAGAACGCTGAGCATGCCTTCACGGTCTTTGTGAAAGCCACTGAATGGACCGACACGATTAGCAATCTTAGCACTTGTAGCATACGCGTGGCCTGTCATGAGGGCGGTAATAGCGGCGGCCTGGGCACGACCTTCTTCGGAATCATATGGCAGACCCTGGGCCATAAGCAATGCGCCAAGGTTAGCATAGCCAATACCTAACTCACGATATGCCTTTGCATTTTTCGTATTGCTTTCTGTCGGATATTCACTGTATCCCACAAGTATTTCTTGGGCAGTGAATATGAGCTCTACGGTGTGCTTGAAAGCCTCGATGTCAAATGAGCCATCCTCTTTGAGGTATCTCAAGAGATTAATGGATGCTAGGTTACAGGCCGAATTATCAAGGTGCATGTACTCACTACATGGGTTAGAAGCATTGATACGGCCTGCATTCGGGGTTGTGTGCCACTTATTAATGGTTGTGTCGAACTGCATACCCGGATCGGCACACTCCCACGCTGCTTCAGCAAATTGGCGGAACAAATCGCGGGCTCGCACAGTCTTAACTGTCTTACCGGTAGTGACAGCCCGTAAATCCCAATTCTCATCGTTTGTAACCGCGTTCATGAAGTCGTCGCTGACACGAACCGAGTTGTTTGCGTTTTGATACTGTACGGAGAAATTGTCCTTGCCATCAAGACTCATATCAAAACCATTTTCTTGGAGCACTCGAGCCTTGCGTTCCTCAATCGCCTTACACCATATAAACTCTTCAACATCTGGATGATCGGCGTTGAGAATAACCATCTTGGCGGCCCGACGAGTTTTACCACCACTCTTGATTGCACCTGCCGAGGCATCCGCGCCTCGCATAAAACTCAGGGGACCTGAGGCAGTACCGGCGCTCTTACCAAGCTTTTCAGCTGATGAACGGATGGTACTCAAATTGAGTCCAGCACCAGAACCACCCTTGAACACCATACCCTCTTCCTTGTACCAGTTGAGAATTGAGGGCATTGTGTCTTCGACCGCCAGAATGAAACAAGCACTTGCTTGCTGCGAGCGGTCTGGGGCGCCAATATTGAACCACACCGGTGAGTTAAAAGCAGCTCGCTGCGTTGCAAGAATATATTTCAGTTCTTCACGGAAGTCTTCTGCTTCTGCTTCTGTTTCAAAATAACTTTCTTGCAAACCCTGTCGTGTTACCGTATCGACAACACGGTCGATAAGCTTCTTAAGACTATCTTCACGTTCTTTTGTTCCAGGGGTGCCCGAAAAGTACTTTTGCGCAACAATATTGATAGCGTTCAGGGACCAACCTTCAGGAAAGTCCACGCCGAGCTGTTCAAAAACAGGCTTACCGGTCATGGGGTTCATGATAACCGAGTCTCTTTTTACCCATTTCAGTTGATCGTATGCTTTGCTTTTAGGGGGCGTAAATAAACGCCTGCGTCCCAGGATGGTGTTTTGTCCCATAGTACCCTCACTTATAGGTTTAATGATTGTTTTGTTGTTTGTTTAGAGTTCGCGGGTCTCTCTCGAGCTTATGTAAGAACCAAGTTTTTATGATTCATCTAGAAACTCTTTTCCGCTTAGCTCCCCTCGACTCTGGTATGAAAAACGGTGGAGTACTTCCACCAGAAGCGGGGGGAGCTATTAAGACTATTTTTACGTCTTAACACTCCCTGTTTTTCTTTCGCGAATTTGGATTAGTTCGCGTTCAAAGCCAGCTATATCCTTGAAGCGTCGATAAACACTTGCGAACCGGACATAGGCAACTTCATTTAATACTGCAAGCCGTTCCATCACTATTTCTCCAACTTTCGAGCTCGCTACTTCTTGATCGCCGCATGCATGAATGGTTTGTTCAATATCGCTGACTAATCTTTCGAGTTGGAGGCTGGTAACAGGTGTCTTTTCTGCTGCTCGATACAGACCAGCTAATAGCTTCTCGCGATTAAACAGCTCCCTATTGCCATTGTTCTTAACGACGATTATCTGAGGTCGCTCAACCCGTTCATACGTCGTGAAGCGATGGTGGCACTGTTCACATGATCTCCGTCGTCGAATTGCTTCTCCGTCAGTGACATCTCGAGATTCTATAACTTTAGTATCGGCATGCTGACATTGGCTACATTTCATACACACCTCCTTTGTCTGTATCGGTATACTCCGCGGAGAATACTTGAATAGACAAATTATGTATTCATTTTGAACGTACCAGTGCTATAAGCTAATCCCCATATATAGCGCTTGTAGTTATAAGCATAGCCCCACCCATGGCGTTTTGCAAGTAAATAACGGTGTATTATTTACTTGTCTTTTTCTTCGGTAGAATCGTCTTTTTTATCAGCGGATTCTGTCTGACCGCGCAGTTTTTTAAGCCGGCGCAAAAATGAAGGTTTTTCTAGCTCTTCATCGTCATGCTCAAAGAGATTTCCCACTACCGGTTCGGTCGGAGTTTGATGCTCATGTTTTTGAGAATCCTCTTCGTTTGAGTCGATGGACCAGATATTAGGCAATGGAGCATCAGAGTTGAATCCATCTCTGTCTTCTTTACCTGATTCTAAATTAACGTCCATGTCTTTCATGAGACTATCTTCCACCTTTGTCTCAGAAGATGGTACGGTGACGGCAGATGCTGATTCTACGTTCTGTTGTTGGGGCGCACGTTCCTGAAAATATGAAGCATCAAAGCCCGTTGCGACAACGGTAATGATGACCTCTCCCTCGAGCTCAGGGTTGATAGTCGCCCCAAAAATAATATTGGCATCAGGGTCTGCAGCGGTGGTGATTGTCTCTGCGGCAACATTAATTTCATGCATGGACATGTCCATGCCGCCGATAACGTTAAAGAGTACGCCACGGGCACCATCTATGGAAACTTCAAGCAGTGGTGATTCTACGGCTTGCTGAGCAGCCTTCACTGCTCGGTCCTCACCAGAGGCGCGACCAATACCCATAAGGGCAGACCCGGCATTGCTCATGACGGCTTTGACATCCGCAAAGTCCAGGTTGATGAGACCATGTACCGTAATCAAATCAGAGATCCCCTGCACGCCTTGACGCAATACATCATCCGCTACCTTAAATGCTTCGAGAAGTGGTGTTGAACGGTCAATAGTCTGTAGGAGACGATCGTTCGGAATAACTATCAAGGTGTCTGCCGCACTCCGCAGATTCGCTACGGCCGCCTCAGCGTTACGGCGTCGTTTATCACCTTCGAATGCAAATGGTTTTGTTGCGAATCCTACAACAAGTGCTCCTGCCTCTTTCGCTGCTTCTGCCACTACGTGACCAGCGCCACTGCCGGTACCGCCACCGGCACCAAGCGTAATGAACACCATGTCGGCACCAGATACTACTTTTTTAATCTCGTCGATAGATTCCAGTGCGGCACGCTCACCCACAACAGGATCAGCACCTGCGCCTAGACCCCGCGTTGTATCACTGCCAATATGGATTTTAACTTGTGCTTCGGAGAAATGAAGTGCCTGGGCATCAGTATTAATGGCGATGAACTCTACGTTTTCTACCCCCGCTTCAATCATACGGTTAACCGCGGCACCACCAGCACCCCCCACACCAATAACCTTAATACGCGCAAACGTTTCGATAGCCGGTGCAACTTGTTGTGGCATGCCTTGATTTCCTTCCTTATGGACGTTATACGAATAATACCGTTAGGAAACAGGAGTTATCCATGTTTTCTGAGTAATACATCGTAAACTATGTTATAGGAGGAGTATACCCGATGATGCGCTTGCATTCAATTACTGACTAGCGCTTAAACCTGCGGAATAACCCCTCGACCATTCCAAACACACTGGCATTTGGCTGACCACCATTCATCGCATCCGATGGCACAAGCAGCATATCGAGCATCATAAGACCGACTGAAGCGGCATATGACGGGTCCTGAACGGTATCAATCAGCCCACCCATTGGCTGGAGGGTTCCGACTCGTGCAGCAAGTTGGAGCTTGTCTTTCGCAAATTCTGCAAGACCGGGCAACTTAGCGGTACCACCGACGAGCACCACTCCTCCTGGGAGTTTCCGTGAACGATGAATTTTCTTCAGTTCTTTGTCAACGAGTTCGAGTAGTTCTTCTATACGCGCTTCTGTGATGAGATGTACATCATCGGCAACGAACTCGTGCTTTGTTCCAGCGACCTCCACAGTCATAGTACCGCTTGGTCGATCCGAGGCAAGACTTGCATGCTTCAATTTTACGTGCTCAGCAACATCAAGGTCTGTTTTCAATCCGATTGCCAAATCATTTGTAACATTGATACCCCCGACAGGTAATACGGCCACGTGTTGCACCTCGCCATCCTCAATCACCACAATATTCGTCGTACCAGCCCCGATGTCGAGCAATAAGGTGCCTGATTCTTTTTGTTGGCGGTTCAGTACCGCCTCGGCAGCTGCAAGACTGGACACGGTCCGATGCATGGGGTGGACCTTCGCTCGTTCCATAACAAGATCGAGGTTTCGTAGATTAGGAGTCGATGCGGTCACGATATGAGTGTCTACTTCGAGCCTTACACCATGCATACCAACTGGGTCCTTGATATTTTCCTGGCCATCAACACTGTAATTCTTGGCAAAAACTTGGATTATTTCACGATTTGGTGGGAGCTGAACAATAGTTGCAGCCTCTTCCACACGTAAGCGATCGTTGGCGTCTATTTCACGATTAGCGGCACTGATTGCAATAACTCCCTCAGAGTTAATACCTGCTACGTGTGAGCCATTGACATTCACTGTCGCACTTTGCACATGTACTCCTGACACGCGCTCGGCTTCTGTAACTGCTTGTACAATTGCATCAACAACATCATCAACATGCACAATAGAACCTTTACGCATGCCCAAATTAGCGGAGCTACCGTGACCAATCACGGACAGGCGCGTCGGATCCGCTGCGTCTACCATACCCACGACACAGCGAACCATACTAGTTCCTATGTCGAGTCCGAAATAATGTTGCGATGACTGATCGCGCATGCAAGCAGTATACCGCTTAAGGATTGAGAGAAGCAAGCTAAAGTGTCGTTAAGATCTCAGCACCATTATCAGTAATCAGAACTGTGTGTTCAAAATGCGCCGCGAACGAGTCATCTTGTGTCAAAATTGTCCAATCATCTTGAGCGATATACACTTTGTCCGTCCCTAGAGTTGCCATAGGCTCTATAGCTATCGTCATTCCAGACTTAAGCATATCTCCACTGTTGGCTTTGCCATAATTCGGAATGTTCGGATCTTCGTGTAATTCATGGCCTACCCCGTGACCAACTAAATCACGAACAATGCCGTATCCACCCGTGCGTAATACCGTTTCAATGGCGTTGCCGATTGTCCCTATCCGCACCCCATCTCGCACAGCATCAATACCGGCATACATTGACCGTTCAGTAGTTGCCACCAAGTCATGAACACGCCGAGGGGCGTCTCCTACTACGACACTCGTGGCAGCATCGGTAATCATACCCCTGTATAAAACACCAAAATCCATACTCACTATATCACCGTTGTTTATCTCTTTTGTTGTACGAGGGATACCATGCACAACTTCGTTATTAACGGATACACAGAGTACATCTGGGAACCCCTGATAGCCTAAGAATGCTGGTTTTCCGCCCAGTTTATCAAGCTCTCTCCGTGCCTCATCCGCTAAGTCCTGGGTGGTCATATTGGCACTAATGACGGTACGTAGGTGTGCAAGTACTGTAGCAAGCATCTTGCCGCTTTCGCGCATTGCGGTAATTTCATCAGTGGTCTTAATCTTGGTGTACATCAGTAAGCCCTGTGGAAGCTATCGCTCGCACGATGTCCTCGTGAATCGCTTCTACTTCACCTTCGCCATTAACTTCAAACACCGGTACGCCACTCTCCTTAAACTCTGCAATGATTGGTTGCGTGGCTAGTTCATATTCACGGAACCGTTCCAGAATAACCGCCTTCTGATCATCTTGACGGCCACGAGACAGCAGGCGCTCTAATACTACCTCTTCAGAGGCCTGTAAGTGTATGACAGCCGTAATGTGTAACTGGCCATGCTTACGTTGAGTCAATAACCAGTCGGCTTGCGCTACGGTACGGGGAAAGCCATCCATAACAAACTCATGGTGCGTATCAACAATACGAAATATCTTTTGAACTAGCGAAATAATTTCCGCATCATCGAGTAATTTTCCTTCAAGCATCTGCCGTCGGCGCTGACCGCTTATAAGCATTCGGAGAAACTCACCCGTGGAAAGCCATGGATAGCCGAGTCGATCCGCAAGTAAACGACCCTGTGCGCTTTTGCCGGAACCGGCAACGCCCATAAATACAATCATGTTGAGGCGATCCTCGCTTTCACAGCTGCTGCTATACGAGCACCGTCAGCACCGGAACCAGCAAGCATCTTCACCTTGCCTATAGCCTGACCCATCCGTTCTTTCGTAATACCACCTAGCTCTTGCTCGACAACGGCAACAAACGAAGCTATTTCTTCATCAGTGGCTTGGGCGGGCAGATACTGTTCGATCACTCGTTTCTCGGCCAGTTCGGAATCAGCCTTCTGATGATTACCCCCCTGCTTGTAGAGATCGGCACTTTCTTGACGTTTTTTGGCTTCTTTTGAGAAAAGGTCAATGATCTCAATGTCGCTTAGACCCGTATCACGGATGCCCTTTGCCACTTCAGCATACAAAATAGCACTCTTTAGGCCTCTAAGGGTAGTGGTCAGCTCTTTATCACCACTGAGCATAGCGGTTTTTAAATCGCGAGTTAGTTGGTCTTTAATATTCATCCCCATAAGTGTACCAGAGATTTCACCCCTGATACAAATGAAAAGGACCCGCTATCGGGTCCCTTTCATTACTTGCCGCCTAGTTTGATCTTCTTGATCTTTATGCTTTTACGCTCTCGACGGATGATTGCTTTCTCGCGACGATCACGCTTGCTGAGCGGCTTTTCGAAGTACTGTGCTTGTTTAGCGGCAGTAATAACACCAGCCTGCTGAACTTTACGCGTAAAGCGACGCAGCAAATTTTCTGTAGATTCTTTAGAATCTTTACGGGTTACTTGTATCATGCGAACTATTCTATCCTAACAGGGGGAATTTTGCAACATTAGCTGTTGATTTGCTTGTTTTTTTGCGTTATTCGTTGTGACTTCAACACTATACTCTGTAATTCTTTAAAGATTGCGAAGTGCTTATTGGTCGAATATATCTTGGTATTACCTTGACGTTCTGATACGAGAAAACCAATTTTCTCTAGACGCTTAAGTTCTCTCTGGATATTACCCGCATCTTCTTTGATAAGCTTTGCAAGACCCCTTACATGGGTCTTAAAGTCGGGGTATTTGGCATAGACTACAATAATCTTGCGTCTCACACGGGATGTAATAAATACGTCTAACATAAGCTCTTCTATTGTTATTCGAACAACGTCAAGTATACGGCAGCCCGTCACGTATTTCAACACATTTTCGCAACAAGACTTATAATATTAGATATGTATTTCTATGAGGTGCTTATAAGCAGCCAGCGTTATCATGGGAGCGAACCACTGACCTACAGTAGCCACGAGCAACTACACAGTGGCGCAGTTGTCGTCGTACCTATGGGTCCCAAAACCGTATTGGGCATAGTGATCCGGCAGACGACTCAGCCCACCTTTGTGACAAAATCGATTATATCAATTACCAGCACTCAACCATTACCTCCCCAGATACTAGCACTCCACCACTGGCTTCTTACGTACTACCCTGCTCCGTTAGGCCTGGTAACACAGCTGTTCCTACCGAGCTCACTCACCACAAAAGCCCGCAAGAAAACAGTACCGCATGAATCGTCACACCCACTACCCCAGGACATGCCCCCGCTTACCGATGAACAGGCATCTGTCGTCAACGCCATATCGGCTCAGGATGGTTCTTTCTTACTTCATGGTGATACGGGCAGCGGCAAAACCCGTGTCTACATGGAGTTGGCAAAACAGAGTCTTGAAGCAGGTAAGTCCGTTTGCGTACTCACGCCTGAGATTGGCCTTACCCCGCAATTAGTCTCGAGTTTTGAATCAGCCTTCCCTGGGCATGTTCATACAATCCACTCTACCCAAACTCCCGCGCAGCGCCGAGATAGCTGGCAAGCAATCATGAAGAATAGCGGGCCTCAGATCGTCATAGGACCGCGTTCAGCTCTTTTCTCTCCACTTAGCGACGTTGGCCTCGTGGTGGTCGATGAGGCCCATGACACCGCTTACAAACAAGAACAGATGCCGTATTACCAGGCAACACGAGTAGCTGCAAAGCTGGCCGAGCTGCATGGAGCAAAATTGGTTCTTGGCACGGCGACACCCTTAGTGCAGGACTATTACGCTTTTGTGGCTAAGAAACTACCGATACTCCGGATGGAACATCTGGCGATAGGTAAAGCTCATCCTAATACCCTGTCTATTGTTGATGTAAAAGAGCGGGAGAATTTTAGCCGCTCGCCATGGTTATCAAATATGCTTCTTAATGAGATAGGCGTAGCCCTTCGAGATGGTATGCAAAGTCTCATTTTCCTAAACAGACGGGGTACTGCCCGGTTGGTGCTTTGTAAGCAGTGCGGCTGGCAAGCAACCTGCCCCCATTGTGATTTACCCCTCACCTATCACGGTGATCATTACCACCTCCGGTGCCATACGTGCGGGTATACTTCTACACCGCCCAGTGACTGCCCGACCTGTCATTCCACAGACATCCAGTTCAAGAGTGTAGGGACAAAGACAATCGTGGATGAACTGACTAAAAAGTTTCCGGGGGCGCGTATTCAACGATTTGACAGTGATACGCTCAAATCTGAGCGTCTTGAATCCAATTATGAAGCAATTAGGACGGGCGCAGTGGACATTCTTGTTGGCACACAAATGCTCACCAAGGGGCTCGACCTACCGCGCCTGCAGTTTGTTGGTGTTGTTGCCGCAGATACCAGTCTATACTTCCCGGACTACACTGCTGAAGAACGCACGTATCAAATGCTCCGCCAAGTAATGGGGCGCGTCGGACGAGGCCACCAGGCAGGTTCTGTCGTGGTGCAAACATACTATCCTCAGAGTCCGACTATCCAAGCCGCCGTTCATAATAATTACGAGTTGTTCTACGAGGCACAGTTGAAGGAGAGAGAAATATATGGGTTCCCCCCTTATTACTTTATACTCAAAATTAGCGTAGAACGAGCAAATGCGACAGGGGCTACCCGTGCAGCGCATGAGCTGGCCGAGCACATACTGCGTCATGGATATTTGATTACAGTCAGCGGCCCTTCGCCAGCATTTATTGAGAAAGCTCATAACAAATATCGCTGGCAACTTATTATCAAAGCCAAACAGCGAAGCGAACTTGTCAAAATAATCAAAAAACTGCCAAAAAACTGTCAGTATGACATAGATCCCAGCAATTTGTTGTAGCCTTAACCACAAGCATTTCTCTCACCTTCTCATCTGAGCTATACTACACAGCAATGAATAAAGACGACATTATCACACTGCCTCATGCGCATCTACGCGAACGTTCCAAGAAGATAGGTATAATTAGTAAAGAAATAGTACAGCTAATCGCAGATATGCAAGCTGCGACCCTCGACTGGGAAGATAGCCGAGCACATGAAGTGGGTGTTGCTTTGGCGGCAGTACAAATTGATGTTCTGCTGCGAGTTGTGGTTATCCGTAATAATTTTGACGACAAAAACGACCGAACATTTCAAGTGTTCATCAATCCCGAAATCACCAAGTACGAAGGTAAACTCATTGAGGATTATGAAGGATGTCTGAGCATCAAGGATGTCTACGGCCGCGTGAAGCGCTACGAAAAAGTGCGCGTAAAAGCCCTCGACGAACACGGCCAACCAATTCGCCTGACAGCTGATGGCTTTTTAGCTCGAGTTTTTCAGCACGAGATTGACCACACAAACGGTATTGTATTCATTGACCACATCAAAGAAGACCCCACGGCATTCTTCAGACTTGATGCTCAGGGTCATCTAGAACCGCTCGATTACGATAATGAAGTAGTGTCTAATAAAGATCTATGGACAGATTAATGGATTCATCCCGCTCAATCGTCTTCTTTGGAAGTGGTCCCGTTGCTGCAAAATCACTTGAACTCCTTTCTGAAAGTTTCACAATCGAGGCTGTCATTACAAAGCCCAAGCCTGCACATCATCGAGGCGATTTCCCCGTCTTGGTCAGTGCAGAAAGAAGAGATATCCCTGTATATACCGTATCAACACGAGTAGAACTGTCTGAACTGATCGCGACGAGCCCCTTCAAGAGCAAACTTGGCGTGCTCATCGACTTCGGCATAATTGTCGCGCAAGATGTCATTGATTATTTCCCCTCCGGCATACTCAATAGCCATTTCTCCATCCTGCCAGAATGGCGAGGTGCTGACCCTATTACATTTGCCATCTTAAGCGGCCAAGAAAGTACTGGTGTGACACTGATGTTCCTCGTAGAGGCAATGGACGAAGGTCCAATATATACCTACGGTGAACTACCTCTGGATGGGACGGAGACAACACCCATACTGACAGATAAACTTATTGAACTGAGCGACAAGCTACTGAAGAAATCCCTACCGCACATACTTCCAGGTTCATTTTCAGTATCAGATCAGGATGTAACCAAACGCACCACGAGCTACTCACGAAAGCTCACAAAAAATGATGGTATCATTGATTGGCAAAAATCAGCTGAAGTAATCGAACGTGAGGTTCGTGCATTTATTGACTGGCCGAAAAGCACAACCCGCTTGGCCAACAAGGATGTGATACTGACACATGTTCGTGTTGTGGGGGGCCATGGCGCTCCTGGCACCGCGAAGATTGTTGACAGAGAACTTCTCATCTACTGCGGTACTGATGCATTAGTGATTGAACGCCTCAAGCCAGCAGGCAAACAAGAAATGACCGGCACTTCTTTCATTGCCGGTCATCATCATCTACTGTAAGGATACAGTTACTGCGGCTGTTGAGAAGCAGCAACAATCTGAGGAGCGGTCGCTTTAATCTCAGTTTTCAGCTTTTCAAGTTCCTGAGCAACAACTTGCTTATAATCAGGGAAATTTGTTTCCAGCCATTTTAGTGCACCAGTCTCATCGTTCGCATCAATGAAGGATTCAAATTCATCAAGTTGTTCGTTCGTCATCTGTTGAGCAAGAGTCATGCCAACTCTCATCTCAAGCGTTTCGTAAATATGACCGAGCATTACTTTTTTATCCTCAGGTAGTAGGCTACCGAGACCCAATTCTTGTAGTAGGTTATCGTCGAGTTTGAACATAGCTGTGTAGAGACCTTTCTTGTGTTATTTTATCATCAGATACGCTATGGTGCCCAGGGTAATAATAACAAGTGCTGCCCAGAAGCCATTTTTTGCTGCCCGACGGTAGCTATCAGCCATCTGCCCATTCGGTGCCATGGGCAAGCCTTCTTCCGGATAGTCCATCTGTTGCTGAAGCGCACGAGCTTGAGCCTCGCGGTGTTGCTCGCCAGCTTGTTTGGCCACTATTGCACCGACCGACACAGCACCCGCAGTAACAGTTGAATCGTCCTTGACCTCATGGCTTCTTTCGAATGCCATCTCTACTGGCGCATCATGCTCAGCAGCATCTGCAACTTGCTCCATTATCTTGCGAGACTCAACATCTGGTACATATTCTACTGCTGTTAGTTTCTCCTGCTGCGCTCTGGGGGAGACTTCAGGGGTCGTCCTGTTCCGCTCGTTCCTTGCTTGGACAAGTGGTGCTTCAGGTGCAGGCAACGTTTCTCTGTTCGTTAGTGATGGTTGCGCTTCTTGTCGTGTGGGCATAATAGTCTGTGAACGTTCTGACGTTATTCCTCGTTCTTGTTTTAGGCGATTCAGCTGCTCCTGATTCTGCTGTACCAGTGAGCTAAGCTCTTGCTGGACTCGCTGTCCTTGCTTGGCCTCATGTTCAATTTTAGTAACTTTAGTGGTAAATGCCTTCTCGATTCGGCGATCTGCCTTCTTTCGTGCCAAATACTCTAAACCCACCGCTGCGAGCGGTAATGCTGTGCCAACACCCCGTTCAATAACTACTTCTCTTTCAACGGAGTCTGTTTGATGATAGGGGGTAGTGTGTAGTTGGTCATGAGGAATTGTACGGTCCGCCTGTTGAACAAGCATCGGAGGTACCGCATCCTCAGGGTTAAGCGCCCTATTATCTGGTGTTCGTATATCCTCAGGCTGATGAGAGGCTTCTGCACGTGTACGCAGTGGCGACTGTTGCTCGATTTCACCCTGCAAAATCTCCGCCCCCTGCTCCTCGCTGGTACTGCTCATACGATTACCATCCACATCGGTAGACTGGCCCTCTAGCAATTCCTCAGACGCACTCGGATGTAGTCCATCTCCTTGTTCCGTACGAATCAAACTATCGGAACTAACTGCTTCGCCGCGGGGCGTAGACTGCCATGCAAACCATACGTCAGGGTTAAATCGAGACGTGCTCTCACCTTTCGCTTCATGACCATCAGGTGGGGTTACGACGCTCTTAAAGACACTCCTGAAAAATTTCCGCCACTTCTTTGGCTTTTCATCTTCATCCGCGTCCTCTTCTTCGACTTCGTGGGTGTCACCAATTAATTCTCGACGACGGAGGAGGTACTGTGACAAAAAATCACCCCCTCGTCGTTTCTTCGGAGAGGATTCGGTGTTTTTCCCGTCCTGTTCCGCAGGACCAACCTGACGATTTTCCATAATCAATATATATTATATAACTTTTAGAGAGTTCTTGCAATAACTTCTCTCGTGAAGAGCTCGATATGATCACCTATCTGAAGATCAACCCGTGAAGTTGTTGCCAAACTCATGCCACACATTTCCCCTTCGAAGACCTCTTTCGCTTCTTGGGGACCTCGCTGGAGCTTGGTGATATTAACAGCGGCAAGAACTTCACCATCTCGAACAACCCGTGCGAGCGCTGGTGTGACTAACTTGCCTTTCGTCACTTCTCCACCGCAAATGATTTCGTTTTTTGTTGTCTTGAATACACCTTTCACGACAAGTCGGCCGAGGTCGGTTTCTACTACCTCTGGGGCAAGAAGTTTAGTTAATTCCTCTTTTGCATCATCGATAAGTTCATATATGACTTTGTATATCCGGACAGCGACCTTATCTCTGTTCGCAAGCTGCTTGATATTATTAGCCATCGTCACATTAAAACCGTACAGTATAGCGCCGCTAGAATGAGCCAAAGTAACATCATTCTCGCCAATAGCGCCCACGCCCGATCCCACCACTCGAATAGCGACTTCACTCGTATCGAGTGCCTTCAGGCTATCAATAACTGAGGTTAGAGAGCCTTGGACGTCTGCTTTTACAATGATGTTTAGTTCGTTTAGTTCGTTATTTCGATTAATGAGCCGGATGAGTTCATTACTGTTCATTTCAAGCCGACCGCTTGCTTTGACACGACCAGCATAGACTGCTGCTTGCTGACGAGCTGTTTTCTCATCTTTTACAAATTCAAATTCGTCCCCAAATTCGGGCAACTCTTTAAAGCCAGTAATTCGTACCGGGGTGGATGGAAGGGCCTCCTTGATGGGGATACCTTGTGTTGTTTCGAGATTACGAATACGGGCATACGTACCGCCAGCCACAATGAAATCGCTCGCGTGGAGTACTCCTGCTTCAACCAATGCTTCTGCAACAGCACCGCGGCCCTGCTCCATATGTGCCTCAATAATAAGACCCGTGGCCGGTACGTCGACATCAGCCTTTAGTTCCTCGACATCTGCAACGAGTAACACCATATCCAATAGCTCTTTAACACCGTGGCCGGTTTTCGCGGACACTTCTTGTACGACTGTGTCACCGCCCCATTCTTCTACAAGCAAATTCTGCTCAGCAAGTTGTTGCTTGACGCGGTTAGCATCGGCACCTTCTTTATCCATTTTGTTAATGGCAACGACAATCTTAACATTTGCTTTCCGCGCAAATCGAATCGCTTCAAGTGTTTGCGGCTTAATACCGTCATCACCCGCAACAACAATCACCACTAGATCTGTAAGTCGAGCACCGTGCTCTCTGATAGCAGCGAATGCTTCATGCCCAGGTGTATCAAGAAATGTTATTTTGCGGTCACCGTGACTAATCTGATAGGCAGAAATGTGCTGGGTAATACCTCCTGCTTCACCTTTAGCAACCTGCGCGCCACGAATAGCATCCAGTAGGCTTGTCTTGCCGTGGTCGACATGTCCCATTACTGCAACCACCGGTGGGCGAGATTGCGCCTTGTCACTTGCCGTCTTCTTGACCCGGGGGGCAACTTCTTCGGCTTCTTTGTGCTTCAGCTCAATATCAAGCCCCAGCTCACCAACAATAATCTGAGCCGTATCAAAGTCGATACGCTCATTAACGGTTGCCATTACTCCATTCTTGAACAGCTCAGTTATAAGCTTAGTTACCGGCAGCATCAGCTTATCGGCGAGGTCACCGACGGTAGTCATATCTTCGATTTCAATTTGAGTCGCCATGCTTTCCTCGTCCTTTCTGGCATGCTGCCGGTTAAAAGCCTACATTACGATTATTTAGCGTCTTTGAGACTTAGTGCAATCTTACGGCCTTCGGTATCGATGTCGAGTACCTTGAATTTTTTCTTCTCATTCAGCTGGAAGATTTTCTCTGGGTCAGCCCCTTCGTCATCAGACATCTCTGATACGTGCACAAGAGCCTCAACAGATGAACTCAACTGTACGAATGCACCAAATGGTGTAATCCGCGTAACCTTGCCCTCTACAGTATCACCCTTGGTGAAGGCCTTAACTTCCTGGAGCCATGGGTCTTCGCTCATTTGCTTCAGGCTCAGGCTGAGACGATCCTTGTCGATTGCAATAATCTTTGCCTCGACCGTCTGACCGTTCTTGACATAGTTGCGTGGATCTTCAACACGTTCCCAAGATATTTCAGAAATGTGTATTAATCCTTCGATACCATCGACATTCACGAAAGCGCCAAAGTCAATAACACCAGTAACGACACCTTCCACCGTGTCCCCTACCTTGAGTTTTGCAAAGCGTGATGCCATGTCGTCTTTTACTGCTTCTTTCTCAGAGAAGATAAGCTTGTTATCTTTACGAGAGATGTCCAAAATACGGACACGAAGCTGCTTATTAGTGAGGGCATTCAGCTTTTGTAGGATTTCATCCTTATCAGCACCCGATACCCGTGGGTAATGTCCGGCAGCAAGCTGAGAAACAGGCAAGAAGCCTCGGATTCCTTCGAGCTCTACCAAAAGTCCACCACGGTTGGCATCGTAAGGAGTAATATCGATAATCTCTTGATCATCGAAGACTCGTTGCAACTCATCCCAACCACGATCTTTTGCTGCACGACGCATACTCAAGAGCGCGTGCCCCTCGTCGAGTTCTGGGTCGACGATAGAAGTTACTATTGTCTGCCCCTCTTCGAGTTGTTGACCATGACCAATCTCTCGGCGCATAACAACACCTACACCGTTGGCTCCTAGATCAACCCATACCTCGTTCTTTCGAACAGAGGTGACAACACCTTCTACGACGTCGCCTGTTTTTAATTGTTGAATGTCACTCTGGGCGAGCAAGTCGTCCATCGTGATAGTACTTGATTCTGACATGTATTACATGCCTCCTTATAGATGTATTTCCCTAAAAATACCAATAAGAGCATTCAGCCCTCATTGGTACTTTTGTGGTTATCATAGATTATAGCCTGAAAACAGATAGAAAGCAAAGATGACAAGTGTTGGCCATGGATGTACACTAAGGGTATGTATGCAGCAGTCGATATTGGCGGCACAAAAACCCTCATCGCCACCTTCAACAAAGAGGGCGAGCCAACTGAACAAATAAAGTTTCCGACTCCCCCAGATTATGGGGATTTTATCGAGGAGTTGGCCAATAACGTTGCTAAATTATCAACAAAAGAATTCGACCTTATTGCTGTTGCGGCCCCAGGAAAAATCGATCACGGCCGAGGCTATCTTCTTGCGGGCGGTAATATACCCTGGAAAAATGTTCCACTTCAAGCTGATCTCGAAAAGAAATTTCACACCCCTGTAATCTTAGAAAATGATGCAAAAACAGCTGCCGTGGCTGAAGCTGTCGCAGCTGGATCAAACTATGAAACTGTCGTGTATATCACGGTAAGCACCGGTATCGGTATCGGGGTATGTGTTAAAGGCAAACTAGATCATACGCTGCTTGATGCCGAGCCGGGAAAAATGATGGTGGAAGACAATGACCGAATGGTGCCCTGGGAGTCCATTGCTTCAGGAAGATCGATTGTAGCAACCTATGGCAAACGAGCGAGCGACTTAGACGACCCTGAGGCATGGCAACGCATTGCACACAATATCGCTAAAGGCCTACTCGCAATTATTGCCATTGTTCAGCCGGATCTTATCGTTTTTGGCGGGGGCGTAGGCAGTCATTTTGAGAAATTTGAACAGCCACTGCTTCAGGAATTACAAAAATACGAGAACCCGCTCGCCCCCACGCCACCGTTAAAAATGTCCACACACCCTGAAGAAGCTGTAATTTATGGTTGTTATGAGCTTGCAAGACAGCGCACACAATAAACTACTCGGAAAAGTAGCTCCTTTTATCCCAGATGTCAGTTTTGTGTGCAGTACTGCTTTTTACTGGTCTCCTCAACGTCAGATAATTGGATATAGCCCACAATCTCTGGAGACCCCAGAAGGCGTCTGGTCGCTTATCCACGAGGTTGCTCATGCTAACCTACAGCACCAGAACTATGAGAACGATTTTGAGCTGCTGCGCTTAGAAGTAGCTGCATGGCAACGAGCCAAAGAAATTGCGCAGTCAGTTGGTATTACACTTGACGAGGACCACGTGCAGGATTGTCTCGATACATATCGAGATTGGCTCCATAAGCGGAGCACCTGCCCTACTTGTGGTAATGTCGGTTTACAGCATACTTCGTCTACCTACCAATGCCATAATTGCCATTCGGCATGGACTGTGACAACAGCCCGCTTTTGTCGTCCCTACCGCAAGAAAAAGACCACCACGATAGAAAAATCGCTCAGCCCACCAACGGACCAAGCGACGTTTCATTAAAACAAGAGTGTGATTACTCTGCTTTTTTGGTGCGACGACTAATGCGGCCGCCTTTTGCGCCTGCAAGTCGAGCTAACTCACGGTTAGCAAAGAAACCGCCAGTTCGACCCTTCTTGCCGCCCTGTGCACCGATCTTTGCGTAAAAGTCAGCACCATATTTTGCTTTGTTAGTTGTTGCGGCAGCTTTGCCGCCAGCTTTCGTTCCTGCCATTGTATTGGCCTCCCAAATTAATTTAGAGAAATAAAAAGAGAGCATTCCGGTTGGTTATACGGAATCGCCCTCTCTTTTTTATTTCTTCTTTCGAAGATATAAAAATAGTATCATACTATTGCTTATATGTCAATAAGCTTCTGCTAATTCGTTGTAGGAGGTGGGGAGGTGTTCTGCTGAGGAGTTAGCGTCACCACGGCCACAACCTTATTGGAACTCGGTCGATACACGACAACCTTACGAGACTTCGCAAAAAAAAGCATCTTATCACCATCCCTGACATCAGCCAGTACCGCATTATCTTTTTTAACCTTTTCGGCGTCAGATACATTAGCCACTGTTGGCAACTCATTCAATGGCAATTCCACAAACTTGCTCACTGCTTCGTAGTATTTCTCTGATTCAGATCGCGTAGCGTCAGTAGCCCCAAGGGTTTGAGGCATCTCATTACTATTGCTCCTGCTTATAAATACAGCGGCCGTGAAAAGTACCAGCAGACACCCAACAGCTGCAAAGGCTAAGGCGCGCATAGAAACGGTTACGCTCCTCTTGGTTGGAGTATGTGCTTCTGATGTCTGTGGAACAGCCACAGCGGTTGGAAGGGGCTCAGAAGCCCCAACGGGTATCGGTTTTGAGGTCTGAGTTGGGGAGGCCATCTGTTCTGCTGCCTTTAGCACGGGCGTACTTTCCGCTACAAGCTCAGCGGGATATTCAATAACCTTCGGTTCGGCTGGCATTTTGACTCGTACGCGTGGCACAGTCCCCTCTTCTTTCCGCTTATTCTATAGGGCACATTGTACTGGCTTACGGGTTAGCGGGCAAGGTCTGACTTAGCTGAGGCGCTTTCACCCCGAGAGCGATCCATGAGAACTGTAACTGTTCAGTAGCGGGCGCGTTCACGATGATATCAAAACCTTCGGTCGTGACATTTGCGTAGCTATATTGGGCGAACTTACTGTCAAGAGAAACTGAGATAACTGGCGACTGGGTAAAAGGCTTAGTAAATGTTACGTGAACAATATCCTGCCCTGCCTCAATCCTTGCGTAGCCACCAGTGTTGTTGCTAAATGTTACGCTGTCATTAAAGGCGACATCCTCACTAAAGATCACGCTGCTACCAAAACTTACCAGTTGCTCAAAGAAGACTTCTGCGCGGAAGTTGGCTTGACCCTCAACCGTGAGTGCACCTTGGCTGAACAGATCAGTGGTTACGGTCATGGTATCAACGATAAGATCATCGAAGCGAACAGGATCGCCATTACTGTTGGTGAATCCTGAGTTCTCGAGGTTTGTAACACGAGCCTGTAAGTCCTCAATGTCTTGCTGCAGTAGTCCAAGTTCGTCCACTGTTTCAGCCAGTTCCTGTACTGACTTGAGGGTGTACATATTCAGTGCGTCATAGTCAACACGGTAGTAGCCGTCATCTTCCTGATGTACAAGCTCTGGGAAAACCTGAGCCAATTCCTGCGCAATCACACCAGCCTGACGCTCAGAATCACATCCAATATTATTCTCTTCAAAGAAAGTATTCTGACAATCAAAGTCAAAATTAACTGCCCTAATTTCCTTCAATCTGTCGAGCGTTGAACCATTGATGTCTATAACATTTGTCTTAAGTCTGCCGTCTGAAAGTCCGTCTGCCTGACAGGTTCCAGACAGAGTAACACCATCGGTGATCGTAAACGAATCAAGGTAGTTGTTGTTGCCACAGCTAATATCTAGGCCATTTGCCGCTGACAGTGAGGCACCAGAAATTGCGCCGCTCGCACTAATTGTAGTGGCATTGCTGATTGCTCCGGCAGTACTGATGTCAAGGCCTGTAGAGGCGACGGCGAAGGTGTTACTACCGCCACCTAGCGTAATTGCGCCCGTACTAGAACCGGTGCTTATGTTAGTAGCGAAGTTAGAGCTAGCGTTTAAGCTGACTGCGGCTCCCGTGATAGTAAGACCAAGGCTACCCTGCAGCAGACCGGCACCACTGTTAACGCCTACTGCGGTAACTGCGCCCGCGGCACTTACCTGGAAGGCATTGCCCGTACCTGCTATTAGCGTGCCTGACGCATCAAAGTTACCGGTAACATTAGTGTTATCCTGTAATTCAATTGTGCTGGCACTGTTTAGAATAATCTGGTTAGCACTTGTCAGTGTAATGTCATTCCCCGCTCCTGTGCTTGTTAGGGTTGCAGTACTACCCTGTAATAACAGTGCCTCGCCAGTCGCACCTACTGTCATAGCACCACCAGGTGTGATGGATAATACGCCAGTGGAAGTAATGCTCCCGCCATTTGCAGCAATCGCACCTGTAAAGGTAGCGCCGGCACCTGTAAAGGTAGTCGTGGCCGCCATACCAATTGTTCCTGAGGTCGTAATACTATCCGCACCGACATCGATCGCACCAAAGTTTGCAGTAATAGAACCAGCATCGAGTGCACCCGTTCCAATTATACCCGTGTAGCTACCCGATATATTACCTGACTGAAGAGTCCCTGCTACTTCGGCTGTGGCCAGGTCAATAGCATTAGTAGTTGAGCCAGAGCCTACGAAATTACTAGCGGTAAGCGTGTCGCTTACATCGGCATCAGTGATCGATGCACACGTAAGGTTGCCGTTGGCTGCTATGGCGTTCGCGAACTGGTTGGCGGAACAGTCAGAAGGGTTAGCAGCGAGTGCAGAAGCCGTGGTAGCCAGGTCTACAGTTAGGTTGTTTGGGATGTCGGCATCTGTTAATGCAGCACAGCTGAGGTTGCCGCTGGCGTCAATAGCGGTAGCAAACTGGTTAGCCGAACAATCACTTGGATTAGAAGCCAACGCGGCAGCAGTGGATGAGTTACCCGTGAGTGCCCCTATAAAGCTCCCGGCAGTAACGCTCCCGTCAAGTACCAGATTAGTATTAAACGACCCGTTGTTATTACTCAAGTTAACCGTTAGGTCAGCGGCACCAAGGTCAGCTGCTGCAGCCTGGAGGTTGTAAGCACGCAATGTCCCTGTTACTTCACTTGTCGCTAGATCAATTGCTGAGCCAAGTTTTGTAACGTTTGAGGACAATGCTGCATCCGCTACGGTACTTGAGGAACCGATAGTGAGCGTGTCGCTTACATCGGCATCAGTGATCGATGCACACGTAAGGTTGCCGTTGGCTGCTATGGCGTTCGCAAACTGGTTGGCGGAACAGTCGCTTGGGTTAGAAACAAGGGCGGTTGCCGTTGAGGCGTTGCCAGTTAAAGCGCCCGTAACATTGCCGGTAACATTACCTGTCAGGTCACCCGTTACATCACCAGTGACATTCCCTGTGAGTGCCCCCACGAACGAAGACGCTGTCACTACCCCATCAATCATCAAGTTAGTGTTGAACGAGCCGTTAGTGTTACCCAGGTTAATGTTTACGTCTGCAGCCCCCAAGTCAGCCGCTACCACCTGAAGGTTAGTTGCCCTGAGGTAGCCCGAAACTTCTGTCGTGGCCAGATCGATTGCATTTGTAGTACTACCAGAGCCAACGAAGAGACTGGCTGTCAGCGTGTCGCTGACATCAGCATCAGTGATCGATGCACACGTAAGATTGCCGTTGGCGGAAATCGTAGTTGCAAACTGATTTGCACTACAGTCGCTTGGATTAGACGCCAACGCAGAAGCCGTAGTGGCAAGGTCAACCGTAATATTGTTCGGAACATCAGCATCCGTTATGGCGGCACAGCTTAAGTTTCCATTGGCTGCGATCGTGGTAGCGAATTGGTTGGTGGAACAGTCGCTGGGGTTGGCTGCAAGGGCGGTTGCGGTGTCTGCGTTCCCTGTTACATTGCCCGTTATATTTCCTACAACATTGCCGTTGAGGTTACCCACAAAGCTTGCCGCAGTAACCGTTCCGTCAAGCGTTAGATTCGTGACAAAAGCGCCGTTGCTGTTGCTAAGTACAATATCTACGTTGGCGGCGCCAAGGTCCATTGCCGATGACTGTAGGTTACTCGCACGTAGGTTACCGGCTACCTCAGCTGTAGCTAGGTCTACTGCGTTAGTAGTACTACCCGAACCCACCAAATTACTAGCGGTTAGCGTGTCACTAACATCGGCGTCGGTAAGACTAACACAGGTCAAATTGCCATTGGCGGAAATTGCGTTAGCGAACTGGTTAGCACTACAGTCAGAAGGGTTAGCTGCCAAAGCCGAAGCGGCAGTTGCGAGATCTACAGTGATGCTGTTAGGTACGTCAGCATCAGTGATGCTTGCACAAGCTAGATTCCCATTAGCAGCTATAGTTGTAGCAAACTGGTTGGCCGAACAGTCGGAGGGATTGGTAGCGAGAGCAGTTGCGGTATCAGCGTTACCGGTGACGTTTCCAGTCAGATTACCTGTTACATTCCCCGTAACATTACCGGTCAGATTGCCGCTAAAGGTGGCGGCAGTAATAGTCCCATCCACCGTTAGGTTGGTAACAAATGACCCATTACTGTTACTCAGGATAATATCTACGTTTGAAGCTCCCAGATCCGCTGCACCGGCTTGTAGGCTCGTAGCCCGCAAATTACCCGCAACCTCAGCTGAAGCCAGGTCTACAGCGTTGGTGGTACTTCCAGAGCCCACAAAGTTACTAGCGGTTAGTGTGTCAGACACGTACGTATCAGTTAATACCGTACCGTTCCATGTACCGGAGCTAATGGTCCCACCAGACACAGACAGGCCATTCACTGCTGTAGCGCTCAGACTACCACCGGACACAGAACCACCACTAAGAGTCCCTCCGGATATGGTGGCCCCATTCACAGTCCCTGATGTAGTAATACCGGACGTGTTAACCCCAAAATAGGTCGTGGAACCATCATCATTCTGAACTGACAGTAAGTTCACCCCGATAGGAGTAGCAGCATCCCTAATTCGCAAACCACCGTCAGCTGAACTTAGGTTAATAATAGCGTTACTACCATCAACATCGTTGTTGTACGTGTCCTGTAGAGTTGGTGCCGAACCAGTACCGTTATCGGCCGCACAGACCCATTGGCCCGAACCGTTATACTTGAGAACCTCACCAGATGAACAGTCGATGAGCGAAAGGCCATTGCCATCAGACTCAATCCCCTTATTGGCCTGGACATTAGCTGCAACAGATATGGAGCCCGCGCCATTAGAAACCGTTACACCATTGCCTTGCGTAATTGTTGCCAGGCTAAAGCCTGAACCATTCCCAATAAGTAATTGGCCATTCAAGGCAGATGATGCGTTAACCCCGGTACCACCATACTGCGCACCAATCATCGTCCCATTCCAAGTACCAGAAGTTATGGTACCCACAGAGGTAATATCACCGAGATTGCCGCTAGTTATAAGCGTACCAGAAGCATCAGGCGCAGTAAGGGTGCGTGTGGTTGCGGTGCTAATACCGCTCAGCTGTAATACAACCTGCTTACTGTTGTCTGTGTTGTCCCTGATAGTAAATGCATTATCGGTGAACAGCCAGGCCCCAGTAATTGTTTCACTCTGATTGCGCCTTGTAACACCAGAGTTGACATAATCAATACTCACGTTACCCTCGCCTGCCGGAGTTTCGGAAACATCGAAGTCCGCACCGAGGAAATCAAGTGTACTAACAGCACTGCTCACGGTCGTATCATTTTCTTGCACACTCAGTGAACCGCTATTAGCGTCAACCGAACATATCCAACTCGTCCCATTCCACTTCAGTATCTCGTTAGTATTACAGCCACCTATGAGCCGCAGCCCATCTGAGGCTACTTCGAGACCAGAGTTAGAGCTTGTGGTGCCAGTAGTGCCAGCGGTAGTCACATCGAGTGCAATACTCACACCTGCCGACTCACTGCCAGATCCAGATACCGTGAGACCATTACCCCCCGTCAAAGACGCCACATAGTTCCCCGTCGTATCAGTACCGAGCGCAACACTATCAGCACCAATCGTGACAACACCCATGTTTGTAATAGATAGATCACCACTCATTGAACGTGATATCCATGATGTACCATTTGCAACAAGTAAGTTCCCGTTCGTCGCTGTTGTATCACCTAAATTGGTACCATTAATTTTTACAACACTCGGGCTTGGGTAGCTCCCAGAAAGATCACCTGAGGCACTTCCACCAGGGGTAACTCCGCTAATTGTAGTATTTACGACATTACTTATTCGCCCCTTGGCATCAACGGTGATAACAGGAACCTCAGTAGCACTTCCATAACTATTTGCAGTAACTCCCGTACTTACCAATGTCAAAGCACCTAAATTACTGAGTGTCGCATCACCACTCAGCGATACAAAACCTGGAGTGCCCCCGACACCCGCCACCAATAACTGACCATTCGTCCCGGCTGCCGTTGATTGAAGGGCCCCAGTACCATTACCGTAAACGATGCCATTGCTTGTAAAGCTTGCTACCCCCGTACCGCCATATTGCACGCCAATAGTAGACCCCTGCCAGACGCCACTCGTCAGCGTACCAACACTGGTGATATCAGTTAAGTTACCTGTACTAATGACTGTTCCACTAGCGTCAGGAGCAGATAACGTGCGAGTAATACCGCTTGTAAGGGCCGACAGTTCGAGGACAAGCTTCTTGGTGGTGTCTGAGTTGTCCTGAAGCGTGAAACTGCTGTCATTAAAGCTCCAATTACCGCTAACTACTTCAGTAGCGGTGCGCCTAGTGAGGCCAGAGTTAGTGTAGTCGATTGCTACATTCGCCTGGCTACCGCTGGCAGTAACCGCAAAATCATTACCATCATAATTAGTCGAGGAAGCACCGCTGACTATTGTGGTACCGTTTTCCTTTACATCCGTAGTACCAACGCCAGAATTGTCCGCGCTACACAGCCAGTTAGTCCCGTTCCACTTAAGTAACTCTCCGGGATTACAACCCCCGATCAATCGTAAACCGTCTGAACCTATTTCTAAGCCAGAATTAGAGCTTATAGTGCCTGTTATACCAGATGTTATTACATCGAGCGCCAGAGTCACTCCTGCGCCCTCTCCGGAGCCCGTAGCAGTTAGCCCAGTACTTCCCGTAATAGTCGCGACGTAGCTTCCGACAGTATCAGTACCGAGCGCTACTGCATCAGCAGTAATGGCGAAACCACTACTAAAACTACCGGAAATATCGCCACTTGCAGGTGTTTCGATAGTATTTACATAGATGGGATCAAGAGTCGTCGTGTAATTGGTCGTTAAGAGTACGTTACTGCCTAGACGAATGCGAGCCTGACCAGTACCTAGATTCTGTACTGAAAATTCCGTATTTGAGGCACTTGTAGGTCCAAATTCTAGTTGCGTTGTATTTGTAACAACTACCCCTCCATCAGATGACTGGACGTCAAAAGTACTACCAGAGTTCTCGTTTGCACAAACCCAGGCGCTACCACTCCAGCGCATAATCTGGCCTGTGCCACAACCACCTAAAAGTCGAAGGCCTTGAGTCGTTACCTCAAGGCCGGAGTTAGATGAAGTAGTGCTAGTACTACCGCTGGATGCCAAAGTCACCTCTAGTGCATCACTGTCAATATGAGTGCTCCAACCAGTTGCTACGTCCAGCGTCGTAATTGTGCCCGAGGTGCTTCCAAGAAGGCCGCTACCTGCCACAATGTCTCCTGCGCTACCCGTACCAGCAGGGCCCTGTGGGCCTGTTGGGCCTGCAGGTCCGGCTGGGCCTTGAGCACCTGTAGCACCTCGGGCACCAGTAGCGCCTGTTGACCCGCTTCCTAGCCTCGAAGAGAGAGAAGAAAGCAGCGACTGCGACAGGTCTTCATACTGAATAGTGCCATTTGCAATAAGAGCCGAGGTAATTGGCAGAACAGAGAGATCGCCCTCCCGAGTACCTGGCTTTTTACCTTGTACGGCTTGGCTATTAAGGTTGCCTACGACCGTCTCATCAGCGACTTTTATATACGAGCTATCAGGAATGCTTAACGCGTTGCTGGGCACGATGTCGCCTTGGCCATCAACGCTGAATAGCTGATCACCGGTCGCAGTTCCACTTTCTGGGCTAATCCTGTTCCTTAAGTCAGGGTTGACAACTTCTACGATGTTCAACGCCGGATCAGTAATTGGGCTCATCACCCATGCGAGCAATGATTGGTCTTTCTCCGACTTCTGTCCCTGCCCTTGATCCTGTCTCCAACCCAGTATTCGTGCCATTGAATCAGGGAACAGCAGGAAGAGCGTTGTCACTATCATAACCAATGCCAAAAACAGCGTAACTAACCCTAGTAGTGCTTTCTGCCATAACCTCCACTCACGCACCGGAGTAAGCTTCGGCACTGATTGCCTTGGTGCTCTGCGAGGTTGATTACTCTTACCAGCCGTCTGAGCATTACTGGATTGTGGGGAACCAACATAATTAATACTCGAACTTACCCCTGTTGACGCAAGACTTTGCATAGGTATTTTCATTGCTTCTTCAAAGCCAGCAACGGGTATGTTAATAGGTGTCGTTACCCGTGGGACAGTAGCATACTCGAGGCTATCCTGTTGCTGAGCATTATCGTTATGGGCCGATTCCTCAGATGCTACCTCGATCGCCTTCTCAAACTTCTCACCATTGACGTAAGCAACAACACTCTCACGGTCAAAAAGTCGCTTTCCCCTTTCATCCCTAACCGACAATATAGATCCCGATGACTCCAGTCGACGTACTGTTGACGCAGAGACACTAAGCAGCTCGGCTACCTCTGTCGTTGAAAGCGGTTGGGTAGATTTGAAAGATTCAAGCTCATCTACTGCGAAGTAACGGTTTTTACCATCCAGACGAAGGGCGTGTAGTTGACCTGCCTTTTCCTTACGGCGAATAGTGTCAATGGAAACACCAAGAATAGATGCTGCTTCACCAACCGTAACATAATCACGGTATTCATGGTCTTCATGGTCTTCTTGAGGTGTTATTTCTTCCATCGTTTTTGTGTAAGATTTGTATTCGATGTTTGCTTTTCTCGGCTAGAAAGCTTATGCATAAGTATATTAACTACTGAGGCTGTGCAAGTCCTTCTGTAATTATTGTACTCAGTGTCTCCCTATGCCTGGGCTATCAGGCACAGAGGTGAGGCCTCGTCTTGAGCGGCATGACTTCTTAAATTGTGACTGCTTTTATAGCAAATTTCACCCATAAAATATTTCATATTTTGAGAAGAATTGCGTAGATAATTTTATCAGCTTTAATTGTGTGCAATACATACCAGCCACAGATACGGAGCAGAAACAGCACGCTAATCTAAATTAATACCCTAAATACTTATTATGACATATATTTTTTATCGGATTATCCACAAGCGATGGAGGGGTGTGGATAGTAGCCATCCATTATCCGGTTTTACAAAGCGTCCTAAGTATATATTTCACTGCACAGCCGTCCTCACAAGAAATTTCACGTAACCCTACTCGTGAAAACTTTTGCTACTATATCTGCGTTTATATCATATATGATCTAGCACTCCTTTATGAACCTACCATATATGATATATCGAAAGGAGAGGTCGGCGGATCTTTGTGTAGGATTCAGCTTAATGAATATAGGTGTCTTAATCACTCAGGTACATATATAGCGACACGATCATAAGTGCTTCTCTAGCTCTTAAAAAATTTAATTTCTTCTAATCGGTGCTGAATAAGTATTTTGAGTATAGAAAGTAGCTGCATGTTGGTTGCGCTGTTATCCATTTGAGTGAAATTGTCCTAAAAGATAAAAAGCTTTCTAATAGGACGGCTTTGTTATAATTCGGCAGTGTGACGAGTGCCCGCAAAGTGTATTTTTTGGGGACCCCAGGTGTTTTCCGCATCGTGAAAATAGCACAGCATAAAGAAAAAGGACCCCCTATTCGGAGGTCCTTTTTATAATTCGGCACCGTGCTATTTTCCCAGGGCTTGATGACCCAAGTATTGTAACCGCGGCGAGGCTTAACTTCTGTGTTCGGTATGGGAACAGGTGTCGCCCTCGCGCCATGGGCACCGACATGCACCTTGCAGGCGTAATAGATGATAGGTGAGAAATACTTACCTATTACCTATGACGCCGAAGGCGTAGTGTCGATGTCCATTACGATGCGCTATGAAGATAGAAATATCAAAGTAAAACAAACGTATCTGTCTGGTGCTTGGAAACACCAATAACTAGTCAATGTACTTCTCTCTTAAGCATACCGGAGCAAGCTCCGGGTCGCTTAAGAGAACGTAAAAAGTCAATGGGACTATTAGTACGCTTCGGCTCAATACATTACTGCACTTTCACCTTGCGCCTATCAACGTGATCGTCTATCACGGTCCTCATAGGGAAATCTAATCTTGGAGTCAGTTTCGCGCTTAATATGCTTTCAGCGCTTATCTATTCCGCACATAGCTACCCAACGATGCCATTGGTATGACAATTGGTACACCAGCGGTGCGTTCATCCCGGTCCTCTCGTACTAGGGACAAATCTCCTCAAATTTCCTTGCGTCCACAGCGGATATAAACCGAACTGTCTCACGACGTTCTGAACCCAGCTCGCGTACCTCTTTAACCGGCGAACAGCCGGACCCTTGGGACCTGCTCCAGCCCCAGGATGAGATGAGCCGACATCGAGGTGCCAA
>CAZPVS010000004.1:0-44200 GCA_964590315.1 uncultured Candidatus Saccharibacteria bacterium
ATCAACCCTTTTTTTACAGCCTCTGGCACTTTCGTATGCTCACTCCCATCGGGGCTTTTTGTTGATTCAATCAAATGCGGCTTGTAATACGTGCCACCATTGATTATCGACGCAATCGCCCCACCCGACTGGAGCGGCGTTGCGGTCATGCCCTGCCCAAACGCACTGTTTGCATAGGTAATATTCAATCCAAAGCCATCAGTTGGGCTTGGTATCAGCCCCTCAGCCTCATAGCCTTGTTCAATACCCGTTGGCTTCCCGAGCTGGTAATGGTTGACCATATACTCGTGCCACAGAATACGTGCGCGTTCATTGACCTCTCCGCCGCCCATTTGCATAAGCAGCCATGTAGCACCGGTGTTCAAAGAAAAATTAAGGATATCCCTGACATTTCGCGTGCCAGCCCCAGCTACTTCCTCAACGTTCGTTATCGTCGCTTCATCAATAACAAACCGGCCTGAATCATAGTAGCTCGTATTGAGATTAACGGATCCAGTATCAAGTGCGGCGGCGGCTGTGAGCGGCTTCATGATCGAACCGACTTCGAGCGGCGAGCTGACCGAAGTATTATTGAACGCACTGCCGTCGCTCACTTTATAATATTCGGCTGGGTTGTATGTCGGATAACTTGCCATCGCCCGCACCGCACCACTGTTTGCCTCCATAATAAACGCGCTGCCGGACTTGCTTTTGGCTTTTTCAATCCCCGTTTTCAATATATCTTCCAGCTGCTGTTGCAGTCCAATGTCTATCGTCAGTGTGAGGGCTTGACCCTGGGTTGGGTTAACTTGCACATTATCTTTGTTGGCAGCCAACGGCACGCCATTGGCGTCAGTGATCGCTTTTAAGAGGCCGGGTTTCCCCCGTAGCTCTGTATCAAGCGCTTGCTCAAGACCATATTTTCCCTCACCTTCTTCATTCACAAAACCGAGAATCTGAGCAGCCAATTGTCCGTCCGGATACGTTCGGTGTTGCGCCTCACGTGTACCAATCCCTTTCATATCCAACTTATTGAGTGCTTCGCTCTTATCCCGTGAGAGCCGTTTCGCCAGGATGGTGTATCGGGGGGAATCGGGATGTTTGAGTTTGTTTTCATATTCTGATTTTGAGCCGCCAATTGCCTTTTGAATCTCGTCGGCAACTGCCGAAGGATCTTTTATATATTTCGGATCGGCAAATAGTGTATATAACGTTTCGTTGAGTACGAGCGGCACCACTGCATCGCCATTTTTGGCCTGAATAATACCCCGTGAAGCTGGTATCTCATATTCCTTGAGCTGACTGAAATTAGCTGATTTTTGGTAGAAATCATGGCGAATAACCTGCAAATAAAAAAGACGGATAATAAATATTCCGCCTAATAACAAAAGTAGCGCATACCACAAACGGATACGCGGAATAGGGGTAAAAGAAACTCGGGTACTTGGTCGCATAAGCGTCTTATTGTATTATACAGAAAACCCGTTAATTCTGGATGGTACCACTGGGTGCTACAGATACCATACTCTTGGTAACATCACTGTTCTTGACACGGTCCAGGGCCTGCAGTCGCGCTGCCGAAACTTGCAACTCAGCATTCTCGTCCTTAAGTTGGCTTTGTTGTTGTTGCAAATCATTAATCTTGTACCCATATGCATTGGTCTTTGTTACCTGTGTGAGGTACAGTAATCCAAGCAAACACGCCAAGATAATAAGCAATATCGTATTGCTTATCGGTCCCAGACGCGCTTCGTTCGAACGAAAGCGTGTCGTGTTCTGATTTCTACCAAAGCTCTGTTGCCTTCGCACAGCAAGTGAACTTGAATACGTCATAATTTTGTCTTTGTTTTTATGTTTGTTGTGGTTCGTACGAGGAGCATTCCTGCCCCTCGCACGATAAGCCATAGTTTTATTGTTCGATACGAACTTTAACTTTGTAGGCTCGGGAGAGGCTTTTTACCTGTATGGGCATGCTCTCTTCCTTTCTTTTTGCTAGGATATCCTAGCTTGTTTTTATTTTCACTGCGGCGCGGAGTTTTGCGCTCCGAGCACGCGGGTTGAAAACGATTTCGTCTGCCCCGCCCGTAACCGGTTGCTTCGTCAGCAACTGTAGGACGGCGTCGTAGCGATTACCAGAGTGTGAGGCCAAGAATTTCTTTACAATGCGGTCTTCCAAACTATGGAAGCTGATAATCGCAATTCGCCCTCCCGGGGCAAGTAAGTCTATCCATATTGGTAAACTTTGTTCTAGAAGATCTAGTTCATTGTTTACCGCTATTCGGATAGCCTGGAACGTCCGCGTAGCGGGATGGACCTTACTGTACCCCGGCCAAGCTTGGGCGACGATTTTTGCAAGTTCGTGCGTTGTCGTAATAGGCCGATGTTCCGTTATCAAACGAGCGATTTTTTTCGCCCGCGGCTCTTCGCCGTACGTACGTATGATGCTTGCAAGCGCTGCTTCGTCATAGTTATTCACTATATCCGCCGCAGTGAGCTCTTGGGTATCATCCATACGCATATCAAGCGGTCCATCGGTTTTAATACTAAAACCACGGCTCGCATTATCAAGGTGCGGTGACGACACGCCTAAATCTGCCAAAATAATATCGAACTGCTTCCCTTCTGCCAGCAATTCTCGGCTTGCGTTCAAAAAATCTTTGTGGATAATCTGAACGCCACTTCCGCTGAACTGCCCAAGAAGGTAAGCGATTGCGTTTTGATCGCGATCGACAAGAGTTGTGCTGTGAGGCTTCAAGGTACGATCCAATACTTTACTGGCATGGCCGCCATAACCTGCCGTCAGGTCAAGGTATCTCTCCCCTTCCTTTGGGTCAAGGTAGTGCAGGACCTCTGTCAGTAAGACTGGATAATGTGTGTTAGAATCATGCATTGCTGCTGATATCTTACCGTGTTTTTTATTTTGGTGTTTGATTTTGGTGTGTTTATTTTTGACTTTTTATCAGAGTAGCTCTTCTTCCTTCGCTTTTGCTCAGAAATATAGCCGGCTCTGAATGTTTTTCAAAGTCACCTAATCAGCAGTCAACTTTTGGTTTTTTGGTTGTTTTTGTTTTTGTGTGCCCGGAATATCGTGATGATACTCGGGCGGTGTCTATAGCCGGTATGTGAGAGTAGCCTAGGGATGTGAATCCAAAGGGTTGCCTTCACTGGTTATAGACTAAGTGTTGAGAGACTTATGTGTGAGGTGGAGTTTTGGGAGGTGTTTTGAGGTAAGGTGCTAAGGTTTTTTATATGGTGCCTTCAGCCCATATGTTGACTGCCGAATAGCTAACTTCGAATGGTGCGTACGCATCAATATAATACCCACGTGAGCTTTTCGACTATGGACGAATTGTTAAGGTACTACAAAGCTACCAATTATCTAGGCCGCTTGGATTCGCCAGTACTTGCCTGCACGTACCGCAACGATGTCACGATCTATCCCTGCATAGTCCAGCAATTGCTGCTCTATGGTGACACGACCCTGTTTTTGGTCGAGCTCGTCGTCACTTTTACCCATTCGGAACTGAACGTTTAGGTCTGCCGTCTGCTCATCAAGGATATTACCTTGAAGTTGCGGTTCAACCTCATCGTCCCAAATGTTTTTGGGGTATAGGTGCAGGTACTGTTTGAAACCTCTGGTAAGCACTACTCCGCTTGCGAACTCTGCTCGAAGCTCGGCAGGTATCGTTAACCGCCGCTTGTCGTCAAGCTTTCGTTCAAAGTAGTCTACCATGGCCATTGGTACCCTTATTAAATTACAGTGGTTTTTGTTTTTTCGTGTGGTTGGTAGTCTGTTTTGGACTACCCACGTTTACCCACTAACCGTAGTCTACAACCCACTCCTACCCACATGCAATAGTTTTATATGCAATTTGCCTAAACTTATCCACAGAAAAAGCGCCTTCTTATGAGAGGCGCTATATATAGGCATTCTTATCAAGTAGGGGCGCTATTCTGGTTGTGGATAGGTGCACTTGAGCATATTGAGCGTCGCTGCACTTGATTCAGCATCTATAAGGTATGCTGTGGCAACATTCGTTTCACCTGTCGCAGTTCGCAATACCCATCCTTCAGTGACGAACGATTGAACTGGGCCCTTAGAGACATAGGGGGCTTCACATTCCGCAAACAACTTCCCCTGCTTCTTTAACTCTTCATCATACAGAGCGAACATTTTTTCGCTGAATTCTGCACTATCTCTCGGCGGTGTCGTGGGCTCGTCTTCATTCATCCTGAACTCTACCCACTGTCTTGAACCGTCCTTATAGTCGAGTGGCTGGAAGACCTGTAACAATTCATCCTCTTTGACCGTGCGCACGACATTGCCAGGAAAAACCTCAGCTCCCGTCAGCGGAATGCTTTCTAATCCCAATACGGATCGTGGATTATAGGTTCCAGAGTTTTCTCGGTATTTAGTTCCTTCAGAGAAGAATAAGACTTTTTCAAGGGTTTTAATCGGCGTCCCGTTCTCTCGGGATGCAGCATACAACGCCTCCTGGTTTGCTTCAGCAGTCTTAAGATCTTCGATCCTGTCGCTACGTTCATCTAGCTTTTGCCTGGTCAGTGCGGTACATACCACCAAAGCGACCACTGCAGAACCAACGACGGCTATCTTGCCCCAGGGGCGAGTTTCCTTTGTGGATTTCTTTTCTGCACTCAATAACTGATCCATATCAGTTCGTTCTGAATATTTATTGGGGTTAGCCATACCATCATCTCCTGTATAGATACCACCCTACTCTTCTATTGCGCTCCAGTCAATAATATTTGAAAATAGGAATACTGTTGTTTCTGGATTACATCCTCGTCAGGAGGAACAAATTTTAGATGCACTATCTCTCGACGAATACACAGAATTACTTGACGCTATTTAAGATCATCCACCTGATAATTTACTGGGGAGGCGATAGCTGCACACCCTCAAGGTCAGGATTCGCATCGGCAGCTGTTGGCACGACAAGCTCCTGGCCTGCCGTAAGATTCGGATAACGTGGCAACTCTGGGTTCAACTCACGCAATCGCTCAGCGGCTTCCTGCATCGTGTCCTTTTCTGGAGTGTTAATCGCCACCTGCTCCGAGATTTCAGAGAATGTTGTATTGGGTTGTACCTGTACAACACCAACATCCTCTGCAGGCTTTGGCGCATCATTGTGACCGCCAAATACACTTAATACTGTTGCGCCAAGTGCCAAAGCCCCACCAGCTATGAGTCGCGTACGATTCTTCGCAGCAGGGTCCTTATCCTGTCCGTCAAGATTTGGGGAATGTGGTATGTCTGTTTGATTTTGTGTTGGCATAGTAATCACATAGTAACATAGCATAAGCTTTTTGTCAATTTTATGCTCTACTAATACTACCTCATCCGTGCAGAGTCATTTTGACAAATAATCACCCGCTTGCGCGCAGCAAGTCCATTAATTTTTGCGCAATTTTGTCGGGATCATGGCGAATATAGCTACGGGTATGCGCAATCGCATCACCTGCCCTATCTTCTTTCCATGCGTCATGCGCTAATACGTCTGCACTAATAGGCATAAAGTGAGCTTGGGACAAGGCACTATGATCAAGCCGCACCGGTAGTTCATCAGCAGCAGCGTACTTACGAAGCAGCTGTGAGTCTGGCGGGGCCGTGTTGTACAACACATAATTAAGGCACTCTTTACCTATGAACCGTTCTATTTCAGCTGCAAAATCATGGACGGCAAATCCATCAGTTTGTCCCGGTTTAGTGACAAGATTACAGACGTAAACTAGTGGAGCTCCAGAATCGCATATGGCATCGCCTATACCGGGAACAACCAACGCGGGGGCTAAGCTACCATATATATTGCCCGGGGCAATGATGATTAAATCCGCGGCCGTAATAGCGGCAATGGCAGCCGGGTTAGCACGAGGTGTTGGCTCAAGCCATATCTGCGGTCGGGGTTTCGTGAACCGAGCATGGCCAATGGTGAACTCACCCTTTATAGGCCGTGGGCTCCCATCGTCCATGCACAAGGTGACGCTATCAAGCGTGATAGGCTCGACCCGTCCGGTAATGTTCAGGATCTGGCTGGCCAGCTCTACGCCTTCTGCAAAATTACCGGTCATTTTCTCAAGTGCGGTTAGAAACAAATTGCCGAAGGCATGACCCTTAAGGCTCCCCTCCTCAAATCGATAGTTAAACACGTCACGTAATTTCTGTGTATCCGATAAAGCCACGAGACACTGCCGGACGTCACCTGGCGGCAACACGCCCAGTTCATCACGCAATGTCCCGGTGGAACCACCATCATCTGCCATGTTTACGAGTGCTGTGATGTTCTGCGTATGCCGTTTCAGCCCCGACAAAAGCGTAAAGCTGCCCGTACCCCCACCAATCACCACTATGTTTGGGTTCGCATGCTGCATACAGATTATTCTTGAATCTTCTTGATAGTCGCTGCGAACCA
Organism: uncultured Candidatus Saccharibacteria bacterium; assembly: GCA_964590315.1. Classification (GTDB taxonomy): domain Bacteria; phylum Patescibacteriota; class Saccharimonadia; order Saccharimonadales; family JALRHH01; genus JALRHH01. Next base: position 6,411 of record CAZPVS010000004.1, read on the forward strand.
CTTAGCACTTGGCCGGATAGTCCGCTTCATATTGTTTTTTCTGTCGACATGTACTAAACCGAATTGCGGCCACCAACCATATTTCCATTCAAAATTATCTAACAAACTCCAGTGGAAATACCCCCGCAAGTCTACGCCCTCACTAATTGCCCGTTCCATCGCAACGATTGTTTCTTCTATCCACCACCTGCGATGTGTATCGTGGGCATCGGCGAGTCCGTTTTCTGTAATAAATATCGGTTTCTTATAATGCGCCCACGCTCGTATCAATAGTGGGTATACCCCCTCAGGCTCCATGTACCAGCCGAGATCGTTGAGAGGAACCTTCGGATTATTTCGTTTGCCGAGACCCTTATAATAATCAGTGAAGTAATAGTTGATTCCAATGAAATCTTGGTGCCGCTTTAGGCGATTCAAAAACCACCAGTTCCAAAAATAGCGCATCCACTTCGTCGAGATGTTATCGATGACATTGTGCGGGCGTTTTGATTGGATATTTGCGAGCTGAGACGCCACGCCCACATTTAGCGATGATTTTTTTGTCTTCAGTATGTGATAGGCACGGCGGTGTGCATGGGCAAGATTCCAATACACCTTTGCGAACGTAAAAAGACTTTTCTCCTGGGGCGGCCATTCCCCGGTCAAATAGCCAAAACTTGCATATACATTAGGTTCATTGAGAGTAATAATATACGTCAGTTCGTCTGCAAATTCATCAGCTATCTTTTGCACAAATCGCTCAAAATATGCAATATTGCTCCTCTTGGTGAAGCCACCTTTATCTGCAAACCATACCGGCATCGTCCAGTGCCAAATATTCGGGAACGGTTCGATGTGTCGTTTCCGAAGTGCTGCGATGTATTGCTTATAGTGCGTGATGGCAGCAACGTCCCACTTGCCTTCCTCAGGCTCTATCCGTGACCACTCTATGCCAAATCTGAAAGCCGATAAATGCAAATCCTGCGCGATATCAAAATCTTCTTCGTAGCGCCGAAAATGATCAACGCCCTTACCGGAGATGTAATTTTCTGGGGTCTCCGCTTCGGGCTTGAACTCTTGCCATGATGGCACCCAGTTAAGGCGCTGATGCGCGGTCTGTGCAAGCTCTTTGGCATGTTCCAGTTCCCATACAGACCACTGATTATACAGACCGCCCTCTACTTGATGGGCTGCGGTGCTCGCACCCCAAAAGAAGTGTTTTGGAAAATTTCTGTCAGGATGTTTTTCGTTCATCAAGCTTAAGTATACCGCATGGGTCGCTTAAAGCCCGTAAACAACCTCACCACGGTTTGTACGCGCCTGGAGATTACCCAGAATAGTGCGAACCGTGCTCAGATTAAGATCTTCTAATTTTTTAAATCGAATACAGCTTCTACCAATACTCACGTTTCCAAGCTTATCGGCATTGGCTTCTGTAATGTATGTATCATTCTCGGTGGCACAAATATATAAACTGACATAATTCTTTTGGCAAGCGAGCGCTACAACGGGCCAATCACCTTCCCGGCCGCTTTTGCTCTTATAATGAAACATGCCGTAGCCAATCATATTCATCGCTACACTGGACACCATTTCACGTTCCAGGGCAGGTGCAGTGGTACGTATAAGCTCGTCAAGTGCTCTGAGTATAGGCTCGCGCTCCCCCGCTTTACTCATGTATTCATCGGGGTTGGTAGCTTCTATTTTCATGCGCCCATGATACCGATAATAAGCGCCATGACCATAATTGTTACGAATTCATTACCGAAGGTGAGCAATGTCAGTTTTGTTGGTCGGCCCTCAAATGCATCATGCGTGTATATTCGTGCAGCGGTGAAACCAAGCCACAGCCAGAATCCACTTGCAAGGCTATTTTCTAAGAATGAGTTTCCGTAGGCCTGATTTGCTAGATATGAAACATGTGCGAGGACGTAGGCAGTAACTAATGATGCTAGGAATACAGATCCCATGAGATACACCATTTCACCCGCTTTTGGAGACTTGCTCATGTCAACCTGAGCAAGTGTGGACCATGTTCTACCGAACACCCCACGCGCATACCAAATACTACCGACAATCATCGATGACACGGCAGCCAATAGCACTGCCAAGAAGTTTACTTCTACGTTCATAGGAGCCCCTTGTTTATGCTTTGATTATGCACGGTGCAGAATATTTTACAAGGGAAAATTATACCCGAAGCCGTCGGTCGCGCGCATCAGCAACAGCGAGGCTGATCGCATCAACCACCTGCCCGTAGAGTTGCTCACAATCATACACTGTCATTTGCTCTTCATGTACATCGGCGTTTGGTAGCACGTCGGGTCGGATCATCGTACCAAAGTAGACAACGCCCTCACCCGCCACTTGCTCGAGATAAAACATGGAAGATACCCGCGTAATACGTATCTCCGGACGGTGAATTTGGCTATCACTCCGTATTTTGTACGATTGCTTCAATGCGGATCGACCAAGATAGATTGTATGCTCGACGCTCAGTCTTACTGTCTCGAGAGGCCACACGTAACCTCGTAAGTCGCCTCGAGTATACTCCTGAGAATAATAGTTAACAAAAATGGTACCGTCGGTTTGGGCTGCATGTGGCCGAAATGCAGTGTCGTCTTCAAAATACAAAAGCTCATCCAGGCACTCCATGACACTTTGGATTTCCCCGCCGTGCATACGGGGCGAATGGGTGTCGTACAGAGCGCGGTGACGGGGGTAGTGATAGTGGGGCTGTTCTGAACTGGAAGTCATGTTGCCTTGCCTTTGCCCTATCATATCACCTTGTCGTTGATACTACTAAGCCGGTTGGGTCTCGGCGAGAGTTAATGCTTCCTTCACCTCATCATCTTCAGTGATCTTAAGAGGCTTCTTGCTCTTAATCTCATATTTTTGGCCAGTCATAGGCGATTCATAGTAGTCATCATTTAATAGATTGACGAACTTCGTCAGATCTTTGGTATCCATGATAATTATCGAGCCATCGTTGTCAGTCATTAACTCGATACCTAGCTCATCGGCGTGGTTTAAGAGCTCTTCTTGATTAACAGCAGCGGGATCAATCTTCTGGAGCTTATTGATCAATGACTTCTTCTCCATGACCATTGCGTTAAGGGAATTCCCGTCCTCAAAACTCAGCTTAAAGTTGTCATGAATCTCTGCAACTTTTTTAGCAGCTATTGCCGCCTTTTTTGCGTTGTAGCTAAACAATTGGTCGAGCTTCGTCTGATTAAACACGTACATGTCTTGTTCCAGAATCAGCATTTGATTATCTGCAGGAATACGGAGCGCGCCTTCTGCATCAAATGGCACAAACTTGCCACCCCGAACAAGCCAACCAGCATTACCCTTCATGATGTTGCTGTTTGGCAATACCTTGGCCACATAAAATGGCTCACCCATGGTGGCATGCGTTACCCGTGCGATGACCCCTTTTATGCGCTTAAGGTCATGTTCTTCCTCGACGAACTGCTCTATCTCCGCCTCTTGTGTCTTCAGCCAGCTGAGGACTTCACGTGCTTTTGTGACATTCTTGAGCCGTGTACGCTGCAAGACCATATCTTCTTGCTCTGCTTCCTCGAAACCACGTACGACCAAGCCCATATCGGCACCTTCGAGCACATATTCCAGTATTGGATCGAGTAAGATTTGATGCAGGTGCAGCTCAAGATCCTTACTACGCGATGTTTTATACACTACCGAATTTTTGTTAATAAGAAAGAGTTCTATCTTTAATTCTTCCTTAATCTGTACGAGATTATTTGCCCATAAGAATATATCTGTTTTTTGATAATCGTCGTCATCCTCAGAGGGCAGAACGGCTGTTTTGTTTTCATCCATGAAAACTATTCTACCTTAGAAGGCTCGGAATTTGCTGTTGTGAAATGCGACACTGCGACGCATAGCATGCCATGGAGGTTATAAGCTATCCTGTCTGTCTAAGCTCTTGCTGCGCGATAATTTGCAGCATCCGGTCGGACAGTTCATCACAATCACACGCATCAACAGGTCTGCTCCACATCATCACATCGGGCTGGATAATATCCACGATTTTCCTGTCATCGGTAAGGCTGGGAAGTGAATCAACGATAGGATTATGGTTGTCGTAAAAAAATTTTATTCCTGAACAGTGTCCGTCAGCATCCCAGTCAAACCGATAGAGTTCGCGTGTATTTGAATAGCGCAGACGGTGGCTCATAAGCAAAGAGAGGAACGACACGGACATCTGCCACCATCGAAAATCTTTCTTGCCCACCGATACAGACAAAAACGTATCCAATCCGTTTGATCCAATCGGCCCAGCGGAGCTGTCATAGATAACAAACCGGTGCATGTTGTCGCGAACATTGACCCGTCGAGCCCGCTCACGGACCGTGCTCATAGCAAGTGATTGAATAGCCAATACTTCCTCTACGGGTATGGGCGGTAACTCGTAATATTCGGGAATTATTTCACTCATGCTATGCCGCGAAAAGCGCCTCCACTGAATGCATCGGTACATACACTCCGGAATGTATTTTCTCGCCTTCAAATGTCGGGTTACTGGCACTGGAAAGTATTTCGGTCTCAACTAGTACGAGGCATAAGCTCTTCACAAGCGATGTGCGAACATACCCGAACCGACTAAAATTACTTTTCATATATGCATCACCAAAATACGTTCCATGATAGAGTGACTCATCGATAGATATGCGCTCTGTATCTCTCGTCAGGACAAACGCTCCAAGTGCATGGATGAGTATTTTTCGGCTGCCGTATATTTCCCGTGGGTCACCTAATAACTCTATCGCTTCCACGGCAAAATGTGGCTGAGTCGCCTCGTCCATAGACGCTAAGTTAGTCTGCAACTCTTTGGCTGTCTCGATAACATCACGGGCGATATATAGCTCCGATGGCGGTGACAGGTCTCTCGGTTCCATAAACTGATTATAGAAGGATACTGCCCAGTTTCAAGCACGAAGTACATGTGCCTGATAGTTAAGTACTGAGGACGAGAAAGCTGGAAGAAGAATTACCGAGCAATGTACAGAGTTCCATAAATCCTACATACCCGACTTAATCAGCAAGTATACATTGTAACCTAGATCTTGTTATAACTGATTTTTGTGTTATAGTTCGCTGGTGCATATGTGTGCATGGTATCTGTTCCCGATCCTCTAGGAGGAGATGTGGTTCGACAGTGGGTTACGCTGATCGCAATGATCGCAGTAGCTGTTCCCCAGGCAACGGCCATTGCGGCTGACGCTTCGGAGGACACGCCGACACAAGTGGCGAGTGTCACCAAGGTCACGGCCAAGACGGTGCTCAACCGCTGCGGCGAGAAGTACACGTGGCGTACGGCCAGTTTCAGACTCCGCAAGGACACCAACACCCCACCCATCCAGAAGGTTCGGGTGCGCCAGATCCCTCACACCAGGTGGATCTGCGGTGAATTCACCCGCGTACTGAACGACGAGTTCAAGACGCAGAGTCACCAGATCAACATCTACGACACCGAGAAAGACACCGCTCCAGCGATGATTTGCGGCGCCCGGAGGTGTGCCTGGAAGAGCGATGACTGGGGCGAAGCGAAGTTCTGGTTCTTTCTCCAGGCCAAGCACAGGACGGCCGAGGGTGAGTGGTTCTCCAGAAAGAGGACGCTCGTCATCGACGTCGCACAGTAGCCCCTAGGGGCAACATCATGGGGAGGCCCAAAATCCTTTTGGGCCTCCCCTGCAACACCTTTAAGACGATAATGTATCAAGCTAAAAGAGCCTCTATGACTGCGGCTCTTTTGTATTATATTGCCACAGTTACAACATCAGTTTAGAAAGGCAACTAGAATTAATACGTACGGCTGTCGTATGCCCAGTGGAGAAGCGCTTGCCGTTGCCGACGACGACATGTCACATCTCCCGGATGACACGCCTTTCTAATTTGGGCAATATGCCGCGTCATGTTTTTCCATCTCTTGATTTGCCTCGCGTCCTCTTCTGGTACTCGGCGCCCCATATAATAGCGGCAATACCACTGGAACCAGCCCCGTGGATCTTCCTCGTATATCCAGCCTTTTCGTTGCCATTCTGCCCTACTCTGGCTCGCGTCAACTTCAAAAAAGTTCATCAGCGGATTATGCACATCACTGATGCGGGCAGACGCAAACCATTTTGTCGGAAATTCATCGTGTTCACCCTCAAAATAGTGCCCACCAAATACACCCAACTCCAACATCTGCTGCGGAGTGAGGTCAGGCTTAAACTCAGGATCGAAGTTCTTGCCTATCGGCTCGGTCAGTGTATAGGTATAGTCCTGTAAGCTATCATGAATACGCACTGTCTTCATTATTTAACAGTCACCATGCGCTACCCATCAATTTCCTGCATTATACGGTGTGTTTCTGTGAGAGCTTTTATGATTTTCTGGTAATGATCGATGTCGTGGTGTGATAACGTACGACCCTTTCGCTCCTTGAGCCATTTCTGAGCAGGTTGGTAGCCACCAATATAGAACTCCCAGGCTATTTTGGGCACGTTCCCAAAGAATTGCGTGTCGTTAATGTACACGTTGCCGTAATCCTGCGTTGGCTGATAGGAAATCTTCTCTACTTCGTTCGTGCCACTACTCGAGTAGGTCGTTTCATAGTTATCCAACGTAGAGGATTTCATGAGATGAAGCTGACGCAATTCCCTACCCAATCCAGTCAAACGATTAAACTCAGCTACATTTTCAGGCTTGGGTATGCGCGGAAAATCGCTTTTCAAAAATTCTTTATATTTCGCCCTATAATTTGGTGAATGCAGCACGGCGTAAATATAATCTAGCGTATCCTGTGCAGTAACCACGAAATCGGGTTGCGGGTATGTAATATCATCCTCATGATCAACATAACAGTGGGGGCCTAAACCCTCCAGAAGCACTTTCAACCGCTCCTGGTCAAAATTTACCGTTCGCGTACCATCGTCATGATACAAATAAAGTGGAAAAATATACGATTGGAACCCGTAAAAATTCTTGTCGATGATGGAGTCAGCTAGCATCACCGTCGTAAATACTGGGGTATCTACCTGCGCCCGCATGAGAACAAGCCCAAGATTGTCTCCAGAAAGCATGTGTCGCATGGTACTGTAGCTCGGTCTGCGAAGCAAAGCAGGATTATAATAAGCACTTCGGCTATCAAAAATTTTGTACTGTATCTTCGCTGTATACGACCCATCAAATGTCGTTCTTTCAAGGGCACTTCTTAAGGGAAAGTTACTGTTGTCCTTTATTTTAAATTCTCCTAACGTCGTGTGATCACCAAGATTGTCATACACACGCTGGACCTTTTGCTCTAGCGTCTTACTGTCAAAATCAGTAAAAAGCGAGTCTTTACCTGTCTCTACACCAGATACTTTGTCATTCTTCACAAACAGCTCTAAGACACTGACAAATGTTTCGTACTCTGCCTGATTCGATAGATCTCTCTTTGTAAATATATAGTTTGGAGCACTGGGCTCAATCCGTGAAAAATCAACATTATTGTTTGCCAGGTCTTGAAATTTTCTCTGACGTATACCGAACTGCTCAGCATGATACACCTCACCCAATGTCTCAGATTGTTTTTTCCCTGTTTTCAGTGCGACCATAATACTGACGCCCTGCATTATATCGAACACATTTTCATCTTTACTGCCGTTCGGCGCGGTTTCTTTCTTCTTACTATTGCCATGGAGGTCGAGTATGTAAATCTTGTCGAATGTTTCCCTTAAGTGCTTACGCATCTGACGATGGACAATACCATCGATATAACTGTTATTGGTAATCATCGCGACAATACCTTCACCAGTTTTAGAGATCATATCCTCTGCAAAACGGATGAACTTGATGTAATCATCGCTCAGTGGCTGGATGTTACGTTCGTTCAAGTCTTTCTTGTAATCTGCGATTAGATTCTCAATATATGCACTCTTATTATTGCTACTGACTGAATATGGCGGGTTACCCATGACAACCATGACAGGACGTTCATGTTTTATCTCACTCGCCTTCTGGCTTTCCTCGGTAACGGCCTGAGCAAGCCCAAAGCTCGAAAACAAGTCCTGTTGACGCGGAATGCCTTCCTCGAGCGTGTTAGTTAGATACACCCCGAGCCGCTGCTGCAACGTATCAACCCCTATTTCCTGCAAGGTAATACCCAGTTTTAAATGCGCGACTGTATATGGTGCTACCATCAGTTCAAAGCCGTGAAGACGGGGGAGTAAGTGTTCATTAACATACCCCGGCCACTGCCCTTCTTGACCGTCGAATCCCTGACGGATATACTTGATAGTCTCGTTTAAGAACGTCGCCGTACCAACTGCCGGATCCAGAACCTGTACTTTATGGAATTGGCGAAGTTCCTTGGTTGTTTTCTTCAGCTTGCCGGTTTTTGCATCCCGAATCTGAAGCTCTTGCCCATGATCAATTTCTTTGGTGATAATACTGTTATCAGCCAGCCCCTTGCTCAGGCCAAATTCTGTCTTTAATATTTCATCTACCTTGCGGACGATATAACGCACTACCGGAACGGGCGTATAGTATGCGCCCATTTTCTTACGCTCATCAGGGTCATATTCTTTTAAGAAATCTTCATAAAAATGTATGATGGGGTCTTTCTCGTCATCGACTTCGAATAACCGCAAGTGCTTGTGAACGAGCATCTGAACATCACTGACTTGGAATACTTCGCACAACTCATCTACGATGTGACGAAGTCTTACATCAAAATCCGCACCTGCTATATGATCAAAAAATTTGCGGAGAAATGGATTACTCTTAGGGACGTTCTCTACCGCCTCGCGTCGAGAAAAATCTACGGGAGAGGTATCGTTGTAACGAGCGGCAAACAGCCCGTACACGAGTGTCTGTGCGTACATGTCTGCGAACTTATCTTTACTTAAGTCGTGAACTAACATTTCTTTCATCAGCTCATAGATATGTTCAAGATCTGAATTACGCTCATTCTCAGTTTTCAAATATTCCCGGACGTTATCCCGTATACGACGTGCCTTGCCCCCCATGATGATACTCAAGCGCTTGCCGCTTTTTATAGACTCTGGCGCACGCTCAAGGAAGGCGCGCAGCTCATGACTGAGGCGTGGGTATTGAGTATCGTCCGGATTGAGCGTATTGCCAACAAGCTTGCCAATGCTAATGCGCTCGTATTCCTCGCCGTTCTGCAAAAAGATAAAGTCTATATAATTGGTCAAAAATAGTTTTTCGTAACCGGCGTACCGACGGAGTTGTTCTGTCTTGAGTGTTTTATCCAGGTCTACTGTAATATCTTTCGCTTCGGCATAGCCCAGAATAATATCTTTATCACTGGCCTTCAAGAAGACGAAATCGGGGTTGCCGTTCGCGCTCCGTGCCGGGTCATTGACGGCGCGTACATTTTCAAAACTACTCATCAGTCGCTCGAGTGCCGGGCGATAGGCATGCTCACGGGCATGACCTGACGTAAATTGCTGTGTAATCTCTTGAATGTATCGAGTAATTGCGTCTTGCATGATGTGGTGCCAACATTATACCCCACCCTGCTGATACTTGATGGTGCTGCCTGGATTCTCACAGCGTATTCTTAGTTTATGGGCGTACAGTGAAACCATAATGGAGGAAAAATATATGCACTTAGCACACATGACACATTACAACGATTCGGGGATGCCCGGGCATGGTGATTCCTGGCTGAGCGGTTTATTTGGATTATTCGTACTACTCATTCTTGTTGGTCTCGTGGTGTATATCGTTCGCACCTTGGCAAACAACCGAACTGATACTGCACCCGACCCACTCGACATTGCGAAACATCGATACGCGAAGGGTGAAATCACCAAGGATGAGCTTGCAGATATCAAAAAAGAATTAAAGTAATACCATGTGGTATATCTTTCCTGAATCACTGTAATTTCTCAAAAGGTATTGCTTTTATCACTTATTTGTTATATAATAGTGTCCATGTTCAAGAGGTTATCTTTCTTACGTAAGGCGATGGCTTTCGCAGTCGCAGTAATTGTCATTGCTCAGCCTATTCATCATGTCGCTGCCACGGCGTATTCGGTGCAACCCGGACCCATCTTTATGGACCCCTCTACAAGCCTTCATGGTGCGGAAGCTGACAAGATTACCCGCAGCCTGAACGATATGATTCGAAATACCCCCAAAGGCGAAACTATCCGTATTGCCACACTCGATATTAATATCGAAAATACATCTACTGCCTTGCTGAAAGCGTATGATCGTGGCGTAAATATTAAGCTCGTACTACCTGCGACACAAAAAGAGTCGCCTATCCCAAAGAAGCTTGCTTAGCGATTCAACCGTGCAGGCGTGAACGATGGGAGTTATGTTGCATACTGTGTTGATAGCTGTTATTCTGACGCGCCCGACAGTCTGATGCATACCAAAATATTTATGGCATCCAAAACCGGATCATCCAGGCAAGTTACGATGATAACCTCCAAGAACCTCCGGTCATCATCCAGTACCAATGCCTACAATGATGCTTTTGTAACGGTTGGAGACTCTGCAGTCTACAATGGTATGCGTATCTATTTTGAGGGGCTCAAGCTAGACAAGGCTATTGCTGTAAATCCTACGATTGTGGGTACGACTGCAACATATCATTATTATCCCGTTGCCCAACTGACAAAAGAAACTGACGTATATATGACAGCACTCGATAAGGTTGTGTGTACGGGAGCGGCTACCGGGTATGGAAACAAGAACGGCCGCACAAAAATATTACTCTCTAATCCGATTTGGCTCGGAAATCGCATTGATATTTCCCGTCGACTAGGCGACCTAAAACAAGAAGGCTGCGTCATACAAGTCATGATGTCAAAATCTAAGAGCTCTGCTGGTGTCGTTAGAACGCTCCAGAACAACAGCATCCCTGTTAAATTCACCGACAGGTACGATGCAAACGGTGTTCGCTACCTTTATTCACACAGCAAATACATGACAATCAGCGGTAGCATGGGTAAGGTTAATCGCATGGCAAAGGTATTCACCGGCAGTGCAAACCTTTCCTTTGATGCTCAAATCAGTAACGATAATATTATTGCCGAGATCCGCAATGACCGAGCCGTGCATGCAGAGTACGCTAAAAACTTCGACATGATCTGGGATTAAAGCACCTTCTTCACTGCAGCAGATATTGCCGAAATGTCCGAAAACGGCGAAGAAGGCGAATAAATTCGTCACTCCCTACGCACTTACCAGTCAGCTCATCACAAATGAGCGGTACGGAAAAAATAGATTCGTAGATTGATTTACGCCTTCTGATGGCGGGCTTTGTTAGCCCATTCATCGGCTAGTTCGTTGCCTGGGTCATTGTTGTGGCCCCGAACCCATACCAGGCGTGCTTGACTGGACTTATACAGTGCGCATGCCTGCTGAACAATATCGAGATTTTTGATTTCACCGCTGCTTTTCTTCCAACCTTTTGCCTCCCAACCAGGTGCCCACTTGGTTATGACATTGATCCAGAATTCGCTATCAGTGTGTATAGCACACGGCTTGCCATCCGCATCCTTCAGGGCAGCGATAATCGCGAGTCCTTCCATGCGAATATTCGTACTCTGTGTTTCACTGCCTAATACTGCCGGCTGCATATCTTTTATAACCGCAAACCCGCCAGGACCTGGATTGGGACTGGCACTACCATCAGTGTAATATGTAATCATTTTTGTATTCCTTTGCTCATTCAATAATACCATTTAGCACGGGGATTGTATCAGCCTTCAGGATAGTTCTGCGTTCCAATGAAATCAAGTGCTGCCTTCATGTACTGACCTGCATCGTCAGTGAAAGCATACATGGTATCATCTTGCCGCAATACGGCATACGCCTGAAAATTGTGGTCTTTTGTTTGCTCACGCCACGCAAACGTCACCAGTGCCAACCGCCCGATAACACGAGGTTTGAAAAATCTCCGTGGCCTATACCATTCCATTCGCATCGGTGCCAAGTTACTCACACGGGCAACTGGGCGATCATTAACGTCTACCATGAGATGCCGGTCCTTCGCCCGCTCCCACTGAATCTCCTCAGATATCTGTTTAAGATAGTCTGGGTCTGACTGGGCCATGTGCTATTTTAAACTTTGCTTAACAGAGCAGCGAGATTGAGAATTTTGACGCGCTGCTGTTCGGTAGTATCTCTATTTCGAACGGTCACCGTATCTTTGGTGTCGCCCTCTAATGTATCAAAATCAATGACGACACAGTACGGCGTGCCAATTTCATCCTGTCGGCGGTATCGTTTGCCAATATTTCCATTATCGTCCCACATGACGGCACCAACTTCCCGCTTAAGAAGTTCATATACTTGGCGGGCCTTGTCTACGAGTTCGGGCTTGTTCTTGAGTAACGGACTGACGGCGACTTTCACGGGCGCCAAGTGTGCGGGCAATTTCAAGTATGTGCGCTTCTCGCCGTTTACTTCGTCTTCGGTATAGGCCTCTGACAATACTGCAAGCAACGTGCGATCAAGGCCAAATGTCGGCTCGATAACATGCGGAATAAATTTATCATTGGTACCCTTGATTGTGTATTCCATCTTCACTCCGCTATGTTTAGCGTGGTTAGACAAATCAAAATCAGTACGGTATGCTACGGCACCGATTTCTTTGGTACCGAATGGAAAAGCATACTCAAAATCAATCGTACGCTTGCTATAGTGAGCACGGTCTTCTGCGGGTACTTCTAGCTCGTGCAAATTATCTACGTTAAGCCCCACGGCTGTAATCCACGCATGAAATTGTGAACGCCAATATTCAAATTGTTGTTCCCAGTCTGATTCTTTAATGAAATACTCAAACTCCATAAGATCAAATTCACGCACCCGGAAAATAAATTCACGAGGACTGATCTCATTACGAAACGCGCGGCCAATCTGTGCAATTCCAAACGGCAAATCCGGATAAAACGTATCGAGAATATTACGGTAGTTAACAAACATTGCTTGCGCGTTTTCTGGTCGCAAGTATGCCTTGGCATCATCGCTTTGGATGGGCCCGACATACGTTTCGAACATAAGGTTGAAAACGCGTACCTCACTCAGTGTGTTGCCTTCAGGGCTTTTGATTCCCTGCTCGGCAATTACCGTGTTCATCTGTTCGTATGACAGCGCTTCAGGGTTTTCTATACCGTTTTCTTCAAGCAAGTGATCAGCTCGGTAACGCTTCTTAGTAACAATATCTTCGACAAGTGGGTCAGCAAAACCGGCTCCCGTGTGCCCGCTCGCTTGCCATACCTTTTGATTCATAAGGATTGCCGAGTCTATGCCGTACATATCATCACGGCTCTCCACAAACATCTTCCACCACAAATTTGAGATATTACGCTTCAGTGCTACGCCAAGTGGACCATAGTCCCATGTACCAGAAAGCCCGCCATAAATTTCAGAGCCTTGGTATATAAAACCGCGGCGTTTACACAGACTAACAATGTCTTCAAGCGAGGTGTCTTTGCTCATATCCCTCAGATTATACCAGTAGAACGGAGGAAAGTATGAATTTATTCAATACTTTCCGAGTACGACGTCGTAAACGGAGTTATACCAGCTGCGCGGAGAAAAACAGAAGTTCACTTATACGTTCTAGTTCTGCTGGCGGTACTGGTCTAACTCTATATTCAGAGAATAATCGTTTAGCGGCGTATCGAGCGCAATCTGCTCCTGCTTTCGTCGCCTTATGCCGACTTGTTCTGCCGCCAGCCCAACCGATAACGCTGCTAGACCGCCCAGCGCAATGTAATACGGTTGAAACAACGGCTCTTCATCAGGCGCCACTAACTCACCAGACTGCGGCCGAAATGCCAGCTCAGTGGTAGTAGGCGCATCCGCTTCTCTTGCAATGGCAAGTTTTCCCAACGCCGCTCGTTGTTCGTTGAACTGCGGATTCGCTAATGTCACAATGGATTCTTTGATTGATTGATATGCGGTATCGGCAACAAAACATACGCCCATTGCAGTGCTTACGCCAATGGAGCCGCCCAGAACCGCTCGTCGAAATTTGTTCATGCGAACGATTAAATACCCTCTTGGATCATCTGTAAAGCTTAATTTAGATACGGACGACAGTGCCAAGGATATTTTTTGCCAGTTGCAATGCGCCCGATGTATACCGTGTAACATCCCGTATCTGCTTTAGTTTCTCAGGTGCATCCGTCGCATATGCTAATCGCAATAGCTTGATAGAATTTGCATCATTGGGCCCGCCCATTTGTTCGCGGAATGCCATCGCATCAAACTCAAATACGTACTCGTTCTCCGAAGTCAGCTTTTGCCCCTCTGTATCAGTCTTGAGGTTTGGAAGATGCCCGGTGATATACAGAAGCTGCATGGTAAACCACAGCTCAAGCATATCACTCGACAAATCCCGATCATTGAGCCCAGCCAGGGTTTTTTGCAGCAGCTCAAAGTAGATTGGTTCTGTCGCGTCTTCTGTTACCCGATTGATCCGCTTAAGGATGTCATATCCGAGCATAGTCCGATGTATATCTTTAACAATATCGCCGTAATGGGTGATAAGACGACTGCTGATTAAGGTCTTTAGTTCACTGCGGCTCGGCAATATCGTCAGGTCATTGACACTAAATAATTCAATACCCCCAGCCAGCTTTGAGCGTGGACGTCTGACGCCTTTGGCAATAATACTCACCTTGCCCTGATCGGGTGTAAGAACAGATAGTATACGATCTGCCTCCTGGAAATCTCGTCGTGAAAGTATGATACCAGTGGTAACAATCTGTGCACTCACACCGCCTCTTCCACGGCTGCAGTTAATTGCTTGAGACTTGTTGCCGGTTTATACAAACATTTTGTTATATGAAGCTGGCGCATAAGCTCGGCAGTAATTTGTAACGAGTGCGGTGGCACAAGTGTCAGTAGTATGACCGGTATGTCCTGCCATTCTGGATACGATCGAAATTCATATAAGAACTCTATGCCGTTATGTGCCGACAACTGGACTTCAAGCAAAATTATATCTGGACGGCGGACATCAGCCACATGCACCGCGTCCTGGGCATGTGCCACGACACTGACATCATGACCCAGATTCTCAAATGTCCGTTGATACGTACGTGCCAGTTTTTTGTCTGGCTCAATTATTATTATGTACATACCTAGACCAAAGATAACTGCTGGCTTGGCGAGAGTGTTGCTGCGAGCCCTGCAAGTGAATTATGACGAGAAACATGTAGTGGGGTATCCATATTTTTGAGCAAGGAATCAGCAACGAATATACCCGCTCCGGCAGATGGAGACATGCTGGGCAGTGCTTGTCGAGCAGTGCCAAACAGTGCCTTCCCTCGTCGATACATATCAGCACTCAGGTCTGGTTGATTACCGTATATCCCAGCAACCAAACTGCGATGGCTTCGGTGTGCTCCTAACACTACTCTGTGTGTTTTGTCCGATGCGGGAGTTGCTTCTATGAACGAATAGCCGAGCGTTGCAAAAGCTGCCTCGATACTCTGGCGATGCGCCATGACGGGCTCATACTTCCCACTCAGGTGCACCTCAAGTTCACAATCATATTGTTTTGCTAATACATTCAAACGGTGAGCAGTGTCCTGCAACATCGCACTCACCGACACTGGCTCAAGCTCTAATACGGGCAGTGCTTGGAGTTGCACACTGAGTAAATAACTGTCCACTAGTCGAAGTGCCATATCTGCGGTATAGCTGATAGACCGCAGTGCATGAGGTTCCGTAACCTCAGTTGCGAACTCTGCTTCACGGGCAATTTGTAAGAGGGGCATTTTCAACTGCTCTGCGAGCGCTCTGAGAAGGCGCTCCTGTGCTGACTGGTTGTATGCGTTTGACCCCAAGCTTCTCTACCCTGTTGTTACCCTAAAACTTGTATACATTGTACACCCACCGAGAGTAAAAATACCACCATATAAATGCATCACTGTGCAAAATTATTGTATAGCTTAACCGTAAGCGATTTCTAGAAGACCATTATGGGACGAACGTAAAGTTGGCCATGACAATCGCGTCAAAGTCTTTCACGAACTGCGCTGACTCCGTAGAAATGCTAATAGTCTTATCGCGAAGCGGGAACATTACCATAACTACCTGCTGACCTTTATTAATCTCACCTTCGATCCGTGAGCCAACCACGGACTCTGGTAATTTCGGTGCTCGGTATGGACTGATTCGGATGGCTCCGGATTTGGTCTTACTCTCAAATTCTTTAAGTTCATCAGCGTATGAGCGGTTAGAGACCTTTATGCGAAGCGCAAAGTCGGTTCCCGATTCGAGGCCTGGTACATAACTAGGATGAAAATACCCCTCGACGGGCTCTTCATTACTATCATTCTCGGTAACAAAAGCGCTCCATGTCTTAGGGTACTGTACGACGACACTACCAAAGGCTTGTGGACCCTTGTATGTTCGTAATGGGTTCTTCTCTTTCTCTACAAACTCTGCATCCTTTGCAGTCGCAGTCTCTTGCTCAGCTATAGCAACTGCTTGAGCAATCTTCGGCTCAACATTATTCTTGTAATCCTGCATGCCCATGAATGCCCATACGCCAAATCCAAGGGCCGCTAGCAGAAATATCAGTGTCAAAATGAATGGTATAAGCAATATATTCATGCCCTTTTTTGGGGCCTGTATCGGCATACCGCCATAAGTTGGCACAGGTGCCTGTGGCACTTGCCCATATTTTGGTACGAAAGGATCTTGTGGATTCATTTATGCTTATGGTAACTGAAGTATGGCAAGCCTGCAAGAGTCTCGACTAACGATATCGGTATAAGAATACACCCTTGCGTGTCTCTGCAGGCGTACGCGACGGAATTTCAAATGCAAAACTCACCAAATTGACATTCTTGCCAGTATATTCTTGAACAATCTTTTTATCCAGCTTTTCCATATATTTAGGTAATAAGAATACGAATATACCCTGCGCTGGGGGCAGGCGCGTCGTCCAAAAGTTACCCCATACCACCTGGACCTGTCCCTTATGCCGGCGAGTTCGAATCCAGGCAACGAGCGCAAGAAGCGGATTTATCTCATACCCCGTTGCACGCAATCCCCTGTTTGCCGCCGCTATCAGCACCCGCCCATCACCGCATCCCAGCTCGAGCAAGTGCTCCCCTGGTTTCAGATGCGCCAGATCAAGCGCGGTTGTCACCTGTGGCGACAATGTTGGGAGATACGGTGCGCCAAAAAGGATTACAAACCCAAAACACAAGATGAGTGCGATCAGGATAATCCCTAGTATTTCCATACAATACCTTAGGGTTCGAGTTCTGCTTTGATTTTCTGAACCTTGTTTTCCGCTTGCCTGAGGTAGCGCTCGAGGAGTTTGGTGATAGCTATGCCGCGTTCATATAACTGAACTGCTTCGTCAAGTGCAACTTCTTCTGATTGCAATCGACTAAGTATTTGATCAAGTTCACTGCTGAGTTCGTGGTAGTTAATCGTGTCTGTCATAGCTTTATTGTACCTTCTTAACTGTTGATTCTATACTGCCGTCTCTTAACTGAATATGTAGCGATTGACCGACCGCCACTTGCGAAGTACTGCGAATGACTGCGTGTGTATCTGATCGAATAATCGCATAGCCCCGTTGTAGTGCCGACTCAGGGCTTAAGGCCGTGAGCAAATGCTGGGAGACCGCCAGCCGCTGACGTGCATTTCGGAAAACTGCTGCAGTAGTATCATGCAGTGCGCGGCCGCGTTCTGCTAAGGATCGCTTCTTTTCCTTCACCTGTCCTGATAGTAATTCACCTAAATGCGTTTTCTGGCGAACGAGCGTCATGAGCACGTGTTGCCTATCAGGAGTCAGTAGTTCGGCTGCGTTACTTGGGGTACTAGCCCGTTGATCCGCAGCGAGTTCTGCTAAGCTAACATCGACTTCATGTCCGATGGCGACAATCGTCGGTATACGGCTACCCGCTACCGCCCGTGTTACTTGTTCCGTACTGAATGCAGCGAGATCCTCGGTACTTCCGCCTCCACGTGTCACAACCAATACATCTACGGGATGTGCATGAGTGTTGAAGTATTCAAGTGCTGCTACAATTTGAGCCGGTGCCGCTTCACCCTGCACCTGCACATCCACAAGTTGTATTTCCATACCACCCCACCGGGCATTTAAAATTTTAATGAAATCCTGATACGCGGCTGATTCTGAGGAAGCAACCAGACCAATACGCCTTGGCGGATATGGCAATGGTCGTTTTCTGGACGCTTCAAAAAGGCCCTCCGCGGCCAACTTTGCTTGCAGCAAGGCCGCAGCCTTTTTCAGTGAACCCTCACCCACTGGTTGCATGTTTTGTACATTCACACTGAATCCAAATAAGTTGTGCAGCCGTGGCATTCCCCGAACCTGTAACATTAACCCGTCTTCGAGCGGGCCAGGTAGCTGGTGAACAGTGCCGAAAAACTTCACACTACTGTGATCATCCTTTAGATCAAAATACACCCACTTGTTTTTACTTACCCGAAAGTTAGCCAACTCACCCACGATAGTCACCGATGGATATGCATATTCCAATGTCTGATTAAGTACTGCGACAAAGTCTGAAACCGATAGTACGAAATCGCTGTTATCCATCCTGCGAGACCGGTTTAGCATGGAGCGCCCGGTAGTAGAAGTAAGCACCCTGCGGCAAGGCAACTCCCATATTCAAAATGCGATACATAATAGTAACCGGCAAACTAACACTTGCGGGTACACCGGCTGCAACGAGTACACCAGTCATCAACGCTTCGTAGATACCAATACCGCCAGGCAAAACTGATACGATACCCGCAAAGTTAGCAATGGCATAGGCAATAATAATTGCACCTGGATTAACGAGCTGACCAAACGCCAAATAGACCGCATAGATTGATGCAATCTCAAAAAAACTGAACATCAATGCATACATGAGCGGCCGTTTCAGCTGGTACAGATTGCTCCGCAATTGTTGGTAATTTTCGTGCAGTTCAATAAAAGCATTCTGCGCCCGGCCAACATTAATTGTCTCAGGGTTGTTCGGACGGACAATATGAATAAATCGATTAATGACCCGTGTTAGGAAAGTGAAGAACGCATTAATCCTCCCCTTGTGTCCAATAATATACGCCAGCAATGATGTCCCCACGATCAAGAGTGTCATAAGTGATCCGGCAGCTAATATGGTCAGATTATTGACATCCCCATGCAGCGCTAGCAGGAATACGCCTAATACCAAGAGTATCTGGAACGAGATGAAGATAAGAATAAATCGCATCATCTGGACCAATGTAGCTTTTGCGGTGGATATTTTCTCCTCTCGCAAGCGAATGGGCAGATAGGAGAAACCGCTGACACCGCCACTTGGAAAAACCGTATTAATAAAATTCAATTCAAGCGTCAAGCGATACATCGACTTCGTTCGGAACCGTTCGCCAAGTACACGGAATATGCCCTGATACAATCGCCCCTGGCTGTAGTAACTCGCAACGTGAAGCGGAAGTAACATCAACAGTGCCCACGTATTGACCCGTCCGAGATTACGGAACGTTTCAAATATCTGTTCACGCAAGACATACGCGAGCCCTAATAACGCGAGAATCGTTATCCAAGTGAATATCATACGGGTATGCCCGCGTTTCTGATGTTCGGTCATTATGACTAATTATCTTATACTAATACTAATGACGCAATCAATTCTTATTCTCGGCCGCCAGCCCGCCCTTGGTTTAGCAGAGGCGGAAAGTTTGTTTGGCGCGGACCGTATCGTACCGCTTGGCAATCACGCACTACACGTTGGCCTTCCAGCCTCATCCATTCCCTTCCACACGCTCGGTGGGTCTACGCGACTTGCACGTCCGTTAGCCCGTATCCCCTCTACGGAATGGGCGCCCATAGAAAAACATCTTGAGTCTGAGCTGCTGCAATATACTGCTGCGCTTCCCGAGGGGAAAATACGGCTCGGTATCAGCACATATGGGCTTACCGTACATGTGCGACGGCTTAATGCAACGGGACTGCAGCTTAAGAAAGTAATTAAAAACAGTGGTCGCTCAGTCCGCATCGTACCTAATAAAGAAGTCGAGCTTAATGCCGGCCAGGTACTACACAACCAGCTCACTGGTCCGACCGGCATCGAGCTGCTTCTCATAAAAGATGGTGACCACACCGTTGTTGCCCAGACACTCGTTATTCAGGATATCGAGGCGTATGCTGCCCGTGATCAAGCGCGCCCCGCACGAGATGCTCGTGTCGGTATGCTCCCACCCAAGCTTGCCCAGATTATCCTCAACATGGCAATTGCTGCCTTACCACAGCCAAGCGATGAATATAACTATCGAATTCTTGATCCGTTCTGTGGTACGGGAGTTATCCTCCAGGAAGCAATGCTTATGCATTACCGTGTCTACGGCACCGACCTAGAGCCACGTATGATTGACTACAGCCAGCAGAATCTTGCATGGCTTGAGAGAGGGCTCCATATGCCGACACATCTATACCAACTCGCCGTTGGCGATGCGACAACCATCACCTGGAATCCCCCTGTTGACACCATCGCGTGTGAAACGTATTTAGGTCGTCCCTTCTCATCCGAACCGTCCTCTGATGTCCTGCGGGAAGTTATGCAGGATGCTGACACCATCCACCGCAAATTTCTCCGCAATGTTGCTTCCCAGACCAAGCCCGGCTTCCGTCTATGCATCGCCGTTCCGGCATGGTGCACGAAGAGTGGCTTTAAGCACCTGAAAACCCTTGATTCTCTCGAGGAATTAGGCTATAATCGTATAAGTTTTGTCCACGTGGACACGCGGGATCTCATCTACCACCGTGAAAATCAGGTGGTTGGCCGCGAATTAGTAGTATTAACGAGAACGTAAATTAACAATTTTCATTGCAGAGTGAAAATTAGGAGCAATTATGTCAAAAGTTAAAGCAGGTGGTTCAAGTAAAAACGTCCACGACAGTCCGGGACAGCGACTTGGCGTCAAAGTTTTTGGTGGCCAAAAAGTAAACGCTGGTCAAGTTATCGTTCGGCAAACAGGCCTCACGAAGCGGGCTGGTACTGGCGCCTTTGTCAGCCGCAACTACACTATCCACGCGGCCAAAGATGGCATCGTGAAGTATGCGAGCCGTCGCGTCCGTCTCTTCACCGGTAAAACCGTACAACGAACAGAAGTCACCGTCGAATAATCGTTAGCACGGTTATACATAAAACCGCCCTTGTAGGCGGTTTTATTATTTTTGTCGCATGATATCGTAAGTAATATGTGGCATAATGCTAATCTTCTGTCTTAAGTGCGAGCCAAGCTTACCGTGCTTCTCGACTTCTGCAACACTCACTTCCATACAGCGCAGATAAGCTGGTCCGGCATTACCCGCATGTCGATCCGCAAAAAGCTCAGCGATTGCCCGCTTACGACCATCATCTAAACGCTCATTCCAGTGACCTCCACTGAATATGGCCGCT
The DNA here is from genome assembly GCA_964590315.1 of uncultured Candidatus Saccharibacteria bacterium. Lineage (GTDB taxonomy): Bacteria > Patescibacteriota > Saccharimonadia > Saccharimonadales > JALRHH01 > JALRHH01. Next base: position 27,818 of record CAZPVS010000004.1, read on the forward strand.
GCTGATTCGGCGACGTCCTCGCGAGCGTTAACTCGTCCGTAATGTGACGGATTCAGAATATCACCAGTAAATTCCGAACCTTTGTTTATTAAGAAACCGAATTCACTACGCTCAAGTTTCCAGCCAAACTTCTCGCTTGGAAGTTCTTTTTTCGTACCAATCAGCCGGTTTTCGACGACGTGTGTTAATTCATGAAACAATGTAACCTCGATATCATTACCACTCACCACCCCATCAGGTTTACTCAGCCCGTCTTCTGGCGACTCAGCATGCAGAAGTAATTCCTCATTGAGACTAATTGCGCCTCCGCCGGTGGCCGAAGCATTGGCATAGCCTGCACCAACCTCATCTGCGCCCACTGGTATATGCTTCCAGGCGGCTGCATCTTTACTGAATATTCCGATTGCCTGTACATCTTCTGTGGACGCGCCACCCGTAAGATCATCCATTTCACGGAGGGCGTTCAGCATCTTGGATAATTGTCGACCTCCTAGGGTTGTATCAGTAAAATTGAAGATGCGGAAACTGCCGCCCCGCCCGTTATCCACCGTAAATATCTGGGATAACTTTGTCGCTGATTCAAGAAACGCATTTGGGAAATGGGCGTAGTCCCTATCAAGATAGGGTCGTACAGCATTGGTCACAGCTTCAGCAAGCGCATCGTGTCCCTTCTTGGAAATCAATGCCTGTAACTCGGGCTCAGTGTTATCAGTGAGCTCAATCTGCCAACGATCTTTATACGAATCGGCCAATCCAATGGAGGCCAGTTCCCTGTCACTTACTCGAACCCTCGCCCAGGCGTGCACGGTGCCATTTTGTTCGTCTATAGGCACCTCACCTGAGTCAATTTTAGCCGCAACTATGTCTGCAACTTCATCGTGGTTAACAAACGCCTCTTCAACAGGAAGTTGCGCTCGCCCACCGCCAGCAAGTTCTTCGACACTAAATCCCTGGGTCGCTTCACTTTCTGGTAGTCGCCGGCTGTGCTCTGTATATCCTTGTGAGTGAAAATGTTCTGACATGTTTGTTTTTGCTTTCTGCTATATATTATTAGCATAAGCATGACCGTTTGTCAATAGTGTGTTTATTATCGCTTTTCTTGTAGGGTCTTTGTGTCGGGATATCAGACGAAGTAAATCTTATCTGGTTCCCGTACGCATTCATTTAGCCACTACTTCTCCTTACCTCGTGCTATCAACTTTCTAATTCAATAATAAAATCATCGAGCGACCTTCCGCTGATGTCATTAATGCCAAGTATTTGCAGCTTTGCGATGATTCGTTGCCTCAGGGGAAGATTCATCCCAGCCGTCAAATATACCACTCTCTGCTCGGGGAGGCCATAGCTTGTCAATAGATCGCGAGAATTCTTCTCGTCACCCCACAGCTCCTTCAGCCTACTTGCCATCTCAGAAACGGCATTGCCCTTGTACCTAACATGCTCTGGCACAAATGGCATAAACTCAATCTCCCATCTGTAATCATAGAAAGAGGATTCACCCCCATCAACGATTTGCAATGCCTCGCAATCAGTAAGGCTTAGCCCTCCTTCAAAACATAACTCGTGCACACCTCCAAGTTGACTGAATTCATCAGGCTGAAGACGTTCGGAGTAATCCGTAACAACATTTCGTCGAGGGCGTTCTATGGCGCGATCTACGACTCGTTGAGTACCTCGAAGCTGCATCGAGCCATAGGCATCCTCGTTGTATGCGCGCACATCTATTCTATCAAGTACCTCTGGACAGAATGAGAACGAGATACCCGACGGCCGCGTTGAAGCATATGTAAACACAACGTCACCTCCGCCCGTCATCATGTCAGTATGTGATGAACGGCCACCTTTGTGATAACCCCGTTCCAAGCGTGCTAATGTCGAGTCGATTGAGCCATCAGAAATAATATTTATGGCATTCTCGAGCCGAGCTACTTGATGAAAAGGACGGATAACTTCACCTGTATATCTCGATGTATATTGTTCGTGCTGGCCAGGAGAAATGAGGCTGATACGTCCTTTTGCGCTCGGATGAATCTCGAGCTTTACTGCTGCTTGTTGCTGTTCAATGGTAAGTGGGCCTTCTGGTAACTTATGAAAGTTTCTGTAAGCATCAATTTTCCAGCCAATCATTGATTGTTCAACAAGAGATTCATCCCACAAGCCTTGACCAGTCAGCTTTGTTAGTACCGTATCCAGTTGGTTCGCACTAGTCTGCTGATCCAGACCTTCTGGTAAGCTAAACGTTACAAGCCCATCTAGTGTTTCTGCGTACTCACTATATATGAAGGAGACCGGCATGCCATCAATATCTCTCGTTATTGCACGGTAGTCAGAGTATGGAAGTGTCCCCTGCCCGACCGACTCAAAAGTAAATTTTAATGCAGACTCAAGGTCTGCATTAGTTGCCTCAAAGTTATCGGCCCAGTTATGTAGTTTCATGTAAACAGAGATCGGTGCACCGTCATGTGATGCTCGAACAAGTCTCACCTGCCTATCCACTACCTGCTCATTTGTGGTCAGGACAGTTGCCATGGGATATAGAGACTCGATACCAACTGGCTGTGTGTCGAGCTCGCATAGGGCCAATCCAATGATCTCATTAGATTGAATGCTATGTACTAGTTCCTGATCGTTGCGGTACACCATTTCAGAAGCTTGTTCATGTCCGTAATCTGATTGAGATATATGGTTGATTAATACTTCGGTCATAGATGTTGCTATTTACTAGTATATTAATAGCATAAGCATGACTGTTTGTCAATTTAGGGTTATCGCTGAACACTAAAAAAGCCCTCCATAAGTGAGAGCTTTTGATGCTTACCGAGGCGATTGTTATGCGAGGCCGAGATGAGCCTTAATACGGTCAACGACGTCAGCAATGACAACTTGTGATTTGACGAGATAATCATCCACGCCGAGACTTTCGGCACGTTCTTTGTCAGAGTCTTGGCTCAGCGCTGTCAACATAATAACTTTGACATTAGTTGTTTCTGGTGTGTTCCGCAAAATATCCAGGACATCGAAACCGCTTACTTTGGGCATCATGACATCCAGTAGTAGTAGGTCGGGCTTAAACTCTAGTGCTGCTGCGAGCGCGTCCTCCCCATTAGGAACCCGGCGTAATTCAAAACCTTCTGCCTGTAATCGGGTTTGATACACACTCGCAAGTGCATCATCGTCTTCAACCAGTAATATCTTCTTTGCGTAGCCTTGTGGTATTTGTTGGTCTTCCATACTGTTCATGCTACCGCATTGAGGCCCATCGGGCAATAGATGATTGAGCTACTGAATGAATATTAGTTCCTACACTAAGGAGTGTTTTGAGATATTGCCCGATTATTTAAGTGCTTCGATGAAGTTCTTAAAGAGGGGGTGCGGGTGGTTAGGCCGTGACAAAAATTCCGGGTGTGCCTGCGTTGCAATAAAATATGGGTGGTCGACAGCCTCTATCATTTCAACCAAGTGACCATCAGGGCTCGTCCCCGTTGCCTTGATACCCCACGACTCGTACTGATCACGATACGCGTTATTGCACTCATACCGGTGCCGATGGCGCTCAACAATTTTCGTCGTGCCGTAGACCCTTTCCGCGAGACTTCCCGACTCAATATGACAGGCATAATTACCCAAACGCATAGTACCGCCAGTGTTTTCCTTACCTTTTTGATCGGCCATAGTGCTGATCAGCAGGTGCTTGCTCTCAGGATTAAGCTCCTCACTCGTTGCCTCTTGGAGACCGCTGTTACGCGCTGCCGCAACAACAGCCATCTGCAACCCGAGGCACAAGCCGAGATACGGAACCTTATGCTTAAGAGCATATTGTGCAGTATGAATTTTACCCTCCAGTGCACGCTGACCAAAGCCGCCAGGAACAACGACGCCGTCACAATCTGCTATCGCAGTAGCAACATCTGCCTGAGCCGTATCAAGCGACTCCGCATCAACCCATTTAATAGTCAAGTCAACATCTGCAGACCAGGCCGCCGCACGGAGCGCTTCGGTGACTGACATATACGTATCTTTGTTGTCCATGTATTTGGCGATGATACCCACGGTTACCTTTTTAGATGGTTTGCTGAGTGCCTGCTCTACCATATGCCGCCATTCATCAAGTTGCGGTATGGCCGTACTCTCAATTACAAGCTTGTCAGAAATAACTTTGCCGATGCCGGAATCTTCGAGCGTCAACGGAACCTGGTAGATTGTCGGCGCATTCGGCAGCAAAGCAATAGCCTCAACGGGTACGCCAGAGAATAAGCTCAGTTTATTGACAACACCATGTGGCGCATCGGATTCGCTCCGTACCACGAGAATATCGGGTACGATACCCAATCCACGTAAATCTCGCACCGCGTTCTGTGCAGGCTTTGTCTTGAACTCATGACTGGCGCCGAGATACGGCATGTAGACCACATGTACAAATATGCAGTTTTCACGACCGACCCGAAACGCCAGTTCTCGAATCGCCTCTAAGAAACTTAGTCCTTCGTAATCACCGACGGTACCACCGATTTCAACAATATGCACATCAGCCCCCGCGCTCGCGGCGATAATTTCTTCCTGCATCGCTTCAGTGACATGCGGTATAAACTGCACGGTCTTGCCAAGATACTTACCGCTGCGCTCGTCTTGTATCACCTTCAACATGACACGGCCGCTCATAAGGCTGCTGGACTGTGTAAGCTCCTTGTCAATAAATCGTTCGTAATGTCCAAGGTCAAGATCGGTCTCTGCACCATCTTTGGTTACGAAACATTCACCATGCTCTGCCGGGTTGAGTGTCCCTGCATCAACATTTAGGTAAGGGTCACATTTCTGGATATTAACAGTGACGCCGCGAGCTTTTAAGAGATTGCCGATGGAGGCGGCCGTGATACCCTTTCCGAGTCCGGAAAGCACACCACCTGTTACAAACACATACTTAGTTGGCTTTGCCACGCGTCCCCAATCCTCCATTAACGTACTTCTCCGGTAATACTACCATGGAATTACGATTTTCGTGAAGTATTTATAAAAAATTAAATGGCACTAATTATAAGCACGTACGCAGTCCACATGTATAGACACTACTCTTACCCGAACGATCCGCAGGCGCGTACGATTATGGTTATTGGTGCGACACGTTCTCTAGCGTTGCAAGTAATCGATGGCAGCTTGTCGTTGCGGGTCGCGATTATTCTTAAAGTCATCTTCAGTTCGTTCGACTTTTTGGTCAGGTGCAATACCAACTTTATTGATTCCTACTCCCGACGGGGTAAACCAATGAGCGCTAGTTACCTTCAGAAGACTGCCGTCAGCAAGACGCTCAAGCGCCTGTACGCTCCCCTTGCCATAGGTCTTCGTACCAATGATAATCGCTGCTTTGTTGTCCTTGAGCGCCCCAGCAGTAATCTCACTGGCGGAGGCACTCCCCTCATCGACGAGCACGACGGTTTTTATACCTTTTAGTACTGGATTACCTGTGGCGTTGAAATTTTTAACCACGACGTTGTCCCGCTTCTCCTGAAGCACAACTTGGGACTTGTCCAGCCATAAGCTCGAAACACTCACTGATGCGTCGAGCAATCCGCCCGGATCACCCCGAAGGTCAAGAATTACACCCTTAACACCCGCCTGCTTGAATCCAGTGGCTGCCTCTCGGGCCAGTTGTGCAGTATCAGGGCCGAAACGGCTGATAGTTAAGAGGCCGATGTTACCTTCAATTATTTCTGACTTAACACTTGGGATCGTAATCTGAGCCCGTGTAATTTCAAAGCGAAGTTCCTGCGTGTTAGCCCTAACCACCGTCAACTTAACCTTGGTGCCCTCTTCACCCCGAATTTTCTTGACCGCTTCACTAATTGATAAATTGGCGGTCGATTCGCCATCAATCTCAGCAATGACGTCTTTGGCTTTTAATCCGGCCTTTTCAGCGGGAAAACCGGCGATTGGCGAAATAATCTCAATGTTATTACTTTGATTCTTGCCGAGCTCTGCCCCAATGCCCGTAAATGAGCCGCTCAATTCCTCATCAAATTCTTTGGCTTCCGTTGCATTGAAATATTCAGTGTATGGATCGCCGGTGGCTTGGGCGAGCCCTTGCTTCAACCCATCTAGGAGTGCCTTATGTTCAATGTCACCATCGTATGTGACACGCAATGTGTCATAGACTGCCTCTATGCTGCTGTAATCAAGGTTTGCAGGTAACTCATTGGCAACTTGTCCGCTATTCGCTCCCACTGCGATACGTCCGTTACCAACGTTCACACCCAGCATGAAAACGAGCAGTCCTGCCAGTAGTCCGTAAAAAGCTCTTTTTACTGGAGCCTTTTGCGGCCGTTCTACTCGTTTAGCATGTGATGTCACTGGTAACTCCCTCTTCAAGAATATGCGTTTAACGTGATCATTATACTATGTTATCGCTGAATGTTAGCGTAATAACTATGGGAATCTCAGGAAGATATAGCCGGAGGAGTACTTCCACTCTTCACTGTACTCACCTCGAAGACTGGCATTGTATTGTGAAACATAAATTGCCGGACGGCCATTTTTGGTACCGACTGCTTCTACGTACATGACGTGTCCCCATGTACCGCTGTTATCAACTGCAACATCCCCAGGTTGCGGGCTATCAACAACGTAGCGCCAGCCAGCATCATCCCAGTTATTGGCATTGCCGTAGTACATCGGTGCACGGCGACCAGATCGTTCGACTGCCCACGCTGCATATGATACGCACTGTCGCGTGCAGTATCCCCATCGGTCAGGACCATCGCCATCGACGCACCCCGGACCTTCGCGCATACTAAATGGCCAGCCCTCGTACGGATAGTAGCCATTCGTGGGGCTTCCAATCCGCCCACCAATACTGTTACGGGCATTTGCAAGAATCTGCTGTTGGCGGAGTTCGGCAATCTTGGAGTTGTTGTCTTTGATCTTGTTTGTGAAATCGGTCTTTTGCGCTTCTGTGAATGCCAAGAGACGCTGCTGCTCTGCCCGATTTGCATCAGCTTGCCGTTTCAGCGTATTTTGCTCGGTCAAAAGTCGCTCGACTGATTCCTTCTGCTCATTCAACTGAAGCTTGAGGGTAGTAATCTTATCCATGGTTGTCTTTATCTTGTCTTTAACGGCATCACGGTACTGCTGCTTATCGACAAACTCGCTCAAATCCCGGCTGGAAGCGAGCATTTCAAACGTACTGATGTCACCTTCAAGATACATGGCACGGATATTCTGTCCAAGTACACCGCGCTGCCGTGCAAGCTCTTCTTCTGCTTTTTTTATCTCCGCTTGGAGGGCATCGCGCTGTGCTTCATTAGCCGCTATCTGTGCCTGCAAGCCTGCTATCTGCCGCTCGAGGTCGGCAACGGCACCAGCATAGCTGTCCGCTTGGATGCTCAGCTCGCTGACTTTCTTCTGGTTCTGGCTGTTCTCTTGTTTGAGCGCGTCAATTTTCTGCTGATAATCATCCGCAAGCACAAACGTATAGGCGCTAAAGGCGCCGACAAACACAAAGAGGGCTGCAAGAAATGCAACCGATCTGGTGCTGAGTGATAATACTTTTGTTTTCATGTTTTTGTCTTGTTTATAGACTCCCCTATAATACCACAGCACAAGCGTATTGACAATACTAATTTTTCATGGCTAAGGTAGTGACTTTGCCTGCGGAAACAGCTCCGTATTGATGTACACGAAGCCTCGGCAGTTCATATGCAGCCGCACATGAGCAAGCCGAGGCGAGTGATAGTATTACGTGAACTAGAAGTGGATGAAGACGAGGCCAGCAGCGCTCACTTTGGCTTCCGAGTAACGACCATCCCAACCAGCGTTGTACTGGCTAACGTAGATTGTCCCGTCACCGTAGACTGCCTCAACATACATGACGTGGCCATAGTAGCCGCTGTTACTCACCGCGACATCACCAACTCGCGGGTTGCCATCCACGGGGATGCCGGCAGCACGAGCATTATCATCCCATTGATTTGCGTTACCGCGGCCACCCCAGTGCGGCATATGACGCCCTGATGCGGCCACCTTCCATGCTGTATAGCTGACGCATTGTCGCTTATACATACCCCACGGATCGGCCATTTCATTCGGGAACGGCACACCTGCCCAGGGATAGCCACTGCCGTCAACTTTATTAACGACACCGTTGCCGAACAAGCGGGCATTCGCGGCTGCTTGTTCACTGCGTAGCTTGCTGATTTTGCTGCTATTTGCGTTCAGCTCGGCATTTAACTTACCGCGCTCTGCCTGGTTCATAGCTAGTAAGCGTGCCTGCTCTGCTCTCTGGGTTGCAAGCTGCGACTGGACGTTTTTCTGGTCATTGATAACGGTCTCTACCTGGGTTTTCTGTGCGTCAAGTTGCTGCTTGAGCTCATTGATCTTTTTGATAGTGGCAGTAATCTTGTCCTTGACCTCATTACGGTATTGCTCTTTGTCAACGAACTTACCAAGATTGTTGCTGGATGCCAGTATTTCAAATGTGCTGATCTCGTCCTCGAGATACATCGCGCGGATATTTTGCTTCAGCACATTCTTTTCTGCATCAATCTGCTGCTGTGTCACATTAATCTTCACAAGCAGCTGCTGACGCCTCGCCTCATTTATCTTGATTTGATTCTCAAGCGAACTGATTTGCCCTGCCAATTGCTGGATTTTTTCTTCAAAGCTTGCAGCTTCACGGGCTAGACTATTTGACTGAGCACGAATCGCATCGTTCTGCGCCTGCAACTGACGGATTTTCTCGTCATATTGGTCCGCATGGACTGAGCCAAGTACCAGGCTACTGCCTAACACCGCTACGGTGAGTATCGTAGCGCTTAAACGTAATATATGTGAGGGTGTTTGTTTGATCGAGTGTAGGTTGATCATATGTATAGTATTGAAATAATATTGTTAAGTTATTACGCACAAATAAAAATAGCCCCCGTGCGAGCACAGAGCACTACTGATTGATGAGTTAATTTACATCGGTAGTAAGTATTCCCTCCTGCTTAAATAATTAATACTCAGATAGAGTGAGATATAAGTTTTATGCTAGGTGAGGATGTGAGGATCTAGACTGTCTAAAGCCGTATGAGAATGCGGCCAAAGGTTATTTTGATGTCTTGAATTTTAGATAGCGCCGCGTAGCAATGACAGACGATACGGCCCCAATTAGTATACCTATTGCCAGCTGTCCGGTCAAGATGAGGAAGAAATTACTAGTGAAGTACTCACTGGCGAAGTTGATATCAAGCAAGCCGAAACTGCTCGCACCCAGTGCCGAAGATGATACCACAAACAGGAAGTGACAAATTGCTACTGATAGCGCTGAGGCAATAATGCCGTATGCGACCGTCTCTACTACAAACGGACCACGAATAAACCAGGTGCTAGCGCCCAAGAGACGCATAATCTGAAGTTCATCCCGACGATTGAATATTGCCATCCGGATAGTGTTGAAAATAATCAACATGGAGACCATGGCAAATACCACCACTCCCACTAACCCAGCCGTCTGGAAAAATCGCGTGGCACTGGTAATATTGTCGATTGCATCTTTCCGCTCACCCGAGTAAGAGGTGGCATCGGACTGGAGTGCTTTTATTTCCGGGCTTTCAATAAAGGTCCGTATTTCCTCAATACGGTTAGGATCTGCAGGTTTGATCCGTAAACTTGCCGGCAAGGGATTGTCGGTTTGCGAGATAGCCGCAAGGAGATCAGGTTTGTCCTGGTTTGATTGTTTGTAGTCCTCAAGTGCCTGGTCTTTAGAGACATACTCGATGGATTTCACGTTTTCGAGCGATTTAAATTTATCCGTTAACTCTTCGCGCTTTTGAGGTGTCACATCATCCTTAAGATAGACAGATATATCAATCTTGTCAGTAATCTGTTCAATGGTGTTTGTGAAGGTTGCGCTGGAAATGATTGAAAAGAGTATGATTGTGAGGGTAATGACCATCACGGCGATAGCCGCCACCGCCAAAGTCAGGTTGCGCATAAAATTCTGCAAACCCGTCTTGACGACGCGCCACTGTGTGATTAGAAAGTGATTGCCTGGTGCGCGTGCCATTACTGTTGGTACTCCGCATGCGCTCGATCGCTCACCACTCTGCCATCCTCAATGGTAATAACCCGCCGCTTCAAGCGATTCACGATTTCTATATTATGTGTAGTGAGTAGTACCGTAGTACCATAGCGATTGATTTTTTCCAGTATCTTAATAATGTCCCAGGCGTGCTTAGGGTCAAGGTTACCTGTAGGCTCATCAGCAATCAAAATCTTTGGTTGCCGGACAATAGCACGGGCGATTGCCACTCGCTGGCGTTCACCACCTGAGAGTTCCAGTGGCATACGCTTCTCCTTCCCCTTCAGCCCAACAATATCCAGAACTCGCGGGACCGTGTGGTCAATCTCTTTATTACCAAAACCGACTATTTCAAGGGCAAAAGCAACATTCTCAAACACATTCTTGTTCTGAAGCAGCTTGAAATCCTGAAACACGACACCAATCTTCCGGCGTAACAGTGGAATATCTTTATCTTTGAGTTTGTCGTAATCGATACCACCGATGACAATTTTGCCACTTGTTTGTCGTTCTTCTCGCGTCAGGAGCTTCAGGAGGGTGGATTTGCCCGCCCCACTCTTCCCGATAATAATGACGAATTCCTTAGGTTCTACATGCAGCGTCACCCGGTCGAGTGCCGTACTATTGCGGTTATATACTTTGGTTACCCTGTCCAATAAAATCATTATGTTTATTATACCAAGGAATAGTCCTCAGGTATAAATTTCACACCCTTATCGTCTCGCTAACCTGCACAAAGATACCAAAAGTTACAGCGGTGCTTAGTGCTGCTGTCCGATGCTCCATTCAAGATAAGCATCGATGAAATCATTAAGACTGCCGTCCAGGACAGTGTCAGGGTCACTTGTTTCGTGACGTGTTCTAAGATCCTTGACCTGTTTGTATGGGTGAAGAACGTAGCTGCGAATTTGGTTACCCCATGCAGCCTGCTCGTTAGGGCCTTTCAGCTCACGAATATTATCCTGATGTTGTTCGAGCTGTAATTGGGCGAGCTTGGACCGCAAGATGGTGAGAGCGGTCTCTTTGTTTTGCAACTGAGAGCGTTCATTTTGAATGGCAACCACAATCCCAGTTGGCATATGGGTCACCCGAACGGCTGAATCTGTCGTGTTAACGGACTGGCCGCCGTGTCCACCGCTTCGATACACGTCTATCTTGAGGTCTTTATCGTCAATTTGAACCACATCTGGTTGTTCAATTTTGGGTAATACTTCGACTTTTGCAAAGCTAGTTTGCCGTAAGTTGTCACTATTAAACGGGCTGAGGCGCACTAAACGATGGACACCATGCTCGCTTTTTATCTTACCGAACGCATAAGGCCCTGATATTTCAATTGTCACACTCTTGATGCCGGCCTCTTCACCGACTGACTCATCATCTACCGTAACTTTGTAGTTATTTTGCTCGGCCCACCGCACATACATGCGAAGTAGCATGCCTGCCCAATCCTGGGCGTCTGTACCCCCCGCCCCTGCGTGGATACTGAGAATCGCATCCATGTCATCAAACGGCCCGCTATACCGAAGGTCTTGTTTCAGTTCTTGCAGTGTCACTTCTGCACTCTGCAGTTGCTGGGTCAGCTCGGTCTGCAAAGCATCATCGCCAAGGGTGCAGAGTTCAACGATCTCTGATAGTCTAGCGGTCAGCTGCTGCCACGGCGTCACAGTTGCTTCTAATTTGGCCTGCTGTTTTGCGAGATTTTGCGCATGCATATTGTCACGCCACACCGCAGGATCGGCGAGTGCAGTTGCCAGACTGTCTCGTTCTGCAATTTTGGTATCCAGTGACAACGCAGTAGTCAGTGAAGTGACTTCCTTGAGTAATAATTGTGAACGTTTTGTTAGTTCATCCATGCAGTAATCATACTCTATCTTGTCGTAACCTAGACGCTACTTCGGGAGAGTGACGCTCCATAGTTATCTGGGAGGCGGATATCCGCATGGTTCCACAGTGGTTTTACGTGGGTATACAGTCCGTCGACAAATTCATGACCCGAACTCCCGAGACAGCCGAGTCCCCATATATTATCGGCAAACATGGCCTGCGATATAGCAACAATCGCTTCCTTAGTAACTGCATCGATACGCCGAGGAATGTCATAATAGTCATCGATTGCTTCATCGAAAAAGTATCGCGAACTATATCCTGACGCCGTCCCGCTGACCGTTTGGCCGCTCCGTTGATACCGACCCAGAGCATACTGCTTTGCGCTGGCAACATCTTCACTATTCAACTTGGCCTCAAACACAGCCTCGAGCTCACGGGTAATGATGTCGAATAATTTGGTCACGTTTTTGGGCATAACCTGCGCCCCAAACCACCAATTGCTACTATGTGCCGTCTGACCAAACCCAGAACTCATACTGTACACCAAACCACGCTCACGGGCAGTCCCGAGAATGCGCGAATAGAGTGTCTCAGTAAGCATGGTATTGATTAGGCTAAGTGCATCTGTTTCTGGGTCGGAAATGCGTGCGTGCCTGAAGCTATCCAGATAAAAATAAAGGTTTTCTACACTCTCATTGTGAATATAGAGCGGTTCTTGGAGCGCTACCGGTATTTCTCGTGGCAATGCCAGTCGTTCGTTTCCCTGTTCAAGCTCAATATTCTCAAATAAATCTTCGAGAATTTTTTGTCGCTTTGGTGCAATATTACCTGCTATGACAAACCGTAAATTACGAGCGGTATGCGTGGCACTGTAATGCTCAAAGATATCCTCCAGCTTCACATTATCCATCAGCTGCAATCGTGTTTGATCCGTCAGAACCTTAAACCCATATGCTTCACGAAGCGCAAGGCTCAAATTACGGAAATGATTATTGCTACGCGCGGTCAGTTCTTCGCGCACATTACCAAATTCCGCCTCAAATTCCTCTGCTAAAAAGAGTGGCTTGGTGATGGCGGTGAGTAAGAGATCTGCGACTCTATCCCACTCAAAGTCGGCACATTCGGCCTCGTAGGTTATGTCGTAGCTCCCAGTGCTTGCGTTGCAGTACGCGCCGTTTTTCTCAAACTCTGCCTGGAACAAACGTGCTTTCGGTATCAACTCATTTGCTCCAAGAAGCACATGTTCCATAAGATGCGGGGTCTCCCACTTTTCTTTGGCGACAAGATATTCACCTGCCCGAAAGTTTATCTCAAATGTCATGACGGAAGCATCGGGGATATGCACGAATAGGCCTTTGATGCCGTTGGCGAGAGCAACTTCAGAAACAGCATGTTTCATGGGCAAAGCCTCCTTGGCTTTGGTTAATCATTATTTATTTTCGACGTTTTGCAACAGTTTTGCGTTTGCGCTCTTGTTTGCGAGCCTTCTTACGCTTCTCAGCAACATGCTTGTGGGCAGCGGCTTCAACTTTAGCCGGTGTGAAGTCAACCTCATGGAATTCTTCCCCGGTTGTAATACGATCAGCATTCTCTACCGAATGACGGGCAGCCTTAGTCAATTCCGTCTCTACATGTTCATCCAGGTTAGTGACTGGCTCAGCATGGAAGAGCGCACGAACAACATCATGACGAAGCGTTTGCTGCATCTCATCAAAGATACGCTGGGATTGGCGTCGGTACTCTACTAAAGGATCACGTTGTCCAACACTCATCCAGTAAATACCTTCACGCAAGTGCTGCATATTCTCTAAATGCTGCATCCACAGATTGTCGAGTACCTGCATGTAAATATCGCGCTCAACTTTGCGCATAATTTCAGCGCTAAATGCTGCTTCACGTGCTTCATATAATTCAAGAGCTTCAGTCGACAACTCTTTGCCAAATTTCGTCGCTTCAACACTGAATAATCGGTCGAGTGTCGCCTCGTCAAATGGGAATACCTCAGTCACCATTGCTTCAAGTTTATCGCTGAGCAAATCAGGTGAGCTTGCAATGGCGTTTGCCTCATCCTCGATAAATATCTTGATGCGTTTCTGAATATCCATATTCATGAGAATCTCACGGCGCATGACATATGTGGCTTTTCGGTGTCGATTCATGACATCGTCGAACTTGACCACTTCTTTACGAGAGTCAAAATGATAGCCTTCTACTTTTTTCTGGGCCCCTTCAAGACTCTTGCTAATGATACGGTTTTCAATTGGCGTCTCATCGTCCACGCCAAGTCGGTTCATAACAAGGCCGATGCGATCACCACCAAACACCCGCATCAAATCATCTTCGGTACTGACGTAGAACTGGGTAGTACCTGGGTCACCCTGTCGACCGGAACGGCCACGGAACTGATTATCCACGCGCCGTGATTCGTTTCGTTCCGTACCAATCACATAGAGGCCACCGAGTTTCTTCGTCTCTTCATCGAGCACAATGTCAGTACCACGACCGGCAATGTTGGTAGCCAATGTTACTGAACCTTTCTCACCAGCTTTCGCGACGATCGCGGCTTCACGCTCGTTGTTTTTGGCGTTGAGCACCTGATGCTTAATCTTTGCCTTATCAAGTAAATCAGACAGTACTTCGTTTTTCTCAATTGAGTTAGTACCGATAAGAACCGGCTGCCCCTTGGCATTAAGTGCCTTTACTTCCTTAATGATGGCCTTGAATTTACCCATTTCGCTTCGGTAGATACGATCTGGCAAGTCAACACGAGCAAGCGCACGATTTGGTGGAATCTGAATGACCTCAAGTTTATAGATCTGGTGGAATTCCTCTGCTTCTGTCTCTGCGGTACCGGTCATACCCGACAGCTTTTCGTACAGACGGAAGTAGTTCTGGAAGGATATTGTTGCCAGGGTCATGGATTCTTCTTGGACTTCGACGCCTTCCTTTGCCTCTATGGCCTGGTGAAGGCCCTCGTTATAGCGACGACCAGCCAACAGGCGTCCGGTATGCTCATCAACAATGACGACTTCACCATCTGTGGTCACGACATAATCTTTATCGCGTTTGAACATCGTCTGAGCCTTTAAGGCCTGCTCAAGATGATACAGCGTACGGATATTACCACCGACATACAAATTATCGACACCAAGG
The DNA here is from genome assembly GCA_964590315.1 of uncultured Candidatus Saccharibacteria bacterium. Classification (GTDB taxonomy): domain Bacteria; phylum Patescibacteriota; class Saccharimonadia; order Saccharimonadales; family JALRHH01; genus JALRHH01. Next base: position 42,849 of record CAZPVS010000004.1, read on the forward strand.
ATCTTTTCTACTCGATCAATACCTGAATCGGTGAGATATACCGTTTTACGCTTCTCATCTTTCTCATAGTCATCTTCTTTGAGCTGGCGTACTACTTTAGCGAACTGCGCGTACGCGTTGCCGCTTGTCACTGATGGCGCAGAGATAATAAGCGGTGTTCGGGCTTCATCAATCAAGATAGAGTCTACCTCGTCAACGATAGCGAAATGCAGTTCCCGTTGGCGAAGCTGGTCTTCTTCACGAACCATGTTGTCGCGCAAATAGTCGAAGCCGAACTCATTGTTCGTGCCATACGTAATGTCTGCCTGATACGCGTCTTGACGGGTCGCTGGACGTAGGTGTTGCATACGAGGATCTTCGTGATTTTTATTCTCAAAACTTGCGTCATAAATAAATGACTGGTCTGCGACAATTACACCGACACTCAGGCCCAAGAAACTGTATACTTGGCCCATCCAGCCTGCATCACGCTGTGCAAGGTATTCGTTTACTGTGACGACATGCACACCCTTACCCGTCAGGGCGTTCAGATATACCGGCGCCGTAGCCACCAGCGTTTTTCCTTCACCGGTTTTCATTTCAGCAACCGAACCTTCATGGAGCGCCATACCACCGATTAACTGAACATCGAAGTGGCGCTGGCCTAGGGTTCGACGGGCAGCTTCGCGGACAACCGCGAAAGCATCGGGTAATATCTTATCGAGGCTTTCTTTCTCTAATCGCTTCTTTAGCGCGTCGGTTTGTGCCTGCAACTGCGAGTCGGACAGTTTTTTATACTTGTCCTCGACCGCATTAATATCTTTGACACGCTTTTTAAGACGCTTTAACGTCTTAGCCTGCGGGTCTCCAAGTACACGTTTAATAACTTTCTTCATGAACTTCCCCTCTCTCTGAAAAGTCAGTCAATCCTACCGATAGATAATCAATGTACCTATTGTACCGCAATAAGGGGTGGTGAATGAAGTATTTTTCCCAACAATGTTTTGAAGGCACGTTTTTGATGTGACAACACTAAAAAAGCCGCCTCTATGACGGCGGCTTTTGATAGCTATACTTCAGCGGGGGTGCGACGTAATCGCAATAATACCCGTCTATGGATGCGGAGACTGCCATGTGTCTCTTTATACTTCTTCAGTTGATTCTTGAGTTTTGCCTCGACAATATCAACAGCAGCAAACATATTGATAGTCGACTCCTTGACGGTGATAACACTGCCAGGGACATGGAGCACGACTTCACAGAGGTTTTCTTTCTTGGCCTTAATCTTGACTTCTTTGACAAAAATTTCAGCATGGGCTGACTCACGGGCGCGGCGCGGCATATAACGGTCGAGCTTGCCTATCTTCTTGGTA
>CAZPVS010000004.1:44210-69347 GCA_964590315.1 uncultured Candidatus Saccharibacteria bacterium
ATCTGTGAGTACAGCATGGACCCCATTGATCTCTAATTTTTGGATCATATACACTCCCTCCTTTTACGGTTTAAAGTACGTCTATGAACATGGTGTGTTCATACAATTATTATACGCCATTATTCCACTATGCATTGTGAGTATCATCACGTCACGTCATGAAGTTACTCGAATATACGTGGGATGATATTAAATCTGTTGCTTGCCGCCCATGTATGGCCGGAGGACTTCTGGAATCACAACCTTGCCATCTGCCGTCTGGAAGTTTTCTATGATTGCTACCATGGTCCTGCCCATCGCAAATGCCGTCGCGTCGTTGGTATGGACCAGTTCTACGCTGCCATCGCCCCGTTTCGTGCGCGTCTTGAGACGACGTGCCTGGTAGTCTGTCATGTAGTCGGCAGTGTGTGTTTCTCGATATTTGTTCTGTCCCGGGAGCCATGCTTCAATATCGACGCCACGAGCATTTGGCTTGCCAATGTCAGCCGTACATTTCATGAGTACATGATATGGAATGCCGATTTGCTGCATGAAATACTCCTGAAGAGCTATCACAAACAGATGCTCGTCCGGGCCGGTATCAGCGGTACTGAATACTTCCATTTCGAGCTTATCGAACTGGTGCATTCGAATAATACCTTCGTTATCTTTGCCGTAAGTTCCCGCTTCTTGGCGGAAGCTCGTTGAGTAGCCAATATAACGGACAGGGAGATCGGATTCAGCAATAAATTCGTCAGCGTACATACTGCCAAGCGTGTGTTCTGCGCTACCAATGAGCCAAAGATTGTCATCGTCACCATCGATATGATAACGGTCTTCTCGCGGTTCCAGTCGGTCCATTTGATCATAGACATCTTCACGTATCATTACCGGCGGTAAAATAGGTGTGAACGGCGTAGCCTGTATGTTTAATGTATTATCTGTAATGATCTTTTCAAGTACTGTTTGGTTGGTCAGAGTATCGAGTACAAACTGTATGAGTGCAAACTGCAACTGAACGAGCTCACCCTTGATGTATGCGAAGCGAGACCCCGTAACCTTCGCGGCACGTTCCTTATCAATCCAGTCGCGCTGGGCGGCTATCTCCCAGTGGTTTTTTGGCTCAAAACCAAACTGTGGTTTGTCACCCCATACCTTGATTTCAACATTCTCGTCTTCCGTCCTACCAACGGGAACATCATCGGCTGGCATGTTAGGCACTTTTTTGAGCAGGTGAAAAAACTCTTGCTCAATTGCGTTCAACTGATGCTCAAGATCTGCGAGCTGATTCTTTACCTCACGCCCTTTGGTAACCTGATCTTCAGATGGTTTTTGACCTTTCATGCTCGCAGCTATCTCATTGCGTGCCTGACGTAATGTTTCTACTTGCTGCTGTAGTTCACGACGTTCAGTGTCGAAACCAAGCAGTTGGGTAATGTCTACTGAGTAGCCTTTTTGTGTGCTTTTTTCTGCAACAAGCTCTGGATTATCTCGAATATACTGAATATCAATCATGCGCGTATTATATCGCTTCCCTTGCGTGTTACCTAGTATTTACGACTGCGTATCGGGTTTACGTACCAATGCCATAAGCTCTTCCAAAGCATTTTCGTGGGAAAATACCTCACCGGCAAAAACACGGAGTGACTCAGGTCGCTCACCAGTATGCACCAATCGATATAGCGTTGGATCGAGTTCTGTTAGGCCTTCTGAATCACCCATCATCAGCTTGCCCGCCCAGAGTCTCCCGTGTTCCATGGCGCGCGGGTGATTATGCCTAATGCGAGCCAGGATATCTCCGACTATGGCAACTTGCTCATCTGTTGGTTCATATATTATTTCACCGTACTCATCGGTCATCTCAGCGTAATGTGTTTCGTATTCTTGTATGTTGTTTCTCATAATGAATGCCTTGTTACTTGCTGCTCTTGTTATAGATTATTAGACATCTACTGCCTATGATTCAGCGCACATAGCGATATAGTTTCAGTGTATTATTTTTGCTTGGATTGCAGAGCTTTGAGTGTCAATTCAGTACGAGCACGGGCGTAAGTACAGTGCTCACAGGGGCCACCCATAGCCGCGGTGCCAATTGGTGGCATTTCATCTGAGTCCATGCAGGCTTTCATATCCATGATTGTTTGCTCCACCCAGTCACTATTACCATGATGTGGAAATACAAAGGTTTCGAACTCTACTTTATTATGAAACCCATCGAGGTCCTGACGACCAGTTGCGTACACAAAGTAGCCGGTGTCGCTGACCTTAAAACCATTTTGCTTGAGGAGCCACTGATACACCTCCATCTGACGTCGGTACATGTCGTGCCACGTGCCTTCGGGGCCAAGCGCTGTAACGGGTTTGTCTTTAGCCGTGGCTTTATAGTCTACGACGATGAGCTCCTCGTCTTCGTTGATCCAGATATCGTCAACCGCACCAAAGACATGAAGATTTGTGGGCACATGAACGGTGGTAATCCCCGTAAAGTTATAGCGCCACGTATCCAGGTCTTTATGCTGATACGGAATAGCCTTGATGCCTGTCTCCACCAATAACGGGTGCGGCTCTTGCTTGGCGCGGTAGACATCAAATTCTTTTTTGAATAATTCGTCGATGGTTTTGTTGATATTGAACGGGGGGCTGCTCGGTCGAGTAATTTTCAGACGTACATCAAGCCAAAAACAACGTGGGCATTGCATGAACAGCTCAATTTTGGAGCGCGACAATTTGAACGGTACTTTCTGCCCTGGTTGATACGGCATTGAGCGTTCTCTATAGCCCATTTTTGGGTCCTTTCGTTTATAAGACACTGGCGGCTGGAGCATGATTGATAGTCGAAGAGAGCTACAATCATCTCTGTTTATTGTAGCAAAGGCTTCTGAACTGAAGGCATGTAATATTTACGCCTTTGCATGATGCCGCACGACCAGTCCATGCGAATGGAACGTACGGTACACACGATGTCGTCCATACTGGCGAGCGATGAGAATGATTGCTCCCATAAGACCGATAAATCCGATAATAGCCCCTCCGGTCAGTGCGGTTACCGACGGCTCGCGCACATCCTTTCCGCCAGCTACGGCTTGTTTAGACAGATCAATGTAACCTCCGGCAAGACGATGCGGCGGATACGCCCGCTGGACTGATTCAAACTCTCGCTGTGCAGCCGAATAATGCTGCCGACCGTACAGATCGAGACCCTTCTGCCAGGTCGCCTGAACCGTGCCACTAGCGCGAAGATTAACAGAATGAGTTGTAGCGAGCGATTTGAAATCTGCTATGTCTCGAATATAGCTTTTCGCCGCATCAGCAACTTCGCCGCTCGTATAACGATACGTCAGGAGGCCGATCACTTCACCATCTTCATTGACTGCCGGACCGCCACTATTACCACGTGACGCATCGGCATCTGACTGATACAACTTCGATGTGCCTCCCGCGGCTTCACGTACAGCGCTCACTGCGCCATTTGTAACAGTGACGTCGAGTGCGGTGTTGTCGGTCAGTTTATTTTCGGCATCAGTCGGAAAGCCAAACAAGCTAATTTTTTGATTCAGCGTTGCGGGACTATCTGCCAAAGCAATGAAGGGCGCGTCGGTCACATGCACCTTCAGGAGCGCCACATCACTCGATGAAAACCCCTGCTTGGGATCTGCAACGACGGTGAGCTGGTCTTTTGGTGAGTAGTCATAGTCGATAACCCTCGCTTGCTTTAAGCTATCAGTCTCAGCGAAGCTCCGTACCGTTTGCTTCAACTGCTCTTCATCAACCGCTTCCACTGGCGTCTCGCCCAAAGCAACAACCGTCAACTTGCGCTCATTTACCAGTCGTAGTTGGCTATCGGGTAAATCATATATTTTAGAAATGATCGATGCGGTTAGTTCTGGTCGTTGTAAGACTTCCTGAATCTGGGATGACGAGAGTTGTGATCCACTCAGAAAGCGCTCGAGTAAAGTGCTGTCGCGTAATAAGGCGTTGACCAGCATGTCCTTGGCACCATACACCACCACATGTCCGTTGGTTGCAATATAGCCATCACCCGTCACCAAAAAGCCGCTCCCCATGGAACCACTGCATGTATCTTCAGAGAGCGCCTGGTCCTCAAAAACTAATGTGCCACACACCATATGATAAATTTTAACCACTGCTGGGGACACCAGATCAGCAATATATTGCTGATCCATGACCGGTTGTGGCTTTTGATCAAAGATAGTTGATATCCCTTGTACTTTTGTAGCTGTCTCAAGCTGCATTGCATGCAGTATGGGTGCCATCGATGTCGGAATTCCCTCGTCAGTAACGATGCCACGAATAGTGATGGCAAATGGCCTGCTCTGCACCTCACTGGTCCAGACGACCGTACGAGTTGGGTTGCCTGCAAACTTCGGCGTCACGACATAACTTGATTTGGTCATCAGCGTACCGCTCACTGACTCAGTTGTACGGACTGGCGACGAGACATCCACACTATCTGTACTTTTTGGCGCAAAATAGTCCGCCAAAATAGCCGTGATATCCTGTCGTGGTGCAGCGACTGATTTGAAGGTAGCGAAGGCAGCCGCGTCGGTCTCTACACGAACCTCTAGTTCGGCAGCAGCTTCTGGCGGAGGTACTCTACTCGGCAGCGGGCTGAGTGTTACGCTGGAAAGCGGTTTGCCTGCCCGAAGCTCAGCATCACTTATCTGCCCCTGGTAACCATCTCCGAGTGCAGTCGGAGCAAACTGTTCATTATCAAAACTGAAGGCGAATCCATTGGCCGAACGGACGGTCGTGAGTGTCTGGCGTTGCACAGGAGTTGCTGCATTGCTAATAAGATTTCGGGGATCAAGTGATTGACGCGTCACCACTGCCGCCAACTCGAGAAACATGGTACCCATAAATGCCAGCGCGACCAGCAAAATCAAAATGTGACGGCGCCGATACGGCCGTGTATGATGCGGCAACAAATGCAGCACCTCACCAAGCGCCACAAGAGCCGGCTGATTATGGGTTACACCTGTTGCCATTCCTCACCTTATTTATTGCTTAAGCATAAGTATATAGGTCACCGGTACGGCTGACAATGCACTTTCGGTAATGAGGCTAGAGCTGCGAGCTACGCCGTCAGCGCAACAGCAGTAATAGCCGCAGTCTCCGCACGGAGGGTGAACTGCCCTAGCCCAAGATGCGGTATTGTATGCGAAGTAACCAAGGTCCGCTCTGACTCGCTCCAGCCGCCTTCAGGACCGACAAGCAGCCCAAAAGTCTGACTATCTACACATTCCGGACGCGTTCCGCCCTGCTCGCACAGGGCAAGCGGTACCGTGCTGCCCAGGTGTTCCAGCGCAGTTTTAACGAGCATTGGTTCACGGACAGTCGGTATGTCACTGCGACCGCACTGCTCTGCTGCCTCGATAATTATCTTCTCCGCGCGGTCGGTATTAAAACCCGTCTTCTCTGATCGCTCGGCCAATAATGGTATGAAGTGACTCACTCCAAGCTCGGTCGCTTTTTGTAGCACCCAGTCATTCTTGTCCTTTTTGAGGAGTGACCACAAGAGATACACATCCTTCTGCGGGACATTCCGCTCATAATCTGTAATCAGTTCGAGGTGCGCCTCGGTATCATGCATTTCCGTAATACGATAGAGCCGCTCCGTCTCGACGCCATCAAACAACACCACCTGTTGATCTGCTTGGTATCTCAAGACTTTCCGCCACTGGTGAATTAAGGCCTGATCATGCAGCCAAAAATCATGTTTTAGCTCGATGGTGTTGATCGGGATATAAAATCGATGGAGGCGCATAGGTACACCTATTGTACTAGAGTCTCCCTTATAGGACGACTGTACGGCTCTCGCGTTGGAGTTTTGCCTGCGCTGCTTCAGCACGCTTGTCGGACACAAACGTAAATAATCCGCTGATGAGCACTGCGCTGATAACCACCGCTCCAGTGATAAGTGCTACTTTTTTATGGGTAGTCATGGGTTGCATAGGTGCTGGTTCCGCAGGACGAGGCGGAATATTATTCCAATCCTGATTTGCCAGCGGTGCTGGCGCTTGCGTTTGATCTTGGGTTGTTGTCGGCTGAGCCGTAAAAGTTTGCTGGTCCATAGTTTCCTTGTACTGTGATTTTGCTATTTTTGTTTTTGTCACCTTGAAAAATACTATAGCATAAGCTTAATAATATTTCAACTGTTTTGTAACTAATTTATTGTTTTGTCTATTTTATGTCACAAGTTACTTCTGGCGAACCAATACTGCCAGAGATTCGATATGAGGTGTCCGGGGGAAAAAGTTATAACCCGTAAGTGATTGCACGGTGTATTTTTCTTGCAATATCGCAATGTCCCGGGCCTGCGTAATGGGGTTGCAGCTAAGGTACATCACTCTGGGAGGAGCAGCATCCAGAATACGTTGCACAACGTGTGGATGTAAACCAGCGCGAGGTGGGTCGACAATAAGGCTATGATCACTATCAATATACTCCAACGCAGACTCAGCAGATGCTTCTATGACTTCTGCAGTTGATGTCTGTGCATTAACTCGTCCCATTGCGCAATTATGAGGATCGGATTCAATAAGCAATGCCTTACCGCCTATGGCGAGTCCAATTGTTCCGACACCACTGTACATATCAATATACGGCTCATCCCCCACCGCAGTGCGGATGGCGGTCAACGCTTCTGAAAATATATCCAAGTTGACCTGGAAAAATGAATTAACATCGTATGTTATAACACGATCCCCGACGGTATCGGACAAGGTTATGTCACCGTAGATATACAACTCTTTCGTGAGGACACTGGCAGGACTCTTGGGGGTAGAGTAGTAAATCGCAAACCCCTTAATACTGCCACCGACCTCGGGTAGTTGTGGAAATTGTTCGTCTTTTACAAAGAGTGCCGCCACCACTTCACCCGCCTGGTTGGCGCGAATGACCACCGATTTCAACTGGGACCCCCGAATCTGATGTTTGTTCAATACTGCGAGAATGCGCTGGGCAGCTTCATCTATAGCCGGCATGGCGATGCTACTACCTGGTACGATACGCTTGCCATGGCTACCACGGTGGAATAACGCCATGTGTAAACCGGCTTCATCCGCCCAGAAGGAGTATTCCATTTTGTTACGATAATGCCATTGTTGATCAGTCGCGTGCATCGTAATCTGCTCGACACCTCGTACATGTTCACGCTGCATCGTTTCGACGAGGATGTCTCGCTTGAACTTGTTTTCAGCCGCATACGTCATAATCTGCCACGGGCTCGTGCTCATATACGCTTCATCCCGAGGCGTTATGCGATCTACTGAGGGTGCAAGAATTACTTCTGCTATACCTTCCGCAAGTTTGTGTTTGCTTTTGGTTAGCTGAACACGAACTTCTTCACCTGGGAGTGCGTTCCACACAAAGACACGCCGACCATCTGCCAGCGTGCCTATTCCCTGCCCACCATGGACAAGTTTTTCAATAGTAACGACTTCTTCGATCACGGACAAAAGTTTTATTGTGCGTAGAGACCGATGATAAGAACGACTGCAAGGGAAACTTTAGTGAGCGAATTAATGACGGTATAGGTACGGTCGACTGCAGGATAATCATGCGATCCGTTGCGAAGCTTGTATGCATTCCATTGTGCGCGAATAGTGGCAAGAAGGCCCGTTGCAACAACCGCTGCAGCAGCATATGCATACCATGGTGAACGCTCCATGCCATACACGTATGTTGCAAGCATAGTAAGCACGAGTGCAAGTACGGGAACGGCGACCGCTACTTGTGCGGCGCGGTACGTTGCACGAGCAGGTTTGCCAGTGGCAGCGTTCTCGCGCTCGAACATCCATGCAAAGTAAGCTGCAAGTGCTACGAATACCATAGCAAGCTTTAGACCTGCAGCATCCTGAAGGCCGTTGAGGAGTGCAACAATCTCGAACATCAGTACGTTAGTAATAGCAAAATCTACCCAACGAAGTGTCTGGACTCTTCGTTTCATGCCCGCTTGCTCACGTGCAAAATAACGTGTGCCACGGAGTAAAGCCAATACTGCTGCGACGGCCAACGTCGCGACGAGCAGCCATCGGAATTCAACTTCGTATAGTACGTGCGCAGCAGGAGCAAGCACTGTCCCTGCCCGACTGGCAAGTTCATCCTTTGCGAGATGTCCCATGAGCACTTGCGCGGATTCATTGTTCATCAGTAAGCCTGCAGCAACGGCGAGCGCAGTAAACAGCAAACCAAGTCGTACCTGGACACGCCGTAAGAAAGCAAATCGGCTTTCAACAATACGAATGGTCACTTTAGTATCATGCTTGGCAACAACAGGCTTTGCAGTTATTGCTGCTGATTTCTTTACTTTTGCGGATGCCATAGTTGTTTTTGTAGCTGCCTTAACAGTCGGTTTTCTTTTTGTGGTTTTAGTCTTTGCCTTGGTGGTAGAAGTTGTTTTAGCCATGCCAACAATATATCACAACTGGTTCACAGATGTACTACTCTATCGGAGTATACGGTATATGACACATACCCCGCCCCGTCCGCACAGTGAACTTCTGGTGATATTCCTCCGCTTTGTAAAACTGTGTGGCGGGCACAATCTGGGTAACGATGGGTCTATCGTACGATGGCTGCAGCGAGTCACGAACAGTCATAGCAAGACGTTTTTGATTGTTGTCAATATAGAAGACTGCTGATCGATATTGACTCCCCACGTCACGACCTTGCCGATTATGCTGAGTGGGGTCATGCATACGAAAAAAATGCCGGACGAGCCGCTCGTACGAAATGATTGTTGCGTCAAACCGAATTTCAACTGCTTCGGCATGGCCGGTATCCCCATGACACACATCATCGTAAGTTGGGCGTGTCGTTTCGCCGCCTATATAGCCGACCGTAGTTTGCAAGACGCCAGGTATCTGATCGAAATAATACTGTACGCCCCAGAAACATCCTGCTGCAAAGATAGCTCTCATCATATGTCCTAATTTTTTATTCTCAGTCGACGCCAGATTAAACCATCGAGAAATAAGTGACTAAAGTAGCCTGTCACCGCTGCCCCATAGTAGACGAGCGAAGCCGGCAAAATAGCATCATTATATAAATACGGAACAAGAAGGATAGGCAGCGGGATGACAAACATAGCCCATTTTTTATGCGTCCATCCGCGGTGATGACCAACGATTGGTAGCATAGCAATGAGGCCTAAGTACGCTGCCGCCTGAATATATCCCTGCCAAATTAATAAGACGTCGAGTGGAAATACAATCCCAAAAAAGATGTCCTGAGCTTTACTGTTTGTATCCACATCAGGGAAAAGTCCAAATAAGATACCGATGATGAATACCGCGGATACGGCTTGCCAATTGCCGAGAACACCCGCTGCTTCAGCAAATTTTTCAATGGGTAAAAATGAAATAGCTCCAGCATATGCCGCTGAAAGTACGATGCCCCCGCCGATGTGCCCTTTATAATTTGCCACAACACATCATTTCTGGGCTACGGGGGGTTCCGTTGCCGTGTCAGTAACGGTTACATCACGCCAGAACGCAACGTAACCAGAGAAATCTTTTTTAACAATATCGAGTGCTCCCGGCAGAGGACTAGGATAGCTCCAGGCGCAATCCTGGCTTACATCTTCTCCCTGTCCCACATGAAAATATTGACATACTCCCTTCCACGGACAAGTGTATGGCGTGGAACTTTCTGTAAGGTATGTTTGGTTGACCGACTGTGGCGGAAAATACCAGTTGCCTTCTATATAAATAAGCTCTTCGCGTGGTGCCTCCGCAATGATACTGTCTCTCCAGATTGCTTTCATGATGTTTTTTCCCTTCCCTGTTTTAGTACCCGTGCCATCCATAGCAGTTCGTCGTACAATTTCTGAGTATTTTTTTGATACTGCTCGCGAAATGTTTCAACTAATTGTCCATCTTCCATAAACATATCCTGTACTTTTGGGAAATATAGCTCAGGGTGAATATTGACGAGGCCTAGACGATGACATACCGCTAAAAGTGCCTCGCACGCACGGACACCACCCCAACTACCACTGCTCACCCCAACCAACGCCACGGGCTTGTGCTGATAGTTATCATATTCACTGTCGAGCATACGCTTCAAGCTACCCGGAAAGCTATGATTATATTCCGGAGTGACAATAATAAATGCATCAGCTTTTGCGGTGATCTCTGAGTAGCGGAGATCTTTCACGTCCTCACCTTCATCGACCAGCATAAGCTCCTGCGGATCAACAAACACAATCTCAACATCCGTTAAGCTTTTGCCATAGGTCTCAATATAATGCGCCGCCTTAATAGACTCACGCTTTGCCCGAACGGTGCCAACAAGTACCGCGACTGTGAGCTGGTCGTTCATTGCACCCCCTTTATGAGAATTTTACGTCTGGGTAGATGGTCTTAGTGGTTTCGTCGATTTCGTGGCGGAGTTGTGGGAATGGCACGCCTTCACGGGCAGTGACGCCTTCGAACACCCAAAATACACGTTCACTGTAACCCCATCCGCATGCGGGCGGCATACCGTATTCAAGCATTTCCACATAATCAATATCGAGCATCATTGCTTCTTCGTCGCCGGCGTCACGCATCTGTTGTTGCTCAGTAAACCGCTGTAACTGATCGATGGGATCATTTAATTCACTAAAGCCATTGCCGAGCTCTGATCCGGCAATCACCGGCTGGAACCGCTGGACCGTCTGCGGGTGATCCGGGTTGGCTTTTGCCAATGGGCTGACGAAGAGAGGCGTGTTGATGAGCCACACAGGCCCGGCCACGTCTTTGCGGATATGTTTCCAGAGTTTATCGATGCCACGAGCAATATTCTCCGTTTTCTCTACCTCGAGCTTGTTGTCCTGGAGAGCCTTCTTAACTTGCGCAATATCGCAATTAAAGACATCAATGTTGTAGCGATCCTGAATAACTTGAGCATAATCCCATTCCTCCCAATCCTTAGCCAGATCAACGGTAAATCCGTTCATACTGAACTGTAATGTACCGAAAGTAGTATGGAGAACTTCGCGGTACATTTCTGTCATAAATTTCATACCATCACGCCAGTCGGCATACGCCCAATACCATTCCATTGCGACGTGCTCTGGCAAATGCTCGTCACTGTAATTCTCGTTACGAAAACGTGGCCCAATATCATATACCTTTTCATACCCGCCGCCAAGCAAGCGTTTCAGTGGCAGTTCATGGCTAATTCGAAGGTAAAAGTCTTGATCCAAGGCGTCCATGTGCGTCACAAATGGATTCGCATCTGCGCCCCCTGTCGTATGCTCAAGCACAGGGATATTAATTTCCGCAAAGCCGTTTTTATTCAAAAAATCGCGCGTTGCCTGCCAGAATTTACTTCGTCGGATAAACCGTTCCCGCACCTCATGATTGACGCTCATGTCCACATAACGGCGACGCATTCGCTCTTCTTTGTTGGTAAAACCTTCTTGCTCAGTCGGCATACCACGCAAACTTTTCGTAAGAATCCGTAGTTGTCGAACTTCGATAGAAATCTCGCCCGTCTGTGTCTTGATAACAGTACCCGTCGCCTCGATGAAATCACCTGGATCAAGTAAATTGATTTGCGCAAACCCCACCTGACTATGAACGGCATCCAGAGGTTCAAGCAGATCGTGTTTCAGAAATAGTTGCACCTGACCGCTAAAATCACGCAGTATAAAGAATGCGATCTTGCCAAATTTGCGCGTACCCATTAGCCTCCCGGCCACTGTTACCTCTTGGCCGTTCAGCTCATCAAATGTGCTAACAATAGTACCCGCATCGTGCGTCCGACGGGCCGTTGCCGGATACGGGTTTATACCGAGATTTTTTATCTCATCGAGTTTTCTTAAGCGCTCATCGCGCAGTTCTTTCAGTGTTGCCATTATGTTATCTAGGTTACAGGTTTTAGGTAAAAGGTTCCAGTCCCAAAGCGGTATGCCCCGAGAGGCCTTTTACCCATATCTATACCCTATTAGGAGATACGTGTAATCTTGTATACGTGCGTATCTGCAGGTGTCTTGATTTCAACTGAGTCACCTAACTTCTTCCCCATAAGCGCTTGGCCGATAGGAGATTCATCAGATATCTTGCCGTTGAGTGGGTCTGCTTCTACAGTACCGACAATCTGGAACTGTTTCTTGGCGCCATTTTCGAGTGTAACAACTGAGCCAAGCTGTACCTTACTGTCACCTTTTGGTTTTGTAATTACCTCAACGTTGTTCAGGATATGCTCTACTTCTGATATCCGTGCCTCAAGCTTCTCTTGCTCTTGACGAGCTGTTTGGTATTCGGCGTTTTCCGCAAGATCGCCAAATTCACGGGCAGTCTTAATCTTCTCAGCAACCACACTGCGTTGCGGAATAAGCTCATCGAGCTCTTTTTGTAATTCATCGACCCCTTCTTGGGTCAAGCTAAACTTCTTATTCATGGTCTACTCCTTCCGTCCCCATGCTGTTGCGGGGCTTTTTTGTATCTGTCTCTCGGAATTAACTTAATTATATCAACTTGCTTATGACTTAGATAGCATTTTCAGCAAATCATCAGTTGTTGCCATACTCGTTTCGTCTGCGAGTCGTGATTTGAATTCATGCTTGCCTGCTTCAACTGTCTTGGCACTAACTACCACTCGATACGGCATGCCCATCAGGTCTGCGTCTGCAAACTTCTCTCCCGGGCGCGTATCACGGTCATCATATAGTACCGAAATCCCTTGGGTAGTCAATACCCTATACAATTCATCAGCTGAAGATATCACAGATGGCATATCTCCCAGCCGTGCGAGGTAGACTTTGAACGGCGCCACCTGCTCCGGCCATACCAAACCTTTTTCGTCTGCAAACTTCTCTGCCAGCATCCCCATTGCTCGAGTGATGCCAATGCCGTATGAGGCAAGGTATACTGGTTTTTCGGTGCCGTCCTCGTCTGTAAAGGTGATGTGCATGGTTGCTGATTTCTCGGTGCCAAACTTAAAAATATTGCCCGCTTCCACACTTTTTACTGGTTGTAATTCATCGCGGTTAATACCCATTTCCTGCGCGGCATCTTCAAGTACTTCTTCATTGACTGCAGTACCCGAGTCTTGATGATAGTAGAGTACATCTTCTCCTGCATCGCAAATAGTTTGAAACTCGTGACTAAACTTTGTGAAGGCCCCACCACTTGCAAATGTCACGTATGTATCCTCACCAACGCCAAGCCGCTCAAACACACGCTGGTAGGCTGTTATCACCGTGTCATAATATGCATCCATATCCGCTTCTGTGGCGTGCAGAGAATACATGTCTTTCATCACGAATTCCCGACCGCGCATAATACCACTTTTGGCGCGTAGCTCATTACGCATTTTCGTCTGAAACTGATACACGCTGACTGGCAGGTCTTTATAGCTGTGCACAAATTGCTTCATCATTTCCAGAATAGCCTCTTCGTGCGACCATCCAAATCCTACTTCAGTACCGTCTTTCAGCTTTGATTTGAACCATACGTCCACGACGTCATCATCCCAGCGACCTGTTGCTTGCCACGTTTCTTTCGGCTGCAAACTGCTCATAATCAGCTCCTGGCCACCAACTGCATTCATTTCTTCACGTACAATCTGTTTAATATTCTCGAGCACCCGAAGCCCGAGTGGCGTATAGGCATACACGCCTGCCATAACCTTATAGACATAACCCGCCCGAATAAGAAGCTGGGCGTTGAGGGCTACTTCGTCAGCAGGAGCGTCTTTTCTGGTTTTAGTGAATAATTGTGATGTTCTCATGGATTGATACTTCCGGTGTTATATAAATAAAATTATGAGGTCAGATAATCATACGGCTCGAGCCGGCAGCTGTGGGAGGGAGAAGAAACGGCGGTTCATGTTCTGCATTATTTTATCCTACGCTACCTTAAAGATAAATAGCACCGTGAAGGCAATGCCATTTTTCATGAAATGCACAATAATCCCTGGCCATAGACTCCCCGTCTTGTGCCGCAACCAAATCAGAACCATTGACAGTACAAATGTATCTGCGGCCGCCGTCCACAACAGTGGTTTACCGCTACCCCATTGCAAATGAGCGGCAGCAAACACTAGGCTGGCCACCAATGCCGCAACAATAACTGGCATTCGGGTGCGCAACCCTGTAAACATAAATCCACGCACAAGGATTTCCTCAACCAACGGAGGGAGAATTACCAAACTCACAAAAATAAAGAGTAGTTCGGGACCTACTGCCGTTGTGTCAAAGCCTAGCTCCTGTGATTGTTCCGTATCTACTTGAGGGAATAACGCTGTGAGTAGGTTAAACACGACGAGTGCGTAGAGCCCAAAGTACGCGACAAACCCACCCACGGCGTATGGAATATCCCGCCATCGAGGTTTCACCCAGCCAATAGCTACCCAGGGAGTCCGTCGACGTTTCATGAAAACATACAATAAACCAATGGTAATCGCTTCTACGAGCAAGATAAATATAAACTGATAGAGCGCCGAGGAATCCAGCTCAGAGGCAAGGCGCTCATCACCATATCCCCTTGCCCCGCCGTAAATACCAATTGCCAAGCCGGCAACAAGCTGACTAATAAAATATACTGCGACGGTAATACCGACCGCTTCTTGCGGCGTCCAGTTAACCAGCGCTTCAGACCCAGGAGTTCTAGTATGTGCCGCAAAGAACCGGACGAGTCCGTAAAGGCCCAGAATGAACAAGAGTGCAATCGCGCCCATTTCAGGATTAAATACGAGATTCATTTAGAAGAACCGTTTTACATCAACGATAGTTATAAGAACAAATAGAACCATGAGAACCGCGAATCCGGTACCATGAATACGATCTTCCATTTTTTCTGTTAGCGGCTTACGAATTCCTCTAAACAACAACGTCACGAAGAGCCGTCCGCCATCAAGTGCGGGAATAGGCAGAACATTCATTATTGCCAGGGTTAATGATATAACGGCAATAATCATGAGTATGAACTGAATACCCAGGTCAGTCCCTTGCTGCAGAATTACAAAAATACCAACAGGCCCCGCGACTTGCTCTGTTGCTTTCTTGGTATCCCCAGTGAATAGCCCGGCAAGTGCGGTACCAAGCCCCTTAAACGTCAGTTCGGTGAACTGTTTGATGAGCCCCCCGGCCACAATGGGCGCTGACCATGTGTAACGGTTCACTTGGTATTCTCCTGGTGCAATACCTAAATAGCCTTTAGGATTATCAGTCTGTTTACTGGCATCCACCTCTGCAGTTGTCCTCAACTGAACAGTCGTTTTCTGTAGCTGGTCTGCACGCCGATACTGAATGTCGACAATTTGACCGGCATATTGTTTGGTAAGATCCGGAAATGACGCAGCGGTCGTGATGGTTGTCTGCGGGCCATCCTGAGGGCCGATACTGGCCAAGACATCCCGCTGCTGCAAGCCAGCTTTCGCGGCCGGCGAGTCAGCTTCTATATAACCAACAAAAAGCTGCTGCTGGGCAATTCGCTCATCACTCTTTATGGTGAATTGATTATCGACTAACTTTGGTATGCCGATGACGGCCAACAAGACCAACATGAGGTATGCCGTGAGTAGATTCATCACGACACCCGCGACCATAATTTTAATTTTTGTGCTGAGCGGCGCTGCTCCGAAACTACCTTTTGCCTCACTGGCATCATGCTCTCCCTTGAGCCGCACAAAACCGCCGAGTGGCAACCAGTTCAGGGTATATTCAGTACCGTTTTTTCGCGCGAGTGTCTTTGCCTTTGGGGGAAACCCAATACCAAACTCCTCAACATCAACCCCACCCCGGCGAGCCATAATGAAGTGGCCCCATTCGTGAACGACGACGAGTCCCACAAATAGAATAATTCCCAATATAAACAATAGTACTGACATCTTGTTAAGTATAACTGGTTTTAAGTGCCAAATCTACGCTTACGTGCGGCAAAATCTCTGAGGGCCGCATCAAGCTCATCTGGGGTGAAATCTGGCCACAGCGTATCCGAAAAGTACAGTTCTGCATAATCCGAACGGTACAGCATGAATCCACTTGTCCGATGCTCACCCGAGGTGCGAATCAATAAATCGATACCCGGTATCTCCGGATGGTACAGCGCGTCTGCAATATGCTGTCGAGTAATGTCGGCTGGCTTGATGCCTGCCGTCAGGAGGGATTTTACCGCATCAACGAGCTCCTCTTGGCCGCCATAGTTAAAGCATATTGCTAACGTCCCGCGAGTATTGGTTGCGGTTTTTGCTTCGGTCTTCTCAATAGCGTTCTGCACTGTTTTGCTCAGACCCTCACGTCGACCAAGTATGACCACTCGTATATTGGCTGCATCAAACGTATCCAGATGTTTTTCGACTGCCTTGATGAGAAGCTTCATAAGATACCCGACTTCTTCCTCGGTACGTTGCCAGTTTTCCGTCGAAAATGCAAAGGCACTAACACACCGTATGCCCCGATCAAATGCGGCGAGTGCTGTATTTTTAAACGTTTCGGCCCCTTGCCGATGTCCCTCGAGTGTAGGTAACCCTTTTTGTTTAGCCCATCGCCTATTTCCATCCAATATCAATCCTAGGTGGCATGGCAGGTCATTATTATCACTATTTATCACGCAGTGAATTATACTTCACATTCATAGAAGAATACATATCTTAGTCCCCGATATTGATAAGATTGCAATTGAAGTTTATAGTTGTAGTCACGAAGAACTAATCACATGGAGTATTTACCAAACTTTTTATCTCGAGCGCATGCTGCCGAAGACGCAGTAGACGGCTCAGATATTGCTCATTACAGGGTCTACTATGGTTCTGATGTGGAGGGTAATGTTAATACCGAACGGTTTGATCCAAATATCAAGATCACTTTTGACCGAAGTGACGAGAACAGTACGGCTGAAGCACAAGCAGAGCTATACGATGTCATCCGCAAAAAAGATACTGTCAGACGTGCTTCTTGGCTGGGCGCTAGTCTCGGTGGGGCCGCTCTCATTTCCGGAGCAATATTAGGCGTGAATGCAGATCAACCGTCCCGTAGCGATACTACGCCTGTCGCAAGTGGAGAGCGCGGCACAAAGAGTCCCCAGCACGCTCAAAAACAAATCACACTTAACCAGCAGGCATCCCCTTCATCCTCATTAACCCCATCACCTGAGCCTTCGCCTAGTCAAGGGCCACCCCGTATCAAAATAGTAGAAAAAGAAGTGCCCGTTCCCGTTGAAGGTCCGACAGTGTACATCACCGAGTCAGTCACGAAGGAGCCACAACCCCATGACAGCGGATGCTACGTCATAAATAACGGTGAGACAATTGCGACATGTCCCGATGGTTTTCAAAGTGCCGTCAAACACATAAAGCCGCAAGAACTTGAAACGCTTATGCACGATATGTTTTCGGATATTATTGACTTGTTTAATGGCACAGGCCAAGATACCACTGTCACCTATGCAATTAATACAAAGGTGGCCGCGATCGGTAATCAGGCAGCGCAGCCAGTTGATGGCATCGACGAAGTTTCTGCACAAGAGCGCCTCCAGATAACTGCCCGCTTCATTCAGGCAGAAAAAATTGGATTTGCGACGGTGGCAGGCCTTACGACCACTACGCAAGAAAAATCTATTCTTATGAACGCACTGAATGCTGACGATACTACCTACGGTATATTCCCTGGCTCCGGCGCAGATTCAGCGCGCGACATTATATATGACACTGATAAATTCGCATATATTGATGGTCAGACCGCTCCATTGACAGGGACCAATGGCAAGCTGTTTGACTCTCCTGTACTGCGATTGAAGGATGTTGCAAGCGATCAGGAGTTTTTCGTCGTCGGCTTCTGGGCTGCTGAAGCATCCGATAAGCACCCACATCCACATGATCATCAAACTACCGCCGCTGCCGAGATGAATGAACTTGTAGCGCAACTGATTAACCAGCACCGTATACCGGTCTATCTGGTAGGTGATGCGGGGAATAGCCCGACGGCAATCGCCTGTTCCGCGGCAGAAACACAATACCTTGAGAGCTCGTTCTCTGCTCTGTCCGTGGACGATAAATGCGTAGTACCGTCAACTGAAACGAACAATATGGTACTCGCAACGAAAGGCTCGCTGCTGAAAGAAATTCCCCTCAAGGACAGTGCAACATTTGGAGTAACCAGTGATGAGTTGCCCAAAATTGTTCGCCTCCGCCTCCCTGCGAACACACCCCTTCCAGACGTACCCCCGTCCTTCTCCACTGAACCTGAGACAGCGCCGATCAGTGGTAAGCCATTTGAGATTGTTATTGCCCAATCTAACGAGTACGTCAGACTATCCCCCGAGAAATTTAAGCATGACTTAAAGATCATACTCTCGCACGAACCACACATTATCACGTTCAATGAAATGATAAAAAGAAGTGCTAGTCTTATCACTCCCAAAGGGTATGATATGTGGCGAGGGAATGACAACGATTACATGAAAGGCACGCCTGTACTCTGGCGAGAGGACACGTGGCAGCCGGCCCGAGAGTATAAGGAGAACCGTGGCACCATAATGACTTCTATTGCCCCCCACATGAAATGGGCTACAACGGCTGCCAATTGGGTTACGCTTGAGCATGCGGACGGACATGTTGTATCTGTTATATCCGCGCACCTTCCCCCATTCCCCCATGTCAGTAGGGACAGGCGCGAACTGTATCGAGAGGCGATACAGAAGCTGAACGAGCTGGTTGGCCGTCTGTCTGAACGAGGTGAAGTTGTCCTTGCTGGGGATATGAACACACATTTCCAAATCGATACCAATCGTAGAAAAAAGGGTGACCAAGGTAAGCTACACCCATTGCTCAAAAGTATTCGAAAATCAGGCCTCATATCCACATATGAACCGACCACCAATGGTGGGGAATCTAATGAACCAATTCATGGCTGGGGCACCGGCAATAAGGGTAAAAATGGTACTATCGATTATGTTTTCACGCTGAAAAATGGGGCACTTGAACTCAAGAAACAACTTATTGAAGAGCGGACCCTCTCTGATCACGATGCAGTCGTTGCTACATACACATATAGGCCAACACAAAATGTTTCAGGTCAATAACTAAATACAACATGCCATGGAGCGGGCAGGTAAATCCCGTCTCAGGATCGGACTTTAGACAGTTAGGATTTCTTGTTCTTTGGCCTTGGCTGCCGCTTCCGCCTGGGCCTTGTACTGACTCATGTTGTCGTCAGTCTGTTTTTGCAACCGTTTTGCCTCATCTTCGCCGATTTCTTTATTCTTCTTACCAGAATCAATGGCATCCATCGCCTCACGACGAATAGAACGAAGTGAAACCATACAGTCTTCAAGCTTACTATGTACAACTTTTACGTACTCGCGACGGCGTTCTTCATTCAAGGGAGGAATTGGTACCCGGACAACACGACCGTCATCAGAAGGGTTGAGTCCCAGGGAAGGATTCTCGCGAATTGACGATGCAATTGCCTGAATATTACTGGGATCGAATGGCGTGATCTGTAACAACTGGCCCTCTGGGGCAGTCACGTTCCCAACCTGAATCAGTGGCATGTCGGTGCCATAGGCCTTCACCACGACACTATCGAGCATACTGGGATGTGCTCGACCGGTTCTAACCTTTTTGAGATCTTGCTCAAAGTGGCCAATCGCAGCCTGGAATTTAGTATCAGCATCATTGACAGCCTGTGTGGGATTCATATAACTCCTCTTTTATAGTTGTATTATACCAATTTACGTTTCACAGTCTGCAATATATTTCTCGTATGCACGAAATTCATCAGCCGACAGTGCGCGGGCGTCTAGCCTAAGCCTGGTAATGTCCGCACGCTGAATGGGAACTTTTTCAATGATTGCTGCAACTGTGATTTCTTTTTCGTCATGCGTCTCACTCTGTAAAGCCTGAAATCGACCATATTGCTCAACTCCCTGCCCACCAGTAACATAAGAGGCGAACAAAATTCCCGGACGATGCGCGATATAGTCATTGATACGTGCGATATCCTCATGCATCGTAGTCACTCGTTCCTGGAATAAAGCGTGTCGCACTCCGCGCAGTGGTGTTATCCAGTGCCTATTATCACCGTTTTCTAAATCAGCCACTTTATCAAGACCAGCAATCTCTTCTGCCTGATCAGTCCAGTACGTGCCCGTGAGTAACGACTCCAGCAATACCAATTCGTCGGCACCATTGGGCAAACTCTGGTTCAGTGCCTCAACTGTGTCGCGAAAAGACATCTGATGTTCATACTTCTCGTCTAGGTACTCGGTAGCGCGTACCTCGGAACCCGGCTCTATCATTTATATTATTATACAACTATTTTTATATATCCGCTAGTGTTCATTAACGATTCTTTAGTAGTGTCTTTTACCCCGAGGTACTAATACCCCGCCCGTCAGCCACCGTATCCTGACCAAAAACGGTTCGGATCATCACCCGGTCTTAACTACAATCGAACTCAGAAGGAAATAAAAACCCCGCTGTTTCCAGTGGGGTTTTAGGACTCAGGTGAATGCTTGTTATTTTTACGCAATCTCGCCAAGAGCAATACGACTGAAACGACGAACAAGGATATTCTCGCCAAGACGCGCATTGTGATCTTTTACGTAATCGCCCACTGTTTGATCAGGATTCTTGATGAACGGCTGATCCAATAGGCAGCGTTCTGCAAAATGTTTCTTGAGCATGCCGTCGACAATGTTAGCAAGCATATTCTCAGGCTTACCGTCTGCTTTTGCTTTTTCTGTAAACTCTGCCTGCTTTGCTTCACGTACGTCAGCTGGAACATCCTCAATACTGACGTATTCAGGATTGCTGGCTGCAATATGCATTGCCACGTCCTTCACAAAATCAGTAAATATTTCATTGCGAGCAACAAAATCTGTCTCACAGTTAATCTCTACTAATACGCCGATACGGCCATCGTGGTTATAGGTGCCGATAACGCCGGCACGTGCTTCACGTTCTCCGCGCTTCTCTGCCTTGGTCAATCCTTTTTTACGCATTGCCTCCAACGCTTGGTCAAAGTCACCGCCACTCTCCACCAACGCAGCTTTTGCATCCGTGATACCGACACCTGTTAGCTCGCGTAGCCGCTTGATTTCTTCAATTGAAATATTTGCCATTGTTCTTCTCCTTCGTCGAAGTTAGTCATACGCCCTATACTTTTTAGGTCTTTAAGGCTTGTCTCTTGGTCTTTTTACTTTTCGTCTTTGTCAGCGGCTGGCTGCTTCTTGGCGTGCTTAGCGGCACCGGCAGTCATGGCTTGTTGTATGTAATCAGCAACGAGCTGTAGGGCTTTGATTGCGTCATCATTACATGGAATAGGGTATGCCACCTGGCTCGGATCAGCATTGGTATCAACGAGTGCCACAACAGGAACACCCAACTTGTTCGCTTCACGAACGGCATTAACATCATGAGTCACATCGAACACAAATACTGCGCCTGGTTTTGCTGCAATATTTTTGATACCACCGTATATGTGGTTCATTTCATCAATTTCTTCCTGGAAACGCTGCACCTCAAGCTTATTGTGCTTATTTGCGAGTGCGCCTGACTCCATCTTGGATTCAAGATCTTTCAAGTGTTTGATACGACCACCAATAGTATTACGATTGGTAAGCATACCGCCCAGCCAACGCTCGACCACAAAAGGACTGTGTGTCTCTTCGGCTAATTTCTTGGCAATATCATGGGCTTGACGCTTGGTTCCCACAATAAGGATCTGCTTGCCTTCTGCGGCAGTGTTCTCGAGAAAATGCAATGCACTTTCTAAGTTACTAACTGTTTTGGTCAGGTCAATAATGTGGCTGCCATTCCGCTTTGAGTGAATGTATTGCGCCATTTTTGGGTGCCAGCGACTGGTTTTGTGACCGAAGTGCGCCCCTGCTTCTAAGAGTTTTTTAATGTCTACAGTAACCGTAGCCATAGGTAGTATGTCCTTCCTTGATTCTTGATCTTCAGCTGGGTGCCCATAGAGTCCGCTCAAGGTGCTCTACAGGAGAACCGTTCCCCAACCTGTTTAATTAATTACTCAGATATAATAACAGATACCGTATAGATTGACAATATTAAGGATTTTAGGTAGAATACCCGGGTTATTACATCGACTGCAGGGAGGCTCGCTGCTAACCGATACATCAATTAATGAGCCGGAGTAGCATTTCATCATGAAAAAAGAATTACACCCCAAGAACTACCGCCCCGTAGTTTTTCAAGACCTCAATGACAACACTACGTTCCTCACCCGTTCCGTTGTCGCCACTGACGACACTATCACCCTTGACGGTGTCGAATATCCCCTCGTGAAGGTACACATTTCGAGCGCCACGCACCCCTTCTTTACTGGACAAGAGAAGTTGGTAGACATTGAAGGGCGTGTTGATAAATTCAAGGCTCGTCAAGATGCTGCAGCCGCTCGTGCTGATGCAATGAAAAAAGCAGCTACTAAGACACGAACAAAGACGCCAAAGGCTGACGAGACTCAGAAACTTGGCAGCGCCAAGAAAACCACAACAAAATAACCGTACCTATAAAGGTTCTCAGGTGTAAGCCTCTTGTATGCAGGAGTCATTAACCGAGAGCCTTTTTATTATCGCTAGCGCCCAAGCGCCAAGACCTGTACCCTATATATATGGAAGCAAAAGAAGCTGCATTACGAGTCGAATACCAACACCTACAGGATCGCTTACAAGATCCTGCCATTTTCAGTAGCGCCGACTACCCAAAGCTGGCCAGGCGACTCAGCAAACTTGAGACACTTATTTCTTTATTTGATGAGTACCATGCACTCCACGATGCGAAGGCACAGGCTGAGGAGCTTGTCGCCAGTGGTGATGCAGAGATGGCACAACTCGCGCAGACAGAGCTCGAAGATCTCGGGCCACGAATTGCCGCCAACGATGAAAAACTCTCCGACGAGCTTACTCCCAAAGATCCCAATGACGAGAAAGACATTGTTATTGAAATACGGGCTGCGGCAGGAGGTGACGAATCGGCAATATTTGGCGGTGAATTGTACCGCATGTATGTTCGGTGGGCCGAAGCACACGGATATAAAACAGAATTAATGAGTGAAAGTCCTTCGGAAAATGGTGGGTTTAAGGAAATTATTTTTGAGGTGCACGGCGATGATGCCTATCGTATGCTTAAATTTGAGGCCGGGGTTCACCGCGTACAACGTGTCCCCGCTACCGAGAGTCAGGGTCGTATACATACCAGTACCGTAACGGTCGCCGTAATGCCGGTCGCAGAAGAAACAGACGTTGAAATAAACCCAGGCGATCTTCGTATCGATGTGTACCGTAGCGGCGGGCATGGCGGACAGTCCGTCAACACGACCGACTCTGCCGTACGTATTACCCACCTTCCCTCTGGGCTCGTCGTCAGCAACCAGGACGAAAAGTCTCAGATAAAGAATAAAGAGAAGGCGATGAGCGTTTTACGTTCTCGACTGCTACAACAGAAGATAGATGAGGAGCAGGCCCAATTATCGGAATCACGGCGCAAGCTCATCGGATCCGGCGACCGCTCAGAAAAAATCCGTACCTATAACTTCCCCCAAGACCGCATCACTGATCACAGAGTCGGCTATAGTCGGAGTAGTATCCCCGCGGCACTCGCTGGCGACATTGATGACATTATTGAGAAACTTCATGACTATGAACGACAACTTATCAACGACGAGCCAGTGGCTCGCACAAGCAACTAAGCAGCTCGAAGCTGTGGGCATCGGCACTGCACGACTCGATGCGCTCGTGCTCCTCGAAGATGTTCTAGACACAGATCGTGCTCACCTCTTGGCCCATCCAGAAATCAAACTAACGAATGAACAACAACAGGCACTAGTAACATTGCTCAACAGGCGCAGTATGCACGAACCACTTTCCTACATTCGGGGCAGATCAGAATTTTATGGCCGTAATTTTGTGATTACTCACGCGGTGCTCGAGCCTCGCCCAGAATCTGAAACTATGATTGACCTCCTGAAGGAGCAAGTAACGAGTGGCCAGGGACGGGTCATCATAGACGTCGGCACCGGCAGCGGGGCACTGGCGCTAACGGCCAAGCTCGAAGTTCCTGATGCACACGTAATCGCCATTGATATTGATAAGAGGTGCCTCGAGGTGGCGACACAAAATGCAACGATACATGGTGCGAGCATTACATTTGTCCAGTCCGACCTCTTGTCCAAGCTCCCGACTATCACCAATTATTTATCAGCTATCATTCTTGCGAATCTTCCCTACGTGCCAGATGACTATCAGATTAACGATGCGGCCTTACAGGAACCACGTCATGCTATTTTTGGTGGGCGAGACGGCCTGGACGTCTACCGCAGGATGTTCTCTCAACTATCTGAATACACGGATATAGAGATAACTGTACTCACTGAGTCCTTGCCGTTCCAACATGCAGCGCTACAGAACATTGCCCATGCCGACGGGTTTACTCAGGTGACCGAGGAAGACTTTATCCAAGTTTTTCGTAGGCTGTTGTAGTTTGATTAAGACTGCTGGTCCTCTAAGCAGCACCAATACTATTGTTTATACGCTTCGAGTTTCACGGTGACAGTTTGCTCTTTCCCGTCACGAATAATCGTTAGTGCTACTTCTTCACCTACCGCATATCGACCCACGAGTGATGCGAGACTATTATTCTCATTTATTGCCGTTCCATTCACTTTCGTAATAACGTCTTTTTCTTTTAATCCGGCTTTCTCTGCGGGGCTTCCTGCTATGATAGATGACTGGCCTCCCTGACCTGGAGTAATATACGCGCCGCGTTTGGTATCTATGTTGTACTGATATGCGTAGTCATCGGTTAGCATAACGTAACGAACACCAAGATATGGTCGTTCGAGCTTGCCAGTATTCAAGACACTCTTCACGAGTCCTTTGATGTCGTTCACGGGAATAGCGAATCCAATGTTTTCGGCACTACCACCTGCAATTGCCGTATTGATACCAATAACTTCACCATTAATGTTAACCAAAGGTCCGCCGGAATTACCTTGGTTTATCGCTGTATCAGTCTGGATAAGATTTTGAAGTGACTCGGTGTCATCGCCGTACTCACTGCCCGCTTCAACACTGCGGCCAAACCCAGAGATGATGCCGGAGGTGACGGTATTCTGAAACTCTCCCAGTGCATTACCAATTGCCACAACTTTATCACCCACCTGAACTTTGCTTGAATCACCAA
>CAZPVS010000005.1:0-60607 GCA_964590315.1 uncultured Candidatus Saccharibacteria bacterium
CTTCGGGAATCATTATTTACCTCGCAATGCGTCAATAAACTCAATGGGGAATAACATCATCGTTTTTTGTGATGGCTCTGTAGAAATACGCTCCAAAGTATTAAGCGTACGCAGATTGATAGCCCCCGGGGTTGTAGAGAGAATCTTGGCTGCATCTGCCAATGTCTGCGCGGCAAGCTTTTCACCATCGGCATTGATCACGTTTGCTCGCCGCTCACGCTCTGCCTCGGCCTGCTTTGCCATCGCTCGTTTCATGTCTTGTGGTAGCTCAATATTCTGAACTTTGACATTCTCGACATCAATTCCCCACTGGTCAGTCTGTCGGTCAACAATTTCTTTGATTTGCTGGCTAATTTGCTCACGCTTGCTCAACAGATCATCCATTTCGAGATTACCCGTCACATCGCGGAGTGCAGCTTGTGCGAACTGACTCGTGGCGTAGGTGTAATTCGTTGTTTCAAGTACGGCCTTTGCCGGATCGATAACCCGTAAGTAAACGACTGCATCAACGCCTACGGTTACATTATCTTTTGTGATGACTTCTTGCTTTGGCACATCGATAGGAGTAGACCGAACATCAACATAAATAATCTTTTGAATAACGGGGATTACAATCCGCAGACCCGGACCCTTGACCCCAGTAAACTTGCCTAAAGTTAATATGACTCCACGCTGGTATTGATTGATAATTTTGATACCGCTCAGTATTACAATACCCGCTACAACGAGCAGAAATACAAAAAGTTCCATGTGAAGCTCCTCAATTACTATATCTATTGTAGGCAAAAGTACCCCAGTAGCGCAATGCCATTATGCAGCTTGTCGTAACAAATCTTGAGCAAGCGAGTTCAGACTATCGACGCTGCGTTGCATTTGTGTCAGCGTCTCGTTCATGTCGCGCAACTGCTTGTTATAGTCCTGCGCCACGTACGACTCTTTAGATCGGATCATACGAGCACGGCTTATATTATGTGCACGGACAAGGTTGCCGTCAGTGTGCCCCGCCATTATCAGTCGGGCATGCTCTTCGCTCTTTAGATCGTTGAGGTACTGCTGCTCCTCATGCTGTAACGTAGTGATGTCACGGCGAAGTTCGTCAACTTCCATCTTGCGCATTGAGGCCGCCTGTTGGAGTGCATTTGCGGCCTGCTTAATGTAATCGTGGCTTCTCATGACTCCCCTCCTCTGTTATTAGCATACAACAGAACAATACGTCTTGACTGTGTCCTACATCACACTATGAAGGCTCTATGATTAGGGCCTCTGGTAATGCACTGTCAGAGGGGTGTCCTGTGGTTGTAAGTGCTTCTTGATTAAGTTGTATTAATCTGTGGAGTAATGGTTCATGTATTTTTCCGGGTAAACTACGCTTATCCCATTCATAGAGGTGGCGTGTACCTTTTAAATGCATTGCCCTCATCCGCTCATGCTGCACGTTATCAGCGCTTAATTTTGCGACACCATATCCAGCCACTTGCTTCCGGCTCATCTTTGATCCCATCTGAGTTTGAGGGTCATTAAAGTGCCACCACTCGTCTGTGTATGGCATGAATCCGGCTTGCGTCATAACATAATAAAGTAATCGTCGATATTTAGATGCTTCTTGCTCCTGCCATGTTAATGATTGTTTAGATTTTAGCTCTTCAAAGTATGTCAGCCCCGCCTCCATTCCGCCATAATCAAACCTTGTACCGAAATCTAAGATCTCAGTATGATTACGCAGTAATGCGCTCCGCTGCATCTGTAAGATGTAGCGCTCTCGACAAAGCAAGTCGTTAGCTTCCTGTTCTGGCTCAGGATACAGGGGTACAAGCAGTGAGAGTTCATGGAGCCGTTCGTTAATTGTTTTGAGCTTTATTGCTTGATATGGCCGAGCCTTGATGACGACTAAGTCCATCGAACCTCCCGTGCTGTGCGTGGCAGGCCTAGTAGGATCTTCAGAGGGCATTGAAACATATCTCGCTGTTTCTGTGAGTAAATCATTTTCAGTCCAGTCGGGATGTTTCGACAGCAGGGCATTAAAATAATGGCGATGGAGTGATCGTTGCACCATCACAGTGCGAAGCGCGTCAAAGACTACTAGATAATAATCATCAGGGAGTAGCTCCTGTGCATGATGAAGTTTGTCGGCAACACTTTTCCTGGCAAATTGTGTTATCATCGATCCCTTCAAGACCTTATCGGGTGTGGCGTAAGGTGAGTTACTATGTTCAGCAGCATATATACTACTCGTTTCAATTTGCCAATTCTCTGAAAACATACCAAGTGGAGTTAGTGATTCGTTTGTCTCGTATATGGGGATGTCTTTCCAGCCAGCCACAGTGGGCAGGTCTTGAGGAATAGGCGGTAAATCCGCAATGTCAGACTCGCCTAATTTCATTGCTTTATTCCCAGCCTAATAAGCTCTTCAAATAATGCTGGCATATCGTATCCCGCTGCTTGAGCGGCTTTTGGATATAAACTCTGTTCTGTCATTCCTGGAATGGTATTAATTTCCAATACACACAATGCTCCATTGTCAGCAATTATCATGTCAGTCCTTGATAAATGACGACAGCCTACAATCTCATGAAGCCGCCGAGCAACTTCCTGAGCTTCGCGCATGACTGATTTGCCTATTCCCGGTGGATTGACCACTTCTTTCGTCTTACCATTGTATTTGTTTTCATAATCAAATTGCTCCCCGAGCGGAGGAATGATTTGGAGTACTGGCAAAACATCATCTCCCAGAACTCCTACAGTGATCTCCTCTCCCGTCACCAACTCTTCCAGGAGCATCGTACCATTACGCTCAAATAAGTTATCTATGTCTGCTTCATTAATATATTGATGCTCGGGATTGAGAACAATAAGCGTGTCGATACTTGATCCTCCTCGTATAGGCTTCAGCACGTAAGACCCTTCGCGCAGTCCTGACATTAAGAATTGCCCCTTGTCTACTACTTGCCAGGCTGGAGTCAGAATACCCTGCTCGGCCATTAATTTTTTAGTAGCGACCTTATCAATTGCTAGCCGACAGGATTTCGGTTTAGAACCAATATATGGAATGCCCAAGGTATCAAGTTCTGACTGAACTGTTCCATCTTCTCCGCCCACTCCATGCAACATTATGACAACTAAATCTATATTTCTAGTAATCTCAGAGAGTACGAAGTCTTTGTTCGCGGGGTCTGCCATGGTAACTATATGTCCGACAATTTCTAGGGCGCGGCACACATGCTCACCAGATCGTAAAGAAATTTCACGTTCATTACTTCCCCCGCCAGAAAGTACTAATATTTTTAGTATCTTATTCACTCTTGTATCCTTCTATAAAACTACAACGACACACTATGGGTATTCGAATCATTGTGTCTCTATTCTTTCAACCAAGCGGATAATTCACAATTTATTTAGTACATAGGGATTTCTTCAAGGAGTATGTACTCTGTTACCATAATGACTTCCAAGATTGTTAGACATTTTGTTTTGTTTATCTGTATAATATATTTATTATGGATAGACATGTACTGAATGCATTGACTGAGCTAGGGTGCTCCCGAAAGGAAGTGCAGTTCTACTGGGCAAACTTTTCACTCGGGGCAAGCACTGTTAACGAGGTCGCTAGGACGGCTAAACTACAACGTTCAACAGCATATCTCATTGCCAAAGAACTGCTTGAGAAAGGCCTAATTAGTGAGGACTTCCGAGATTACGGGAAAAGATTGACTGCCGTGGAGCCAGCAATACTCCTCCGGATGCTCCGTAATAAAAAACGACAACTTGGACGTCGTGAACTCGAACTGGAGAATAACTTAGCGGGGCTTGAGGCGCTCTACCAGTCACCTGAACTTCGGCCGCGCGTTCGTACCTTTCAGGGAACACACGGTCTTGTATCTATCTGGAAAGATATTCTTACTTCGACTGGTGAGATACTAATCTGGACTAACCAGGAGACGGAAAGCAAACTTTTCAGCTCTGATGCACACGATCAGTTTATTGAGCAGCGTATTGGGCAGGGTATCAGAGCGCGGGTCCTGGCAGTGAGAAATGATCGTGGACAATCTTTACGCATGGACGACGAGTCTCAACTTCGTCAAACACGATTACTACCTCCGGAAACTGTATTTAGTGCTGAGACATATATTTATGAGGGGAAGGTAGCAACTCTTGATTATAACCGAGATATTGTAGGTATTATCATCGAAAGTGCCCAAGTGCATGCCGCACAGAAAGCTATGTTTGAGGCCTTATGGGATCAACTCAGGGAATAATCTATCACCATATACACTAAAACTACTATCTCATAACATGTAAGTCCTAAGAGGAATGTACCGGTAATATCGTGAGGGGATTCGGACTGCCCGCAACTTCACGAATGAAAACATTGTTTTCTTCGGAAGTTTGCCTTGCGAACTGCCACAGGCAGTTCTCACCCCGACGTCTTGAGCCGGGTGTTCGAAGTCCTGCACCAAACAAAAAGTCCGCACAAGCGGACTCTTAGTTTGATGGGTGATGAGGGATTCGCCTCATCCACAACACAAAAATGTGCTGCTTAGATGACCCCAAAGGCCTCTGGCCTTTCTGAGGCAAGGTGCGGGATATGCCACTGGCATATCCGTTCGAATCCCTACTACAAGCAAGAAAAAAAGTCCTATCTCTGCAGACAGAACTTTTATTCTTGGTGGGTGATGAGGGATTCGAACCCCCGACCCCCTCGGTGTAAACGAGGTGCTCTAGCCAACTGAGCTAATCACCCATAAGGACAAGCTAGAGTATATCATAGCTAGCAATAGACGCAAATGGTAGACTATATGCTATGAGTTCTCGTTATCGTAAAAAGAGAATATACACCTGGTCACCAGACCTTGCTTACTGCGTAGGCTTGCTTGCGTCTGACGGTTCCTTATCTGTAGACAGGCGTCATATTGATTTCACTTCTAAGGATTATGCACTAGCTGAGACATATAGATCGATCATGTGTCCTCATATTAAAATCGGTACCAAAACAGACGGCAGAAATGGCATAGCCTACCGTATACAAAATGGTGATGTTGCCTTATATGATTTTTTGCTTGATATTGGTCTAACACCAAATAAGAGTAAAACGCTTGGACCCATAAATATTCCTAAAGAGTACTACGCCGACCTTTTAAGAGGTTATTTTGATGGCGACGGTACCTCCTACGCCTTCTGGGATAAGCGCTGGCGTTCCAGTTATGTATACAATATGACCTTTATTTCAGCGAGCGAGAAATTTTTGCGCTGGATACAAGTCCAGAACAGCGAATTAATTCCTATTTCAGCTGGAGGATTTATCAAGTACAGTGATACGACACGGGTTTTTCGATTAACTTATGGCAAGGCAGATACCATGAAGTTATTTAATTATATGTACTACCGTAATGACTTGCCACATCTAGCCCGCAAAAAGCAACGGCTTATGTCATACTTTACTCAGGGCGGTGCTTTGTAGTATAGTTACAACTGCTTTTGCGCGAGTGGCGGAATTGGTATACGCGCATGCTTGAGGTGCATGTGCCGCAAGGCTTGGAGGTTCAAGTCCTCTCTCGCGCACCAACACAATATGCCGACCCATAGTGGTCGGCTTGTTGTTTTGTAGCCGGAGGACTTGAACCGTGGTCGAGAATGTCCCGTGGGTTTTCGCAAGAGAGTCTTCACCTAGCAACTCAATATTAGGAGCGAATTTGCCGCCGAGGGTGCTTGTTGAGTCTATTCTTTTTGCCGACTCCTCGCCAATCATATCGTTGGGCGAAGGAAGTCAGCCCCGTGAATGCTATCACCGCCCAGATAACATTAACCATAACACTGATATAGGCATGGTAGTGTATCTGGTACGTGATAAGAAAAACCGCCCCCACTAAATTATCTAATTCATACCAAAACGATTTATTTTTCCATTTACCGATGCTGGTTCGATAATACCCGAGCAATATAAGTACCGCGCCGATGATGCCGAGTATGTTGTAAAACAATTCAGTCTGCATAGCGGGCTATGTCCGTGGCATGTGTTGATAGAGATGATCGAGGGAATATTCTTGACGAAGGATAGGCTTGATATCATCGACAGTGACATTAGTTTTCACGCCGACATTAAGCGTCCCGTAGGGATCAAATATTTGTTTAACCTTGGTGAACAAGCCGTATAATTCTGGCCCATACAGCTTCTCGAGATACGGCCCGCGCAACCGGCCGTCATTATGCTCACCACTGGTACTGCCACCAAGACTAATAACTAAGGAATAATAATCATCTATCAATTTAAATATCTTTTGCCGATCACCCAGCTGTCCAAGATCGAGAAATGGCTGTACATGCATATTGGCATCACCGGCATGGCCCCACATCGCGGCCTGAAGATTATGACGAGCAAATAAAGCATAGACTGCCTCAATGTATTCTTTGAAGCGTTCAAGTGGAACAACCCCGTCTTCAATGATTGGCAAGGCCCGAGCCGCGCCCTCGGAATGAGCGAGCACAGTGGCCGCACTGTGGCGAATTTTCCAGAGTTCATCGCGCTTATGAGGATCAGTCTCTACCTTAAATGGAATATCATACTTGTTGAGGAGCTTTGTCGTTTTCTTTACCATACGTTTTTGTGAACGCTCAGACACATTATCGAATTCTATCAGCAGTACAACCTTCGGGAAGGGCGCAGAAATAATACCCTTAAGTTGATTGGGGTTATGTGACTGCACAAACTCGAGCAGATTGCTGTCAACAAGCTCTATCGCACTGGGCATCTCTGGCAGTGAGCGCAAATGGCTGATTATGTCTTCGGCGATGTTCAGGTCATCGAGCATAGCAGCCATGAGCGTCGTATGCGGGTTATGCGGAGCGGTGGTAAGCGTCGCTTCCGTCACAATACCTAGGGTTCCTTGTGATCCGACAATAAGGGGGGTCAAATCAAACGAGCCGTCCTTGCGCTTTACTTCAGCAAGGGCGTAGCCTGCTGCATTCTTGGTTACAGCTAACCCTTTTTGCTTGAGTATGTGGTGATTCTCTTCTATGAGAGCGTCAAAGTTGCGATAGATCTCGCCTTCAAAGGTCGCCAGACCAAGCTTCTTGCTCAGCTCGCGCCTGGATAAACGGCGTGTCTCAATAACTTCGCCATTTGCAAGCACCACCCGAAGGGACTGGACGTACTTACGAGTATCGCCATATTTAACGGTTTTTTCACCTGCGGCATTATTGGCAATGGCACCCCCGATGGTTGAGTACTCAAGCGAGGTTGGAAATGGCGGCAAGAACCGGTTATGCGTATGAAGCGTTTGCTGTAATTTGCCGTAATTAATACCTGGTTCTATCGTTACGGTGCCAGATTTTCCATCAAACTCTAATATTCTGTTGAGATGTGCCGGAAAGGCCATGATTATTCCCGGACCAATAGCCGCACCACCTTGATCGGTACCAGAACCACGTGCGGTAATAGGTATGATACGCCCGCGCTCTGCAAGCTGCCACGTAAAACGAGTGCTTTTACGGACGTCATTTTCATTCCGCGGATAGACAACGATAGCTGGGGGTATAGTAAAGATACTTGCGTCAGTGGCAAAGTACTTGCGGGCATCACTGCCTGTCATGACTTCGCCAACTAAATGTTCTTGCAGATAATGTGCAACCTTATTCATGTAGGAGAAACCCTCTATAATGTAAGCATTAGCGACTACCAGTTATCATAGCATACTGCGCTGATAAATAGTGTCTTCTACGGAGCAGATTGCATTTTTAGCTACGAATGCGTACAATACCGGAGTTAATGAGCGCGCGCGAGTGGCGGAATTGGTAGACGCGCTAGTTTCAGGTACTAGTGTCAGCAATGACGTGGAGGTTCAAGTCCTCTTTCGCGCACCAAAACAATATGCCGACCCATAGTGGTCGGCTTGTTGTTTTGTACCTCCTAGTGAAGGATTTTCTTGACTCGATCTTGTCGGATCATCCAGTTTTCGACGTTGGCATAACGATCAGTTGGCACATTCATGGCTGTGGGGTTAAATCCGTAAATGGTCTCGCGGGTAACGTACAGGTAGCGTGGCTGATATAAGGCGAGGGCAGGAGCATCATTACGCCATGCTTCGAGAAATGGCTTGTACTTTAGTGCGCGCAGTGAAGCATCACTTCTCGTTCGGCCACCTTCGAGTGCGCTATCAGCAGTGGGTGATTTGTATTCAGAGAAGTTAACACGGTTAGCTGCTCGTTGATCGGCCTGCGTACTTCCCCAGTACGCGTACACATCAGGGTCTGGGCCCAGTGATATACCGTATAGCAACGCATCATAGCTGTGGGACGCGACTGTATCCTGCAGCTCGTTTTCAGGTTGCAAAAGAACTTCTACCTTTACGCCGATTTGTTGCCAGTCACGTTGCAGTTTCTGGGTTACATACGCGTACTCACTCGTGCTCTGAGAATACATGCTAAATGAAAGCTCCTTGCCCTCCTTCTGACGTATCCCATCTTTGCCAGGAAGCCATCCAGCATCCGTGAGGAGCTTGGCAGCCTGCTCTTTGTTATATGAAAGTTGTGTTATATCCGCATTATAGCCAGGGTGACTTTGCAAAAAGGGAGCTCTTGATGCAATAACTGGGAAGCCGAGACCACTTATCAACTCTTTCTGATTTGCTGCCTGTACCAATGCCTGTCGCACTTTGATGTCACTTAATATTTGCTGGTTCGTCTTAAAGAACACCATGACCTGGGCGGTCAATGGCGTATTAAATTGCTTTACGGAAATGTCATCCTTGAAGGTATCTGGCAGCGTATCAATGCCGCTCATCGCGGTTAATTCGCGGTTTTCAAAACTTTTGAGGAGATCATCCTCACCGGTGAATGCTCGTATAACAAAACGTTGCAGTTTCGGGGCACCCCCATGATATCGTTCATTCGGGACCAACCCGATACGTGTTTGTCGATCATCTATGGCCGTGCCGCTCAGCTCAATAACACTCCACTTAAACGGACCAGCGCCCACGGGAGCAGCTGTATTAAATCGTATAGCACGCATCTGTGCGGGTGGTATATCACCGAGCAAGTGCTCTGGCACAATGCCATTCGTTAATGAATGAGGGAACGATGCAAGAATATTGGGTAGCGAGAATACGACAGTCCTGTCATTTTGCTTGGTTATTCGGATACCCTGCCAGCTGGCGAACAATGGTGATTTTGCGTCGGGATTCTGAATAGTTTGATAACTAAATACGACGTCTTGGGCGGTCAACGGCGTACCGTCCTGCCATTGTAGATTTGGTCGCAGTGTCACTGTATAGTTTTTTTCAGTTGTATCAACTGACCACTTTTCTGCCAAGTCACCCACGAGCTTATTGTCTGAGTTGTATTTGAAGAGCCCAGCAAATACCAATTGTGAGACCGCATTGTCTACAGGACCGGTCGCGAACAGCGGATTAGCATTCGTAAATGTTCCTAAGATACCCTCTGTAAGCACTCCTCCTGGTACGGGTCGCGTTTCAGTGTAGTAGCTGCTAAGGGCTGTTGTTTGCAATATAACCCCGCCTATGAGGAATATGAGTAACAGTATCCACGCCATTACAAAACGGCGAACATACGCCAACCGATTCAAGCGTTTAAAAAAATGCTGCTCAAGATTTTCCTCAGCCTGATAGCCCAGATCTTCAACCTGGTTCCGACTCTTCTTGATGCGTCTCCGCCAACGCAATTTGGTTGTTCTGTTTATCATGGTCAGGTGGGAGATACTTGGTTAAGCAACAATACCCAAAATGATAGAAGCTACAAATACAAATGCAAGGATGATTGTCAGTTGGTGCAAACTTTTGTCTGAGCCACGACGCACGGTGTTGATTTCTCCACCGCCACCACCGAGACCAGCGCCGAGTGATGCACCTCGGGTCTGTATCAAAATTAATATAGTCAGTAAAATCATCGAAGCTATGGTGACGTAGTTATATATACTCATATTCCCCTCTCAAGGTTGTTTCAGCTTAATCTTCCAAAATAGTGTTCACTAAGTAGTTTACCAAGCCGATAATCATACCCGCAAGCATTGCGGCAACAAAGTTGGTCACTTCTAGGGCCGGATACAGCCAGCTTGCTAGCAAAACCATCAACCCATTAATCACAATCATGAATAAACCAAGGCTAAATAGTATAGCTGGCAAAGACAAAAGCACTACGATGGGCTTAATAATTCCGTTAATAACCGCCAACAAGAACCCTGCAACTATAATGGCAACGCCACTTTCGTACGATATTCGATCTCCAAGAAGGCCAGCCGCCACCCACAGACCAAGTCCGCAGACAAACCAACGAATTGCAAAACGTGTAAATGGGCCGTTGTGTTTCATGTTCTTCTCTTGTGTCTTATTCTAGCACGCGCGGCAACGCTGCTGATAAATTTTGTCGACCGTCTTCACTAATGACAATATTGTCTTCTATACGAATGCCGATGCCCTCTTCGGGGATGTAGATACCAGGCTCCACTGTCAACACCATGCCCGCTTCCAGGGGACGTTCATAATCCGCGGCATCATGGACATCCAGGCCCAGGAAGTGCGATGTAGCATGCGGATAATACTGACGGACGGTATTGTGATCAATCGATTTTATCAAGCCCAGTTCACGAAGTTTTTCACCCATGTACTGCATAACCGCTTCCTCGTAGTCACGCAATATAGTACCGATCTTCAGTGATTCCATTGCGTAATCTTGAACTGCACAAACTGCTTCATATACCTGCCGCTGCCGCTTGGTCGCTTCACCAACAGCGTACGTACGGGTGATATCTGCCGCATAGTGAGACACTTCTGCCCCTACATCAAGGAGTAGCAACTGGCCGGTTGTGATTGAACTATCATTCTGTACGTAGTGCAGCGTGCACGCATTCGCCCCGGCGGCAACTATCGGCTCATAGGCATGGTGTGCATTCTGTGAGCGAAATGCTGCCGTCAGCGCGCCCTCAATCTCATACTCATATGCAAATGATGCCCACCCCTTCTTCCTGAGCCGTTCAATCGTCGTTACCGTCAAATCGATTGCTTGCTGAATATACTGCATTTCATCGGGTTGCTTGATCATTCGCATTCGTGTCACGTGGGGACGCAAATCAAGCAAGTCTATCGCTGTATTGCAGGCTTTGATTTGTTGTATCAGCCGTGCGCGAGCAGGATTAGTGAACATGCCATGTTGCTCAATATACCGTGGTGAGGCAGCCAGTGTTGCTACGTGCTTAACCCGCTTAATACGACTACCGAGTTGTTTCCAACCCTCCTTGTGCATCAGTACCTGTTCAATGCCTGATATACGCATCAATTCTTCGTGCTCAATTGCCCCATCAAATGTGGCTCGACTCTGATCACGCTCAGGGACAATAAGATATTCCCGAGCTTTGTCCATCACCAAGACAACGTCGGGCTGATCAATTCCCGTTAAGTACCAGAAGGTACTATCCTGACGAAATGGATAAGTAACATCACTATTACGCTGCAAGAGCCCGTTAGCGGTGATAATGATTGGGGCCGTACCGGTAAACAAGTCGCGAAGACGGTCCCGATTGGCCTTAAAAAAATCTGCAGGAAGTAAAGTATTCATCACAAAAATCTAGTATACCACTACTGACCGTCGGACGTATGCTGCTTGCGGTAGCTCCTCAGGTATTGTCGCAGTATAATCGCTTTCTTCTCCCCAACAAGCTTAATAAGTTCTATATCCCGGGCTTGCACCACCCCCCTGACGCTGCCAAAAGTCTTGAGCAGTTTTCGTCTTGTTTCTGGGCCGATGGTGGGTATATCGTCAAGTAGACTACTCGTTTGGCGCTTGGTTTTTAGTACAGAGTGGTAACTGACCGCAAAACGGTGGGATTCATCACGAATACGCTGCAGTAGTTTGATAAGATTCGTGTTGTGCGGCAGATTGAGGAGCGCAAAATCATCAGTCTGATCCATAAACCCTCCTAGTTTTTGCAACAATGTCGCATTAATAACAACCTGTGATTTGTCCATGCTAACAACGATTTGCTCTTCGCGCTTGGCGAGTCCAATAAAAGGAATGGCACCACAACCTGCAGCATCGCGCGCTTGAATCGCAGCATCGAGTTGCCCCTTACCCCCATCGATCAACACCAGGTCCGGCTTACCCCAGGACTTTATATTCTTCTCTGCGAAACGACGCTTTATCGTCTCGTTCATATTATAGAAATCATTATTCTGATTAATCTTTGTCTTAAATTTACGATACTGCCCCTTGTCACTCACGCCGTTGGTAAAGACTACCATACTCGCCACAACATCTGTTCCCTGCATATGACTAATATCATATCCCTCTATTCGTCGTGGATAATGGGGCAGCGAAAGGAGTTCAACAAGCTCGGTGAGCGCATGATCCTTGCTGATATCGAGAAATTCCTTGTCACTAAAAATTACCTGCTGTCCGAGGCGTTGCAAGGCAAATATCTGATTCCGTACTTTAGCTGCTGCTTCAAATTGCGACGTTTTCGCATAGTGTTTCATTTCACGTTCTAGCTGACGAATAATACTCGTACGTTTGCCCTCAATCACCGCCATTAGCTTCCGTAGGTTTGCACGATAATCTTCAATACTTGTCTTGCCCTCTTCAAGTCCGGGATCAAGTCCCAAATGATAGTACAGTGATGTCCGTTTTTGATGCGGTGAACGTTTAACTGCATAAGGGAAAATCTTTCGTAAGTACTTGAGTGCTTTGCGTACTGACAAGGTGCTGAGGTATGGCCCAAAGTAGCGCGCCCCATCGTCGAGAGGCCGTCTCGTGGTCGTAACCGTCGGATAATCACTATCGATATCAATCCTGATGTAGCTCATCGACTTGTCGTCACGAAGCAAGATGTTGTATCTCGGCATGTAGCGCCGAATCATCTCTGCCTCCAGGAAAAGCGCCTCCAGTTCGCTTTCGACCACCATCCAGTCAGTATCGGCTATCTCAGCTACCAAGGCTTCCGTTTTGGGATCGCGTGCGCGTGATTTCTGAAAGTATTGTCGGACCCGGTTATTCAGCCTTGCTGCTTTTCCGACATAGATAATCTGACCCTTGGCATCCTTGTGAAAATAAACGCCCGGCTCTTTGGGCAACTCTTTAAGCTTGTTCGGAAAAGTTGTCACGTATCTATTATAGCTCTCAGCTTAGGTTCTTCGTACTTCTCCAGACAATGAATAGAAATTCTATACTATTGTAATTAAGCACTGGTAGTTGCGCGAAGTTTTTCATCACACTCCACGCCACAAGCGACCTGGCCGTTATTACAATTTTCACAAACAAGTGCCAGGTTGTTACATGGCATAAATGTACAGTTTTCATAATTACTTGTCTTGGATTTACAGTGCGTACACGTGCCGATGTCTTTAGCGTCATCGCTGAATTTCAAGCTCATCCGGTCATCAAATACGTACAGTGAACCTTCCCATAACCCCTCGTCTTTGTACTTTTCGCCATATTTTACGATACCACCATCAACTTGATACACCTCGGTAAAGCCGCGGTTTTTCATAAGACTGCTTAGAATCTCGCAACGAATACCACCCGTACAGTAAGTCACGACTGGCTTGTCCTTGATGTCATTGTATTTGTCGCTGTCCAGTTCGCGAATAAAGTCCTTGGTTGTCCGCGTTTC
Organism: uncultured Candidatus Saccharibacteria bacterium; assembly: GCA_964590315.1. GTDB lineage: Bacteria > Patescibacteriota > Saccharimonadia > Saccharimonadales > JALRHH01 > JALRHH01. The sequence goes on from CAZPVS010000005.1 coordinate 13,610, forward strand.
TGGCACAACTGCGTTCTTGAATCGACCCACCGCTGCCTCATATGCGTTACGCCCATCAAAGAATACGACATCCTCACCACGCTCCTTCACGAGTTTGTGTACCGCCTCAGGGCTCAGGTGCTTGCCCCCATTAACGACACCGTTTTCATCTACTTTGACCTCATCAGGCACTCCGAATGTGACGATTTCTTTGCGTACCTTGATACTCAGACGAGGGAAATGATCCCGACTGCCGTCAGACCATTTGAACTGAGTTCCTTTAAACAAGCTGTACGCTTTTGTCTCTTTGGCATATGCCTTGAGGTCTTCGATATCACCGCCCACCGTGCCATTAATACCGTGCGTTGAAATGAGAATACGTCCCTTAAGGTTCAAGCGCTCACAGAGTGCTTTTTGCCAGAGTTTCACTGCCTCAGGGTCACTGAGGGGGGAAAATTTGTAATAGAGTAAGATTTTTTGCATCCACCACAGTATATCACACCCCTGTTGGTATATGTTTTGACAGATGTAATATAATTGTAAGTAACACTACACTAAAAAAGCAGCCACTAGGGCTGCTCTTTTATATCACCAACGATGAAGTTAGGCTTTTGGTTCTTCTGGCTTTTCTTCTGTAGCAGCTTCTTCTGCGGTTTCTGCCTCAGGCTTGCCCGCATCTTCTGCTAATGCTTCTGCAGCGGCATTCGCCTCAGCAATTTGATCCTTCGGCATTTCTACCATTGCGATTTGTTGGTCTGGCTCAGTCAGAAGGGTGACGCCCTTAGGGATTACAAGATCAGCAACGGTAATACTATCGCCGACTGCTGCAAGACCACTTGGGTCAACGACGAGCTGGTCTGGCAGATCACGAGGTAATGCCTTCACCTGAACCGTGTCGAGTTGCTGGAGCACCATAAGACTGACTCTCTCAGCAGGAATTTCTACACCTTCCTTAAATACCACAGGTACTTCAGTTTCAACTTCTTCGTTCTGTTTGATTGCCTGGAATACCACGTGACGAACGCGGTGCTTCGTCGGCTCGAAATCAACATCCTTAATAAGGGCAAGGTGCTTTTTGCCATCAACGGTCAGGTCGACAGGAGTATGCTTGCCTGCTTGATGGAATACCTTTGTCATGGCAGCAAAGTCACCCATAACGTGGATTGACTGCTTACCATGGTCGTGGACAACAGCGGGCACCAGTCCTTCTTTGCGCAACTCTGCTAGGCGCTTGCGAACAATGGTACGTTCTTGTAATTCTAGTGAAACTTTGTCACTGGTCATAAATCCTCCTTAGTCGTGCGGAATATAGTACAGTCATTATACCATTTTCTCCTCTGTTTGCGGCCCGTTCTGCCTATTTTGTACATAATCAATGGAGTAATGTCAGCCGTCTGGATATGCAGAAATGGGCGAAATAAAGGTATAATGCGGGGGTGATTCCTGGATTTGAGCTTATTGAATTTATCAAGATTGCCGGCATTATCGGTGTCGCTGCGATTATTTTTGCGGAGAGTGGCCTGCTCATTGGGTTCTTCCTACCCGGTGATAGCCTGTTATTTACGACAGGATTTCTCACCTACGCGGGTATTTTGCCGCTCAATATTCATCTTGTAGTTTTTATTCTCTTTATCGCTGCAATAGCAGGTGATAATGTAGGCTACACCTTTGGCCGTCGGGCAGGACCTCGTGTGTTTTCTAAGCCGGATGCCCGCTTGTTTAAGCAAGAATACGTATCAAAAGCACAAGCATTTTATGACAACCATGGTGGCAAAACCGTCATTATTGCCCGTTTTATACCTATTGTGCGTACATTTGCCCCTATTCTAGCCGGCGTAGGCAAAATGCCATACCGTACCTTTGTACTCTATAACATTGTGGGGGGGCTCTTATGGGCAGCTGGGATTACGTACGCAGGATACTTTCTCGGTGCATGGTTTGAGCATATGGGATGGGAGATTGATCACATCTTATTGCCGATTATTGCAACCATTATTCTACTATCCGTACTGCCACCCGCCATCCATGTCTTTAAGGATAAGTCTCGTCGGGCAGCGGTCATTAACGGTACCAAGCGCGAATTGCGTGCACTCTTCAGTAAGCGCGGATAGGACTTATTCCGGTAGATAGCCAGGTGCAAGTCGATTACCGCACAAAAACCTGCCGAGCGTACGGTGTCGTCGTCTGTCGGATGTATACTTCCAGAATCCTTCGAGTAAATCTGTATCGAAAAATGGATTTTGTAAGTGTGCTAGGTGTTCGTTCTTGGCAGACCACCACCGCTCTTCGGCTACCCGTTTCATTGCAAGCGGTCCAACAATTGTGGTCAGATAGTTCTGCTGAACAGTGATTTCTCCCTGTGCTGCAGCAGCTTCATACTGACGGGTCGCTTTTGTCTCCTGAATGCTGCGTTTGAAGGTGAGAATCAGCTGTTGCAGCAACAGTTCCTTATGTTCTTGTGGTGTAATGGTTTCCCACTTGGCATAATCCCGTGCAGTCACGGACGGGTCATAATCCAATCGTTTCTGTGTCTGCCGATAATCATCCGGAAACTCCGCGGCATGCAATATCCATACATAGCCGAAATATGCGAGTGATGAGCCGGCGGCATGAGCCGCAATCTCATCCCCCAGGCTGAGACGTGCCTCAGGATTACTCATAATACCTGTTTAAGAAACTGCGCAGTGAATGAATCTTTGACCTTTACCACCTGTTCTGGTGTGCCTTCAGCCATAATCATACCGCCTCCGGCACCACCTTCGGGCCCCATATCAATAAGCCAGTCGGCATTTTTAATCACATCGAGATTATGTTCTATAACAACCATGCTATTGCCCGTATCAACCAAGGCATGTAGTACGCCGAGCAGCTTACTGACATCCTCCATATGAAGCCCCGTGGTGGGCTCATCAAGAATGTACAATGTCCTTCCTGTTGGTCGGCGCGATAGTTCAGTCGCGAGCTTAATACGCTGTGCCTCACCCCCCGACAACGTGGTGGCAGGCTGCCCTAATCTTATGTAACCGAGACCGACATCAACCATTGTCTGGAGCTTGCGTGCTATTGCCGGAATATTACCGAAAAACTCAAGTGCCGTTTCTGAAGTCATCTCTAGTACATCACTGATTGTCTTTCCTTTGTAATGTATCTCTAATGCTTCGCGGTTATAGCGCTTCCCGTGACATACCTCACATGGCACATAGACGTCTGGCAAGAAATGCATCTCGATCTTGATAATGCCATCACCGGCGCAGTTCTCGCACCGTCCTCCTTTAACGTTGAAGCTAAAGCGGCCAGGGCTATAGCCTCGGAGCTTAGCTTCTGGTGTGGCGGCAAACAATTCACGGATGGGGGTAAACAGCCCCGTGTACGTCGCGGAGTTAGAACGTGGCGTGCGGCCAATTGGTGACTGATCGATAACAATTACTTTGTCGAGTTGCTTGATGCCCTCGATCTCATCGTGCCGACCGGGGACTTCATTGGCACGCATCAATCGTGCCGATAGCTCCTTGGCAAGAATATCGTTGATTAAGCTAGACTTACCAGAACCTGACACGCCGGTCACTACGATGAGTTTACCGAGTGGTATTTCGACCGTCACGTTCTTGAGATTATTTTCTCTTGCACCCTTAATAATCAAAGATTTGTCATTACCAGCACGTCGTTTCTTTGGCGTGGGAATCTTTTTCTTCCCGAGCAAATACTGTCCTGTCATGCTCTTGGGATTGTGGGCAACTTCATCAGGTGTGCCACGAGCAACCACTTCTCCACCATGAATACCGGCGCCAGGCCCGATATCAAGCAGGTAATCAGCCGTACGGATAGTGTCCTCGTCATGCTCAACCACCAACACCGTATTGCCAAGATCACGCAAATGTTTGAGCGTAGCAATGAGTCGCTCATTGTCGCGTTGATGAAGGCCAATACTCGGCTCATCAAGCACATACAGCACGCCCATAAGCCCTGAGCCAATCTGTGTAGCCAGTCGAATACGTTGCGCTTCACCACCAGACAAGGTTGCGGCACTCCGAAGCAAGTTGAGATAATTTAATCCCACATCTACCATAAAGTTTAGTCGAGCACAGATTTCCTTGATAATCTGGTGTGCGATCTGCTGCTCCTTGGCACTGAGTGAAAGCTGGTTGAAGAAGCCGACAGCCTCACTGATAGACAGTTCACACACGTCCATTATGGAATAGCCTGATACGGTAATCGCCAGCACTTCGGGCTTGAGCCGACGGCCTTTACAGACATGACATGGCCGTTCGCGCATAAATCGCTCAATATCTCGACGCATAAAATCACTCTCTGTTTCTTTATGTCGCCGCTCTAAATTGGGAATAACGCCCTCGTATGTCGTCGTGAAATTACGGCCGACCCCCAGAGATACTTTATACGTTTCATTACCGGTACCGTAGAGAATACGGTCGAGATCTTCCTGATGTAACTCCCCAGTTGGCGTATGCAGCGAAAAGCCATACCGATCTGCTACAGCTTGCATTTTCTTGGTATACCATGCGTCGGCATTAATACGATTAAAGGGCCGAATAGCCCCTTCCGCTATCGTCAATCGCCCATTCGGGATGACCATTTCAGGATCGACCTCTAAGCGTGAGCCAAGACCAGTACAGGTTGGACACGCACCATGCGGGCTGTTAAAACTAAAGGTACGTGGCTCAAGCTCGGGAATACTCACGTCGGGGTGATCAATACATGCATACATGAGGCTGTAACTATGCGACTCATCATTGTCTGCATTAACAACAGTCAGTTTGCCATCACCAATATCGAGTCCCTGTTCTACTGACTGTGCCAAGCGGCCCCGACTGTCTTCGTTATTTACGAGACGATCTATAACAACCTCAATGGTATGTTTGTAGTTCTTATCAAGCTCAGGGAATTCATCAAGCGCATATACAATTCCATCAACGCGCACCCGTGCAAAACCAGCTCGGGAATACTGCTCAGGAACATGCTCAAAAGCACCCTTCTTGTCAATAATGACCGGCGCAAGGATCATAAGCCGTGCATCAGCTGGTAATGCTGCTACTTTATCTACAATCGCCTGGGTTGTTTGACGAGTTACCGGCTTGCCGCAAACCGGACAGTGCGGTACGCCTATTCGGGCAAAAAGTAGTCGAAGGTAGTCGTAAATTTCAGTGACCGTTGCCACTGTTGAACGTGGATTGCGACTGGTTGACTTCTGGTCAATCGAAATTGCCGGACTCAAACCGTCAATCTGATCAACATCGGGCTTCTCCATCAGACCCAAAAATTGCCGAGCATATGAGCTGAGTGACTCAACATATCGCCTCTGGCCTTCTGCATAAATAGTATCGAAAGCGAGCGATGATTTACCCGACCCAGAGAGTCCCGTAATGACAACTAGTTTATTGCGGGGAATCTCGACATCCACGTTTTTGAGATTGTGCTCTCTCGCACCTTTAACAACTATCGCATCCATAAAACAACTATCGCATCCATAATAAGCCAACTCCTAAAGTTGGTTTATTATACAGATTAATCAAGATTTTTTCTAGTGAGCTTATGCAACTTGATATGGTTCAATCTCAAAATCTATGACTGCATTTTCGGTATATTCAGGCATCTGTGCCAGGCTCTCCCATGCGTGACGAATAGGTATTATGTGAGATTCTTCTTGTGGGGCCAATTTGTAACCAATGACAGGGTCTCCAAGGGTTACGCTATCTATTCCTAGCTCATTTATTTGAGACTGTATTCGACGTAACTCGTGATCACGTATGGTATCTTTTGTCCTTGCAATCGTCATATGGGGGCTTACGGCAATGTCATTAACAGCAAAATTCATGTCAGGAAATGCCATACCAATATTGCCTACAGCGACCTGACTTTCAACGAGAAGAGCTCCTAGTGCAGACATCTTGCCCATTTCATCAAAGTCGTCATAACGTGCACGCCAACCTTTCCAGCCGTCCAGCGTAAATGCGAGTTTATTTCGATTGCGACCGAAAACCGCGAGCTTCCCTAGCCCGAACTCGAGCGGATCTGGTGAATCTGCCAGATAATTGGTCAAGCCATCGCGAATGCTAAATACAAGATCCCGCATTGCATCGCTGGATGGCTGCTCTCCCGAGTCTCTTAGTTTGTGGATTAGTGCTTTTTGCTCAATTGTCTTTACTGTCACGTCTTTTGGTAGCATGACATCAAAATGGTGACCCAGCATACCGCCAATCTGCTTACTCGTTCCCATCCAGTATGCTTCTTCGGATTGATGTAAATGCCGCCTAATTGAAAAAGACGGCACAAAATAATGTGACGTCACCTCCGGATTCATAAATCCCCAAAACTGTTTCCGATGTGGCCTTGCTCCCGAAACAGACGATAGCGAGCCGCGCGCTCTTGGATGATAGCCTTGTTGACCAACTCCAAAACCATTGAGACGTCCCATATTAACTCCTTTTTATGTTAGGCTCCCGGCTTATAGCCTTAGCGTACGCCTGGGTCTGCTCAGGGTCAATGCAAAATCACAAAATTACAATGGTTACTGCTGAAAATATCACCAATATGCTTACGATTATATCTTGTTTGATATTAAGCATAGCTATTTACAGAATAAGTACAATACTAGGCTGAAGCAGCGAGTCAAATATGTAGCGACCTACTTCTATTGACAGCCACCGGAAGCCTTCTTGAGACGGCAGTAATTTAGCGAATCATTACATCGGCAATAAAGTTCATCAGTAAACGTCAACATATCGGCGGCATATGGGCGATAAAGAGACCAACAGAACACAGGAATTAAGACATGCTCAATGAATTGATTTCAACTACGTGTTATTTACGGCTAATTTATGCGCGGAAAAATATACTGCAGTGTAGCGCTAATGTTTTAGCTTCGCAATACTTTTGTGCTACCCTAATGCCGTTATGCATACAACAGTTGCCATTCAAGGCCATGCGGCATCGTTTCACGAAATCGCCGCGCAAAAATTTTTTGAATCAGTGACGAGTCGTCCGTGCGATACATTCCAGGATGTTTTCGATAGTATTGTCGCAGACAAGACTACACACGGTGTAGTCGCCATAGAAAATTCGTTATACGGCTCCATTAACGAAGTGTACGATTTGCTACTACGCCATAGTGTGCGTATTGTCGGCGAAGTGTACCTAAGAATAGAGCAGTGCTTGATTGGCATACCCGGTGTGGTAGTCACAGACATTAAAGAAGTCTATTCCCATCCCGTTGCGCTTGCCCAGTGCGAGACATACCTCGATAGTACGTTACCAACCGCGGAGCGATTAGAACATCACGACACCGCTGCGAGTGTTGCTGACGTAAAGCGATGGAACGACCCTACGAAAGCGGCGATAGCCAGCGGCGCCGCTGCCGCATTGCACGGTATGGAAGTACTTGCCCGTGGTATTGAGACCAACTCACAAAACTATACTCGATTCGTGGTGCTTTCTAAAAATCCAGTGGTAACACAACCGAACAAAACCTCACTAATACTACGAACGAATCATAAACCAGGTGCCCTGCACGCGGCACTTGGTGTCTTTGCGCGGCGAGATATGAATCTCAGTAAGTTACAATCTCGGCCTATCGTTGGGCACGCCTGGCAATATATGTTTTACATCGACATCACTTGCTCGGCTGAAGATACGCAATTGAGCGATGCAATAGCCGAACTTGAGACCCAACAATGTACGGTCACGATATTAGGCAGCTATCAAGCCGGCGACAACCAAGTAGTAGTAGCCTCATAAAGTATGAGCCGGTCATGCGACGCGCTATAATATAGCTCATGAAGCAACGCACGAAAGCACTTCTCGTTGATATACTCGGATTCTCACTAATCATTATGTCCCCCTTTTTGGGATGGTTGCCGGGACCGGGTGGTATACCGATGCTCATCCTTGGCCTCAGCCTGCTGGCAAACAATCATGAGTGGGCGGAACGCATCCTTGAACGAGTAAAACACCATGTTGGCAAAGCAGCGGAACAAATCAGCGGATCCGATCCCGTTACGAAATGGGGTATCGACATACTCAGTGTGGTCTTTATTGCCGGGGCGGTCATATTGATTACTCAGTTTACCCGAAGTATTGCAATGACCGCAGCTATATCGTTTACCATTGTGGGCATCACATTACTCCTAACAAATCAGAACCGCTACTGTCGACTCTGGGAAAAACTTCGATCCAAGCATAAGCATTAGTCACATACTATTGCTTTTTTGGCAACTTTGTGATACATTGCAGTCATATAAGAGGTGGTTGCAATGCTAGAATTAATAGTTCTCGGACAAGTTCCCGGCACGGGTGTCGTGCTGACTTTCTCGTGGGTTGTTGCCTTGGTAACAATTATTGGTGGTGGCAGTCTGCTGCGCCACATACGAAAACAACGCGACTTACACGAACAAATCACTATTGAAGAGACTGCTCTTTAATCAAGTTCTGTCGGCATAATACTCTGGCCGTACAATTGTAGTTCTTCAAGAAGATACCGTTGCTCACTCGTGAGGCTCTCTTGTGCTGCCAACTCTGCCAATCGATTAAAGTAACGCGCCATACGGCTTACATCTTTGCCGCTCAAAAGTTTACGTTCTCTGAACTGTTCCCAGGCAAGGCGCTCATCATCATGCAACGTGGTTGGGTAATTTCGTGCTTTATAAAGAGGTAGCAAGGCATTGAGGCGCTCATCCTTGAACGTCATATTTAACTGTGCCAACTCATCAGCTGTTGTGCTGCGAACGACACGAGAAGCGCTTTTATCCTCATTACTGAGAAAGGCTTCGTATAGCCGTGCATCAACCTCTTCCTCTTTGGCTGCATATTTTGCGTGCTGTTCAGTATCAAGGATGGCAAGGGCCTCGAGAACTCGGGGCGCGAGATTACTTTGCTGCAATTTCTGGTAGTGCTGTTGTATGGTTTCTCGACGTAGCTGGAGACGCTTCGAGCTATCATCGTCCAGCACCGATAAAGGGGCGACTGCTGGACACCGATTATATTGCAGCGTCTTCACGGGCAACCGTGGACCAGGATCATCCCTGCGTTTTCGCCAAGCTGCAACAAGGTCTTTTACCGAGAGTTTGGTAAATGGTTCTGGGTCGTAGCGCAAATCATATACGAGCGCACCTGCCCGCGTGGGATGATTTGCAAGTGTGGCCACGACAGCCGTTTTCTCGTATTCCGTATCATATTTACCCGATGTATATATAAACGGCTGGCCGGCAGTCACTAACTGAGAAACGGCGTGTTTCTCTCGTGTCTTTAGTAAGAAATCAAATAATTTCGGTTGTTTAGATTTAATTAGTTGGGCAATTTCAATGACTGCATATACATCGCTGAGCGCATCATGAGCCGACTCATGTGATATACCGTTCAGCCGAGTAAGAAGCTCTAATCTGTTTGTTGGCTTGCCGTTCTCTTCCACCGGCCAGGCAATACCCTCGGGGCGCAGCGCGCGGGTCATTCGAACCACATCGAGTAAATCCCACCGCGATTTATTGTCTGCATATTGCCATTCGTAGGCATCATAAAAATTCCGGTAATGGAGATACCGCATAAACTCATCATCAAAACGGGCCGTGTTATACCCAACAAATATAGTGCCCTCCGTGGCAATGTCATTCGTAAATATCTGTAAGAATTCAGCCTCAGTTATACCGTCAGCAATTGTTTTTTGTGGCGTAATGCCGGTAATCATGATGGCGTCCGGATCAGGTACCACATCCTCACTCAGCTTAACTAAAATATTAAAGGGCTCACCGAGTGGCTGTAGCTCCATATTGGTACGCTGGCCAGCAAACTGCATAACTCGCGCTTCCCGGGGGTTAACTCCTGAAGTCTCAAGATCATAAAAGAAAAAACTGGTAGTCATATGACTACCAGTGTACCACCATAAACATGTAATTTTTTACGCCACGCGTGAACGGGGACTCGCCTTCAAACCCTCCGCTACCGTTATGACAATCGAATTTGTGGTGACTTTTATGTCTTCGGCCACAGAAGCCTTCGTTTTATATGCAAGGTCGGCGTGGACTGTACTCGCGCTTCCATGAGGGCTGTATTCTTGAAAGGATCGACGGTGACGCAGCGCCTGGGAGAGGCCAAAGATACCTGGTCTTACAGTGTTTATGAACTCTCTCCATTCATCTATCGCGGTTTCGCTAACACCCCCCTTTTGTGCCATAACGGATGTATTGTCAATACATTCCTGGAGCATAGGTCTTGGCCCAACAATACTCATTTCCCCGGAACCAACAAGTTCCCACTGTGGTAGTTCATCCAGCCCTATGATCCGAGTAATGAGAGCCCTCCGATTAAGGATCCGTCGGCTGTAGCGATCTATATCCATAGGTTCTCCGGGTGATACTTCATGCATGGTTCTGATTTTGGGTACATTAAGTAAGCGGCCCGCAAAACTACGTTCTTGGTAAAATCGGTGAGACTCATCGATATTCCCATGTATTGCCAATTCAGTAAGATACGCGCCGGCCCGCGCGAGGGGAGCACAAAGATCGGCAACATACTGGTCGAAATGAGTTTTTGTCTCAGAGCGCAGATAATCCATCCCAGTGAGGTGATGATTATTTATAGAAAATCGTTGGTAATAATCTGTGATTTCTGACATAGGGATACACGCTTACATGATGATACGGCCCATGATACTCCTGACAAGTGCATTTGCCCAGCACATCTAAAGATGTCCTACGAGCTCCTACCGATAAGCCAACCTGCCATCCTGGAGAGGGGGGATCGACGTGGGGTCATAGGTTCTGGGCTCGGTTCTGTCATATGAGTAAGTTCTGCAAGAATCTCCGAAGCAACATGCGCGGGTATATACGGTTGATTAAATACCATTTTTATCAAATTTGAAGATTTGTTCTCATGCTTGTATTCAACAGCATGATCATACCTTACCTGACCGTCGCTACTCAGAGTAATTTCTGTGCTGGTCACCTTATGTCCGCCCTCGAGTCGATATTGAGAGCTGGTAACCTTGATAAACTTCGTGGTTTCGTTCTGGGCAAGGCTGATTTCATTGAATTCGTTCGTGCTCACACTATGCCGAAATGAAACCATGCTAGAATCTAGATCAATTGAGGCACGGTACCCATCGCCGTAGTACTTCCCTGGCCAGGCGGTATCGTAGAGATATTCTACACGATTCTCCATATCAGATAATATCCTTTGTGGAGCCTGCTCATGCGTTGGCGCGATACGATGGTACTCATCTGGGGTGAAAACCGGTTCTGGGGTATTCATTAATACAATAGTCCCACTTATGCTTTATTATGTCAATACTCTATGGTGCCTTGTCGTCCGATACGAATAGTATCACCGGGCTGGATGCCTTCTTTGGTAAGGCGATGCATGATGCCCATCTTTTTCATAATGTCACGGAGCCGCTGAACGCCCTGTTCGTTCGCAAAATCTGTACGCATGGCAAACCGCTCAATCTTACGTCCGGTCACTTGGAATCCGTCAGGTACCTTGGTAATCTTCCATGCATCCTCGGTGTTAAGCCGAAGTACCGGAAGGTTTTCGGTGACTGGCTCTTTAGCGGCCTGTTTCTTTCGCTCAGCAAGAACCTTTTTATTGACTGCAAATAACAGTTCGCGGATGCCTGCTTTACTCTGTGCAGAAATAGCCATCACCGTTGTACGCTTTGGGACAACTGCCTTCAACTCGGCTATCCGATCAGCAACAATCTTGTCATCCATGCCTTCTATCTTTGTCAGTACTACGAGTTGTGGGCGTTTACTCATATCGATCTTGTAGGCCTGAAGTTCATTTTGAATTGTCTGATACGCCTCCGCAACGGAGTCGTTGTAGAAGTCGATGAGGTGAAGCAATACTGCCGTCCGTTCCACATGTCGCAGAAACTCATCGCCTAAACCCTTACCCTGGCTTGCGCCTTCGATAAGTCCTGGTATATCCGCAAACAGGAGACTATGATTGTCATCTACATCTACCATTCCGAGATTAGGTCTCAAAGTGGTAAATGGATAATTCGCAATTTCTGGGCGAGCATTGCTCACGGTAGCCAGAAGGGTTGATTTGCCGGCATTCGGTAGTCCAACTAAGCCAACGTCGGCAATCATCTTGAGTTCAAGTGTTGCCTGCAATTCTTCACCAGGCTCACCTTTTTCGGCAATCCGTGGGGCCTGGCGTGTCGAAGATACAAAGTGGGCGTTACCATAGCCCCCTTTACCACCACGCGCAATCACTGCAGTGTCGCCATCATGTGCCAGATCTGCCAATAAGACATTGTCTTCACCGTACACGACGGTTCCGACCGGCACCGCTACCTCGAGATTTTTACCGCTTTTACCATGCCTCCGGCGCTTAAAACCAGGTTTGCCTGGCTCTGCTTTGACTTCCTTCTGGAATCGGAATGCAGCCAATGTGTTTTGATTACGGCTCGCCACGAAAATAACATTACCGCCATTACCGCCATCGCCACCGTCGGGACCACCCTTATCAACAAACTTTTCTTGCCGAAAACTGACCATGCCGTTACCGCCATCGCCCGCTTTGATAGCAACCAAAACTTTATCTACAAACATTGTTGTATATTATACAAGCAAAGCACGTAAAAGGAAAGCCTGACTATGGATGATTGTTACTAAAATCATATACGAGTTGCTAGGTAAGGCGAGCGGATTGATATTATCTGGCATCTAGTACACGTAGCTGTAGCGACTGGCCATATCCGCAGGAATCAGCTTGAAGTCGACTCGGCCCCAGCCACCAGCAGGAGTTGTATCGGTCATCGAGACCTGACCACGAGAGTTCATTTCAGAGATCCAAACACTACCATCACCATTGATTTGTTCCACAAAGGCAACGTGTCCTGCCCCACGAGTCGCCGTAACAACTGCCGCTCCCACCTGTGGAGTTCGGCCTGTAGCAAGCCCGTACGCAGCCGCACGAGTCGCCCATGTCGAGGCATTACCCAGATTTGTTGGCATCACACGACCTTGAGAAATACGCTTATTGGCCACATACCAGGTACAGTATCCGTAGTCGTAGCCGTTATAGCCGTAGGATGCACGTCCACCAAGGAAGCTGCTTGCGGAATAGGAGGGGGTGGCTGCTCGTACAACTGGCTGGATGCCACCACGTATAAGAATCCGCTGGCCTACCTTTATACCGGCAACTTCGGCATCATTGTCAGCCAAAATTTGCTCTTTTGACGAACTATAGCGTTGCGCAAGTGAAGCGGCTGTGTCGCCTGATTTAACGGTATACACAACGCCACTAACTGGGGGAATAAGCAATTGTTTACCGGCAGGTATACGTTCACTCGATAACCCATTTGACCAACGAATGCTGTCTGATGTCACGCCAAACTTAGCAGCAAGACTGCTCAAAGTATCCCCGTTTACCGTCGTATACGTTGTGATGTCTTTGGCAGATTTGAGACTGGTTGCCACAACCTGGGGTTTTGCGACAAGCTTGTTCTCAGTGGCGGTAATAGCTAGTTGCGTTGCTTCTGAATCTGCCTGATTCGTTACGGCAACTGCCTCTGGTAAGTTAGTTAGACGGGCCGCGTGAACCGCAATATCAGCTGAGGACAACTGGTCTAGCGGCCCTGCAGCAGCATTATTCGCAGCAAGTGCACTCTGGCGGCTTGCGTTGCCGGAATTGGGGTTATTCACCACAAAGAAGACAACACCAAAAAGAACTGCTACATTAGCTCCTAAGATGCCGTAGCGGATGAACTTGGTGCGAAGTTTTTTGAACATCCGGCGATATGTACGCCGGTTAGACTTTATCGATTTCTGAACGTTCAATCGTTGATTGAGCGTATGAGAAGAAGTACGAATACCTGACTCCCTCAGTGATAGTTTTAGTACCACTGAAAACCTGTTAACTGGATCTTACTTTATATATTTCAAGAATGTTCGACCAATCTTGACTATTTATGGGCTGTTTACCCTGATGAAAAAGCAGTTAAAGGGCAACATTGAATACAAAAGAAAAATACCTTTATATCACTGTTGCAGGCAAAATTGTAGCATAGTGTATATGCAAATACAAGTCACGGGTCATATCCCCACCCCTGTTATACCCTAGTTACCACACAACTTCTTGCAATGCTGCTCAGTCAGAGCTTCATGCTCAGGGAGTGTTCGAGAGAAATACGTCACACCGTCATCACCCGCTACGAAGTACAGATAGTCTGTTGGCGCTGGGTTGGCGACCGCTTTCAGTGATGAGTCAGTAACATTGCTAATCGGGCCTGGGGGTAAGCCAGGATGCTTGTAGGTGTTATATAACGAGTCGTACGTGAGCGATGCAGGCTTGCCGTCTAATATAGCGCCATAGCCTGCCGTCGTGTCAGATTCAAGAGCCATATTTTCACGTAGGCGCTTGAGGAACACTTGTGCTACCTGTGGTTTATCTGCATTCTTGCCGACTTCTTGTTCAACGATGGAGGCAAGTATGACACCCTCGTGAACCGTAAGACCCTGCTTCACAAAACTCGCACGTATCTCTGGGGTAAGCCGCTTCTGCATTTCATTGAGTGAAGAAATAATAACTTCTTTTAGTTCTGTGTCAGCATGTTTCTGAAATGATTCAGGATATAAATACCCTTCAAGGCTTGCTGTCACTGGTTTGTCCACCAGTGCTGGGTGGTCTTTGTACTGCTGGGCATTGAGCGCAGCGCTGACTTCTTCTGGACTAAATCCGTATTTGGTCAGTGACTGTTTAAGCTGATCCAATCGCTGTCCCGGCAGTATTGTCACGAGGTCAGTTGCCACTCTTCCCTGCGTAAGAATATTGGCAATGTCAGGTATACCTTGGCTTGGGCGGATGTAATACGTCCCTGCTTGGAGCTTGTCCCGTAAGTTATTCACACGAACATACCATTCGAATACCCACGTTTCACGTATAAGACCACTTTCCTTCAGGGTATGCGCGATGTCACTTGCCGTGGCACCTAATTCTACCGTGACTAAGTGGCTCTTTTGTGATGCACTCACGGGCTCAAGATTAGCAAAGTACTTCTGTCTGACCACCATCACACTTCCGATGATTGCAGCCACAAATACAATAAGCACTATTACAATGAGTCGTGCCTTCCGAGATCGTGCAGATTGTAGTGAATAGTTTGCCATAGTTGTATATTTACCCCTGATGTGTCAGATAATCTTCTAGTATATAGGTTGCCGCGAGTGCGTCTACGTCACCTTTTGCATATGGTTTTCCGCGGGCACGTAGCTCTTCCTCAGCTTTTCTGGATGTCAGTGCTTCATCCTGATAAAGATACGGCGTTGTAAGCTGCAGCTCATCCACAAACCGACGAACATAGGCCGTCTGTGCCGTATCCTCGCCTGACATATTACGCGGCAAGCCAACTATTACCATACTAACATCGTGTGTGCTAATCAACTGTTGTATATCAGACACAATGCTAGGCACGTGAGGTAACGTCATGAGTGGAGCTGGAAGGCGTGCTTCAGTGTTTGCAATCGCCACGCCAATCCGCTTCTCACCTACATCCAGTGCTAATATATTATTCGCCATTGTTTGTCGTATCGGAATTTTGATTCTCAAAGACGAGTGTTATTTTACTTTCCTTCTTAGGAACTTTATACACCCAGAACGGGTCCATATCCACTCTCACCTCTTTAACACCGGGACGAGATGAAAGTGTTTGCTGCACTTCACCTTTTTTCAGTCCCATGACCGCTTGTTTGATCTCAGTCTCGTTTTGTTCTACGCCGGCGGAAGCGGTCGTCTGCAAAGTGAAGACAATATCTCCGTTGGCCGGACGATTATCGATACGTATAGAACTGTTATCGAGTCCATTATCCAGGATGTTCTGCTTGGCGGTATCAATATTCTTCTTTATCTCATTCTCAAGTACCGTGACAAGATTATCACGTTGTGCACCAAGCATGTTGTAAGACAAGGTTACGTTGACCGTGACTTCTGCTGCCTCAGTGTCAACCCCCGGGCTGGCAACAACGAGTGGTTCCTTGGCATTGAATGTTTCGCTTAGCGGGAAATAGCCTTCGTCCTTAAGGAGTTTTGAGACCTCTTGTGTTGCTTCGGCATTTACCGCATCGATGATTTTCTGCTTGGCACCATCAATATCCTGCTGACTCACAACTGTGACAATCTTTGTCGTGCCGCCGCTCATCGCATCACCACTCGCGGAGACATTACTAAAGCCAGCCACAGTGTATTTACGAGCGCTCAAGTTGTAATTATCGCCGGCATTCTGTGCCACTGCCTTAACTTTTGCAGTAGATATATCTTTAAAATCGGAATTACGGCAGTTACCAAATATCACGACACTCCCCATCGTCACCTCTGCCTGTGTAATAAAGTTATATTCCCCGGCAGTGAGCGTTGTACCGGCAGGCACCGTGACTGATGCCTTGCTACAATCCGTCAGGCTCAAGGTAACCGTCCCGCTTGCTTTGGTACCCACATCTTTCTTTCCCGTTGCAGCAACCTTTTGGGCGTCTGTCTTCTTGAATTCTTTGGATACAGCGGGTACGATACGCTTTTCCTCATCAAGCTCTTTTGCTGATGGAGATGCGGTTACTTCAAGACTGGTACTCACATCAGTTGTATCCGTCACGATGGTTATTGAGGCCTTCGGGAGTACTACATTCGCAAATATCCATCCCACTATCAGTATCACAAACGCGGCACCACCCAAAAATAATCGGGTCCGGAACTTTTCAAAGTTTGGCACTTTAAGCTTTTTGTTGAAGGGAAGCTTTGCTACCGAATCCCCGCCAACAGTTGGCGCTACATCTGACGCATTATCAACTTCAATTGCTTCGTCCTCTGGGGGTAGTCCGGCAAGGGCCCCAATTGATGCCTGTGGATCAAGCGCCTTGTCGTCCTCAAGCTCTGCCATATCCGCATCATCCACCGAAACAGGAGCATCTGAGGGCGAGGGGGCAGCTGGTATCACTGGCTTGGACTGCAACGTTTTAGCCACATGCAATCCGACGGCTCCGGCAAGGGGCAATATAGTGCTTTCGGACGTAATAAGTACGATGTGTTTTTTGGCAGAATCTGCCGTGCGCTTGAGGAGCTTCATATTCACGATACTCTGAAATACTGTTGCTCTTTTAGGCAGTACCAATGCAACGACTTTACTCGCTGATGATTGCACCTTCTCTATGACGGCGGTTATTTCGTCGTCAATATCTAGATAAATTACGTCTTTTTGTGAGGTAGCCATATGTGTCTATTCTACGTCCTATATAAGTTATATGAAACCCAATGCAAACAATGCTGGTTTGGCCAGGACGTACCGGGTGTCATACCTTCAGCATCCTGTCTATCTTTTGCCTGACAGAACCTGTGGCGCGAGTGGTGTCGTTTTGACCAAGAGTATCAAGCCCGACTCGCAGCAGGCCCATAGCGGTTATGAATGTATGGTCGGTTACCATGCCGCTTTTATCAACGATACCGACGACTTGCTGTGGCCGAATATGCTGCACGGTAGGCTTGCGCGTAAACGGCAAATTCTTATACCAGTCTGTATCTTCGAGACGCTCAACCATCTGATCAAGACTTGAACCGCCACCACAGAGAAGGAGGCGGTTTGGCAACGTATCAAGTTTATTAAACTCGCTTAACGCGAGGTCGACACCCTCTATCCAAACATCGAGTGTCTTCTCAAGTACCGCCTCTGCTGCAGCTTGTTTATTGGAGGGTGTTTTGTTCGTACCAAGTGCGAGCTTAACTTCTTCAGCGGCTGCAAACTCTACACCAAGCTCTCGTTCAATAGCACGGGTGAAAGCTCGGCCACCGATACCAAACATCTTGGTACCCTGAACACCGCCCTCGTTCACCACCGCGATATCTGTTGTGCCGCCACCGATATCCATCAGTATAGCGCTCATATTGTTATTGGTGTCATTACCAAGAACTGAGCGCGACACCGCAAAAGGCTCTGCAGCGACTGCCAATAGGTCGAGGTCAAGTTCTTGAGCCGTACGCTCCAGTGCGCCAATATGGATCATCGGCGCAAAGGCTGTATACAACTGTACGAGTACCTCTTTACCTTGAAATCCTAAAGGGTTCGTAACTGCATAGCCATCTATGTCAATGCTTACTAAGGCGCTGTTAACGAGGCGAATTTCCACTTCTTTGCCACCCAGCTCCCATGCCAACTGTTGTTTTGCGCGTGTTTCAGCGCGTTTTTGCACTAAGCCAATTATTTTCTCAATCTCTGGTAGATCAAGCTGTTTATTCGGGTCTTTTCGTGTACAGCGAACGGTCGTGGTCGTCCCCTTAACTAATTCCCCAGCGATACCAATCACGGCCGTGCGCACACTGACACCCGCCTGTTGCTCTGCTTCTGCGAGCGCGTGCTCGCAGTTATTAACAACTCCGGCGATATCCGCAATAGCTCCCGCCTGCATATCTGTTAGTTCCTGATGAGCGCGACCTGCACCGACAATCTCTAACCGCTCACCGTCTACGCGACCAATGAGCGCCTTGACATTTTCCGTACCAATATCGAGCGCAACAACATACTGTTCCTGCTCACTCGAACGGTTCTTAAACGAAGATACGGTCCCAGCAAGACCTTTAAACTTATCAAGCATAATCACGTTTAATTATAGCAGAGTTATTGTCTAGTTCTCTACTTTGATAATTACCGTGGTGGGCTTTATCGAGAGCAATTAACGGATCTCGTGGAGAGACGAATAGCCTAGCGCTAACGGAACAACTGGATGTGCAGGTGGGGTTGCCTCAACTCTAGGAGCCTGTTCCAGCTTATTGCTACCCGGAAGCGTCGCCCTTCTCTCTATAGGGTCGGGCAATCCTGTTATGCGGTTGAAATTACCATCTTGCTCAGGTGGGATGCAATACTGGACCGGAGCATCGGCTTGACGAGAGAACTGTTGTTCACCAAAATACATTTGAAATACCTTTCTTGGTTTGAAGCTATAGATTTAAGTGTAAGCTTTTTAATTGACCTTACAATAAAAACAAGTAGTTATCTTACACCTCATTATTCAGCAATGCAATATATACCGTTTATGGTATTTTTATCCATAAAACCAATGATACAATATAGCACAGTTACTTGCTTTTTGCAAGTATTTATTGTAAAACAGCTTTAATGCGGCGGATTCCAGCCGAGGAAGACTCTTCTTTCAGAATCTTGAACTTTTTGCCGTCTTCTGCGAGCTGCGCAGTGTGCTCAACGTGTGGGCCGCCACAAATTTCAAAGCTAAATGGTTTGTCCTCGCCTGACGCTTGCATGCGATAGCATTTCACTGTTTCGCCGTAGCGGTCACCAAACGCACCCAGAACATGGAGCTCACTGCGGGCATAGTCCGTCGGATGCTCTTCCCATGTGACTTTCAAATCTTTGCTAATTTGTTCGTTCACTATGTCTTCGACTTGAGCGATCTGTTCAGGGGTCATTTTGTCAGGATGGCTAAAGTCAAAACGCAGCCGCTCTTCGGTGATGTTACTACCGTGCTGAATAACATGGTCGCCCAAGACGTCACGCAGTGCCTGATACATGAGGTGGGTGGCGGTGTGGTATTTCTTGTGCTGTAAGGTCTGTCCGCCCAGTCCGCCCTTAAAGACGCCCTTGGCTGCAGTTTGCGACCGAGCGCGTTGTTCGGCCATCTTGGCATCGAATTGTTTTTGCCAGTCATTTTCTAGCTCAAGGCCCCGTTTTGTTGCTTCTTCATGGGTTAGTTCTACAGGGAAACCGTAGGTGTCGTACATCATGAAAAATAATTCGCCATCAATCACCTTTAGTTCGCCCAGATTTTCTCCAGAAACCATGTCGGGGTGGCCTGCAACCTGACCAGGCTGTTGTGCCTGTTGACGTAACAGTCTCTCAAAAATAGCTAATCCCTTACGAAGGGTTTGACGGAAAGCCTTTTCTTCCTTGATGAGTACCTCTACCACCTTGTCTCTGCCGGCGGCAACCTCGGGATAATCTTCATGGTAGAGATCGGCGATAACAGGGACAATTTGCTCTAAAAAGTTCTGTTCAATACCTAGCTCAAACGCATATCGAACCGCGCGGCGAACTAAACGGCGCATAACGTAGCCTTGCTCTTTGTTACTGGGAACCACCCCGTCAACGGCAAGGAAGGTTGCCGCACGCAAGTGATCGGCAATGACACGCATACTCTCTGTATGGTTGTCATATTTTTGACCGCTGATCTGCTCCAGCTTTTCGATAATCGGCCAAATGACGCTGATTTTGAACATATCAGGGCTATTGAGAGCCGCTGCGGCGATCCGCTCCATACCAGCACCAAAGTCAACATTACGCTTCGGGAGTTTCTCGAATCCGCTCTCTGTTCGGAGATATTCCATAAAGACTGAATTGCCGATTTCCATATAACGGCCACAGTCACAGTTGGGGTGACACTGTTCGCCGTATTGTGGATCGTGCTCAATGAAGTCAAACTCATAAAACATCTCGCTGTCGGGGCCACCTGGTTCACCAACGGGCATATCATCAATTTTGCCCGCACGACACCACCAGTTCTTGGAAGCATCGTAAAAGAAAATTCGTCCGCTCTGCATGCCGAACCGTCCGCCGTCTTCTTCTGAACCAATTTCTACTTGCTTGGCCTCTATGCCCTTTTCGCTAAACAGCTTGGTCCACATATCCGCGCTTTCCGTGTCTCTCGGAATACCATTTACCTCGTCACCAATAAAGCACGTTACATACAGCTTATTCGGATCAAGGCCGACAACATCTGTCATAAATTCAAAGAACCACGGCAGTTGTTCTGCTTTGAAGTAATCCCCGAGACTCCAGTTGCCGAGCATCTCAAAGAATGTCGTGTGCCGGTTGTCGCCTACTTCGTCTATATCTTGGGCGCGAAGGCACGTTTGGCTATCAGCAAGGCGAACTCCCTCTGGGTGTTCTTGCCCCAGTAAATACGGCAAAAGCGGTTGCATACCAGAGCCCGTAAATAGCGTGGTGGGATCGTTTTGCGGCACTAACAGGGCGCGTGGTATTACCTTGTGCCCTCTGTCTTCAAAGAATTTCAAATAAGCATTACGTATTTCTTGTGCTGTCATATCTGCTCAATTATAACACCTCTGTAATTGACAATTACACTTAACGTATTAAGCTAAATACATGAATGAAAACTGCGAATCATGTCCACAGTTAGCCCTACATATGCCCCGTATTGAGCGCATAGTGACCGCATATGAGATATCGAATGCGGGGCTTAAGGAGATCGATGAGCAAATAGAACAGTGCAGCCTATGGGATATCTTGAAAGGTGCTCGACGTAATCTCGTGAGGGAACGTAGAACATATGTAGGGGATACCTATCTCCCAGCTTCTCTCGAATATATCGCTGCTATCGGCCTTAAAGGTAGCTTTGAAGCATGCGAAGGACCATTTGTAAGGTATCCGCAACAGGGGCACACGGAAACTCCCTGGAAAGAAATCACCTGCGGAACTGATGCACGCCATAGTGTAAGCATGCCTGTCGAACAAACTTAGATTACGTAACAATGCCGCCGCCGAGGACCTTTTCGCCGTCATACAGGACTGCAGACTGCCCAGGTGTAATCGCCCTAACGGCCTCTGATAGTTCTAGTAATAGGCCGTTATTCTGCTGCTGTATTGCTGTCTCAACCAGTGGCGCACGATATCGGGTGCGAACCTGATATTTTTTAGTTATATCTGGGGTGCCATTTATCCAATGAATATCGGTGAGCGCAAGCGTCTCCCGCCACAGGCGCGTATCAGTCAGATCGGTCGTCACGTATATTTCGTTTTTGTGCATATCCTTGCCCACCACGTAGTAGGGGAGACCGCCGCCGACATTCAGACCATGTCGCTGGCCAATGGTGTAAAATATCGCGCCATCATGTTCCCCGATCCCACGGCCCGCCTGATCTATGATTGCACCTGGTTGGGTGGTCACGTACTGCTGCAAGAATTCCTTAATACCAACCTTACCGACAAAACAAATACCCTGACTATCCTTCTTACTTGCAGTCGGCAGCGCAAACTGAGCCGCAAGCGCGCGTACCTCCGCTTTTGTTGTAAATTCGCCGATAGGCATCAGACTCTTGGTAAGGGCCTCCTGGGTCACCCGGTACAAAAAATATGACTGATCCTTATCAAGATTTCGAGCGGTTAATAACTGCCCGTCGATAACTCGACTGTAGTGCCCTGTCGCAATCATATCTGCGCCATCCTCAAGAGCTGTTTCTAAGAATAATTTGAACTTGACCTCTTGATTGCACATGATATCCGGGTTGGGCGTACGGCCGGCTTGATATTCATCAATCATGTACTGCACAACTTTATCGCGGTACTGCGTTTCAAAGTCATACATTTTGAACGGTATACCAAGTTTCACCGCCACACGCTTAGCGTCCTGGTAGTCTTCCTTCCATGGACAAGCAAATCCCGGCAGATCCTGGCTCCAGTTTTTCATGTAGACGCCCGTGACGTCATAGCCCTGCCGCTGCAACAATGCAGCAGTAACGGAACTATCGACTCCTCCGGAGAGGCCTACATAAACTTTTATCGCCATAACCGGTCTATTTTATCAAATTCTGATCTTTTTTATTGAGATTTCTTTACTAAAGGATCAGAAAGGACGATCGCCGCGTTCTATTTTTTTCTTGAGCGTGTGCAGTTCGTGTCGCTTACCGAGCCAGAATGTTGATGCGATAAATGGTATAAGCAGGGCTGCAGGTTCCCATAATATACGGGTCTTGGTTGCTGATGTGGCGTTTGATGCAGCATTCTTGTCTCCTGCTTTACCCCCATCTTCTTGGCTTAAAGCCCCGTTTGCGATACCAACCAACTGTAAGTATGCTACTCCGCCGTTCTTGTCGGTGGCTTTGATGATGATGTTATATACACCTGGATTGTCATACACATGTTGAATATTAAAGGTACCTGGGAAGGCCTGGCTGATAAGATCGGGTGTTTTGCCATCACCCCAGTCCACACTGATGGCATATGGACCGGACCCGTCAGAAATAGCTATCGGCCATGTCAGGACTTCCCCGGGATTTGCACCCTTTTTTGCGAAAGTACTAGTCAGCGTAACCCGGTTGGTGAAACTCCCGGCAGGAGGATTATACGTGACATTCACCGTGTTAGAATCAGGCCCAGTCTGATCTAGGGCATCATACACTCGTGCAACCAGCTCGTTCTGACCGTTAAATAGGTCAATGATAATACTGTAATTGCCGTTATTACACTGCACAGAACCAGCAAAAACATTGTTTTTAAACAGTTTGACGAGTAAGCCATTTGGACAGATGCCACTCACTGTCACGGGCAACGTCGTAAAAGACTGTCCAGAACCAGGTATGGATATCGTTGCGGGTTGGGTGGGTGGCGGAGCAGATATTTTGCCTTCAATACCGACAGAGCCTTGCTCGGTTGCAGCTCCAGCTACGGGACTATAGGCAATGGCGAGGACGGCAAGCAGCACCGCTGCGATACCAATACATACCCTAAGTGGTAGATACAGTGTTGTACCTGCGTGTTTCATTGCCCTAATAGTACCATAAACAGTTTACAGACCCCTACAGTTACCATTACAAAAAACCACCCCTCTGCACAAGGGGTGGTTATGAATGTTCGTTACAGGACGCTTAGCGCCGTTTCAGGCCTTTACCTGCAAACTGCTTACGGTAGAGATAAATACCGCCACCAATGAGCCCCAGCACCACCACGGCAAGTGCTACAAGCAACCAGACCGGGAGATACCAGAATGAAACTTTCTGGCTAATTACTTCACCACCAGTACCATGTGAAATACTTGTGGTAACAGTATAACGGCCGGGCTTGCTGACCCCTTTTAGGTCATCCGTAAAGGTACGACTACTCTTAGGCAGTACATTTCCACGTGGCGTAGAGTTGTTGATCTCGTAGCTGTGAACTTGCTTGCCCGACATGTCAGTGAGCGAGATTGTACCAAAAGGCTTCGAGAAGCTATTCCCGTTGTTCTTAATCGCGATGGCTACTTTGTTCGGTGCCTTCGTGAAGAAGCTTCCAGCCTTATCGTCCCTCAACGTTTTTACACTAGTAACCTGAATTTGCTCGGTAATATCACCAGGCACCTCAATCAGGACTAACGATGCGACATTTGCTGTCAGTGCTACTTCACCGCTGTCAGGACCAGCCTGGTTAGCGGGTACCGCACGATAAGTGATGGCACCATAATAACCACCGGCAGCAGCATCACTTGGAACCGTGATGACGTATGTCAGGTTTTTGTCTTCGCCAGGGGCAAGTGTTACGTCCTCAAGACCCGTTACAAACGAGCTGATTGACGCACTGTTGCGCTTGTCGGTACTGGCATATAGACGAGGCTCACCTGTTGCATCATCTGATTCAAAATCGCTGATAAACGGCTTGGCTACAATAGCACCCCGTGTCACGTTACGAATGTTTATTTCAACTTTTTCTGTTGAACCACGCTCTACTTTGAGTTCGGTACGCGTCGGCGAAATACTCAGTCCGCTCCCGCTTCCGTTTTCCTGGGCTGTTGTGTGTGCAGCTGCTAGTAGTGCAATACTAGCGGCAAATACAAAGCTAATTACAAGTAAAGGTATGCGTTGTGCATGTACCCTCATCAAAACTCCTCCTTTTTGCGTTTGATAACTTGCCATAAGCTTAACTTATAACCCTCATGCTTGCAAGTGCGCTGCAAAACAAGATTGTGGGCTAGAATGAAGCGACTGCAGTAAATGTCATGGTAGTGGCATACACCCCCGGTGGTTGGCTTGCAGAGACATTGACAATATATGTTGCCGTGAAGAGCTTAAAGTCAGTCGAAGTAGGTGATGAAGTAATGGGCTCACCGTTCACAAACCGGAAACTATTAGGGGTATTATAGGCAGGATTAGCCACACTCGATCCCGCCCCTACTGGGTCAAGACCTGCAGTTGGCGACGTATTAGCTCGGACGTTCATACCAAACTGGCTTGTCCCTGCTATGCTCGCACCGTTAGCTGCCAGAGCTGTTATAACATTATTACCAGATGTCATTGTGTAGCCATTAAGGTAGGTCGTGTAACCGGTGCCGTCATTAGTCGCACCAGAGAACTGCATATTAGCGACTGCTGTGAGATCTGCTTGTAGCTCGCCCACATCCACTCGACTACCCGTTACACTGTTACAGTTAATTGTCACAAACACGCCAACACAGAACGTGAGGAATGGTGGTACATACGCGTCAACCTGGAATGGATTTGCAGTGGCAAATGCCACCGAGCCATTATCGGTATATGCGCCACTGCCATCAGTTGTCGGGAATGTTGCTATACGGATGAATGTCGTCTGGCCGGCAGTGGTAGGATTGATGATGTTATTGAAATCATAGGTAGACACTCCGCTGACTCCGGCCACTACGGCGCGGGTTAACACAATCTTATTGGCAGTGGAGTCCGGCACACTGATAGTAAATCCAGTATTACCTGTCTGTGATGACAACACAATTGCATTCAAATCAAGCCCTGCTGGAGGCACGCATGCAATATAGGGCAAGGGACTGTTTGTACAATATTCAAACGCCATCGAGCCGATAGGGTTCGTGGAGGGTACTGTAAAGCTAAAGGCGTGCTGCGTAGCGGCACCTGGTACCGCCGTCGATAGCTGAATTCGCCTGGTCGTCAGTTCTTGTGCGGCCACCTGTGGTAACTGCCCAACTAGTACCGGGACCATCAACGCTACAATCTGAAGAAACATCACCAGGTGACTGGAAATGTGTCGTATCCGTACAGAATGGGTCTTCATGCGATTGTACTCACCGTATTCTTTGTTTCACTTCACTAATAACAGCTTAAGCGTAATTATACAATTTTCTTAATAAAAACAGTACCCCACGTGGGGGTACTGTTTAGGGAATCGACAAATATCTTTTTGTCTTAGAATGTTGCGGTTGCGATGAAATCTGCTTGCACGCTATATGCACCGGTTGGAGTAGTAATTCCTGCGGTAGCTGCAAATTTCAGGATCAACGCTTCATCATCTACAACTTTTACTGACGAGGCAGCTGAGCTCGCAATGCGGTCGGCAGTACCAGAGTCATCCCATGCGTACTCAAAGGTGGTCGTACCACTTTCTTGGTCGCCATCGCTCACGTAAGTGTTATTGTTTTGGCCTGCAACATCACCATCATAGTTGTTGTCACGAAGGAGATTATAGGTACCTGTGCTGAAATCACATGTGTATGCACCAGATGCACTGCCACAGTTGACGCCAGCAACAGTCATACCAAAGTTCTCTGTACCTGAGGCTATTGCTACCTGTGTGGTGCCCGTGCTGTTGAAACACTGGTCAGTTACGCTCACGCCACTACAGGTTGCACTTGCTACTTTTAGCTTACCGCTAGAAGTTTCCTGGAGAGCCTTATAGTCAACGACCACTCCATTCACTGCGTTCGTGCGGACCATGGCTACACCATTAGTGTTGCTTCCACCGTTCGTTGCGGTAACTGGTGAAACATTCGTAAAGCCGCTTTCGATATTACCGATATCAACGCTCGTACCTGAGATGTTTGAACAGGCTGCGCCGACAGAAGTTGTCGCATCATCGACAGCGGTTGCTCCGACACAGAAGTCAAGTCGTTCCTGGACACGTGCGTTGACGGTCAGAGTTTGGCTGGTACTTTGAGCAAAAACACCTTCCCATTCAAGAGTTGAACCTGTGTCTGAGTATACCCTCATACGAGTGTAAAATGTTTTGTTTGCGGTATCGTCGTTAGTGAATCCGGCAATTTGAATACTTGCTTCATTTGCGCTTGCGCCAGAGAATGGTGTGGTTACATCAATGAGAATCTGATTTGCCGTACCACCAGCATCACCAGCTACACGGGTAGCAGAGTTTGCGGGTGCTGCCCATCCACCAGGGCCAGCTAAAGTTGCTGTAGGTGAGCCTGGTAATCCGGGTATGTTGTCTGCAGCTGAGTTGTACGCAGTACCATTAGGAGTTGTACAAGCACCTAGTGGTGAGTCACAAAACTCTATTTCTATATGGTCAACGTTCCCTGCGTCCGCAGTGGTATCAAACACCCATGTTAATGTTGTGGCCTGTGCCACAATTGCACTACTTGACTGCAGCTCACGCTCAGTTAATGCTGGAGCAGCTGCAACGATACTCGGCATAATAGCCGGTACTAATCCGGCTAATACCAAACCAGTTGATACTATACCAACTTGTGCTTTGTGCGATAGGTCTCGGAACCTATCAATAGAGACATTCATGTTATTTCCCTTTTATTTTTTGGTTTTAAGTGTTAATGACTCATTTTTACCACACTACGTTAACTAAACGCAAGCATTTTTGTCAAAACTCTTGACAAGTTATCCACACCCTATCGGCGAAGCCGTTTATACAAAAGAACACTCCTCGTTACGGGGAGTGTTCTTTGTGCCCTCTAGCCGAACTATGTCGGTATGGACATTATTAACCTAAAACTAATCGTGTTCTTACTTAGAACGTTGCTGTTGCGATGTAGTCCGTTTGAACGCTGTATGAGCCAGTTGGTGTCGTAACACCAGCCGTAGCAGCGAACTTTAGGATCAACGCTTCATCATCAACAACTTTTACTGCGGAGCCAGCTGAGCTTGCGATACGATCTGCAGTGCCGGAATCATCCCATGCGTATGCAAATGTAGTTGTGCCGCTTTCCTGGTCGCCGTCACTTACATAAGTATTGTCATCCGCACCTACACCGTCACCATCGTATGCATCATCACGCATTAAATTATAGTTTCCGGTACCTGATGCAAATGTACATGTATATGCAGATACACTACCACAGTTCACTCCGGCTACGGTCATCCCGAAACGTTCAGTACCTGCAGTTATCGCGACCGCTGCCGTGCCCGCACTATTGAAACACTGGTCAGTCGTACTCACACCACTACAAGTTGCGCCAGACACCTTAAGCTTACCGCTCGATGTCTCTTGC
This sequence comes from uncultured Candidatus Saccharibacteria bacterium, assembly GCA_964590315.1. Taxonomy (GTDB): domain Bacteria; phylum Patescibacteriota; class Saccharimonadia; order Saccharimonadales; family JALRHH01; genus JALRHH01. The sequence continues at coordinate 41,515 of CAZPVS010000005.1, forward strand.
ACTGCCTTATAGTCAATAACTACGCCGTTCACCGCATTGGTTCGGACCATAGCAATACCGTTCTCATTACTACCACCATTAGTAGCAGTAACAGGAGAGACGTTCGTAAATCCGTTCTCAACATTACCGATGTCAACAGCCGTGCCAGTAATCTGAGCACAGTCTTGGTTACCACCAGCTGTTGGGTTAGTCGTTGCGTCATTCACAGCCGTAGAACCAACACAGAAGTCAAGTCGTTCCTGGACACGTGCGTTGACGGTCAGAGTTTGGCTGGTACTTTGAGCAAAAACACCTTCCCATTCAAGTGTAGTACCGGTATCAGAGTAGATACGCATACGTGTGTAGTAGGATACGTTAGCATTGTTATCATTAGTAAAACCGGCGATAGATATACTCGCTTCGTCGGCACTAGCACCAGCAAATGGCGTGGTAACATCGATGAGTATTTGGTTAGTTGTACCACCCCCATCACCCGCAACGCGAGTTGCGCTGTTAGCTGGAGCAGCCCAACCACCAGGTCCACCAATTGTTGCCGTAGGTGAGCCAGGTAAAATAGGAATGTTGTCACCCGCGGCATTGGAGCTACCGTCTGGTACGGTACAAGCACTCAATGGGCTGTCACAAAATTCTATTTCTATGTGATCTACATTACCAGCATCTGCTGTGGTGTCGAAATACCAAGTTAATGTTGTCGCACCAGCAGCTATTGCACTTGTGGATTGCAGTTCTCGCTCAGTCACCGCCGGCGCAGCTGATACGAGCGCAGGCATAACAGCAGGAACCAAACCCACTATGGCAAGTGTAGCTGCCGTAGTCCACAACGTAACCTTGCGCATAGGCAAGGCAATATGTTGTAACATAAAGTTCTCCTTAGTTAGTTACAACCTCATGTATTTGTAGCGACCGTTTACTATCCTGCATATTTAATAGGATATTCTGCAAGTCTCATACCCGTGCGCCGACTGACAGACCGGAACAGCACTAACAATGTGCACTGTGGCAACAGCGTGTTCCTGTACGGCCATGTCGTAACAAGGTGTGTACGAAATGTGAGGCATTTGTTTGTTATTTTTGTTTTAGGTTAATATGCTCTTTATTCATACCATGGACGCCGAATAAACACAAGTATTTTTCCACAGATTATCTGCCATGTACCACCTAAAAAGTCGCTACTGCCACGATATCGTGCACCATGGAGTAACTTCCCGCTTCAGTGATGTTACTGATGTTGGCAATGTATGAAATAGTAAAATCCGTCCGACCAACCGCTTGATTACCTACCGTTGCCGCCGAACGGGCAATTATATCCCCCTGGCCGTACTTGAACTGATCAGGAGTGTCATAACCTGTTGCAGCCTCTGCATCAGCATAATTATCATCCGGCACATTAAACGGATTAGCGCCAATATCTGGTGAGGTATTATCTACAACATTAATTCCAAACTCTTCAGTTCCCAATATAGGAGCCCCGAGCGTGCCTTTGGCATCCAGTACTGCGCCACCCTCACTCGTTGGTGGGGCACTCATCGTTTGTACTACGTATGCACTGGAAAGATAGGTCCTGACCCAAAATGTACCACTCCCCGTTCCAGTCGATGCAGGATCTAGAGTGCCAAGATCAACAGTTGCTGCATTGATAAATAACTCGAGAAAAGGCTCGTTAGGAGTTAAAAAGCCCGCTTCCATATCGTAATTAGTACTCGACGACCGCCCCACACCCAAGGAGCCGACATTACTCTGTGCACGATAGCTCGCGGAAGTACTATCTAGCTCACCACCCGTCCCAAATTGATATTCATTGACTTGGTAGTTAGGCGAGGTTGGTGTCTGTGCCCGAGCAGGCAAAGACACACCGCACATGACTACGATCACCAAGCTCATGAGTTTGTATAGTTGCTTCCGCCACATAATCTTGTGGCGATTATATCATGATGCTTTTGGTTACCTAAATGGCTCTGGGTTAGTATCTATCGAGACTCGAATGATTCAATCATATTTATCAAATCACGGGAGCTTGGGTTGGCAGTGACGTTTTTGTACGTGATACGGTACGTCGACTTCTGGCCACTAGGTCGCTGGAGGGCAAGAGCGGTTGTTCCGCCAACTTCGCCGACGACAACAACATAACTCCGCCCATCAGGACTACACGCAAAGGTGACTTCTCGATATTTTACTATTTGTTGCTGTTTAGAATCTTTTGGCACTGCCTTAAGACAATGGTCAGAGACTTCTTGGCCTGGCTGCATAGTACCATTCGGATTGATGCGAACAGGGAGCACCCGAGTGGTTTGCACTAAAGCAAGTACCTCATTGATGTCACGATTGACATCCACAACGAGCTCTTGCTCGACCAAAGGTCCATTAAACTGCCGGTATACATAATGATCCTCTTTTGTTTCACTCGTAATAGCTCGCCACTTATTGGAGGTACGGAACTGGAAATACTGCGACCTCATAACTTGCGAATCGGCAGTTATGGTTGAAGTAACTGGTGTCGTACTTGCCGATGGAGTATCGGATGCCTTGGATTGCCGATAAATGTCAAATACAAAGAAGCCTATGACCGCGATTGCCACAACTAGGAATAAATAGAAGACAAAACGTAATTTTTGCCAGATATGCCGCCGACTACTGTAGCCTTGCTCTCTATAGTATGTTGACATGTCTGCGAGCTTATCCCCTCTGTAGTAAAATTAATGGGGTGTGTATAGCGGAAGAATCAACCCTTCGCATAATAGCTGGGTTAATAAACGGAAAAACGATAATCGCTTGCGAAAGCACAAAGGAGCGAGAACGGTCAGTCAAATGTTCGTGCGGCTGTGTTTTGGCAAGCATTATATTGTTTATCGTGCTGTAAACACCATAACCGTAGCATAACTGAGCCATAAACACAAGCGCTACAGATAATAGCTATAGGTTTTTAACCATAACCGTAGTATTATGAATTTAAATAGATTTGGTATGGAAAATAAGCCTGAAGACACAAATGATCCGAATAACTTGGGGAGCACAACTACACCTGTAGATGCCCCTGATACTGGTAGTGCAACCGAAGGCTTGAGCTTAGAGGGCACTGCCGACACTGCGCGGGAAGCAGTAGAAGAAGAAAAGCTTGCCGCAGCAAAAACAAAGAGGCCGAGCGGCAACCCCATACTAGGCCTCATACAGCATCTCAATATATATCTGCTTCTCTTCATGTTTATCATTGTTCTTGCAGCGGGTATCGTGCTTGTCGGCGTGCAACGCAACAAAAAGACCGACACACCCACGACTATCAATACACAAACGCTCTCTCCAGAAGAGCTCAAAAAACTTACAGAAAGTGAACAGAAAGTCGGTGATCCCAAGTCAACGCTTGCAATTGAATCAAACGCAATTTTCAGCGGTAAAGTACTCATACGAGACAGTTTGGATGTTGCCGGAACGATCAAAGTTGGCGGCTCTCTGAGTTTGCCCGGCATTAGTGTCTCCGGTGACAGTAGTTTTGACCAGATCCAGGCAAACAGCTTACGGATTACGGGAGATACTTCCGTCCAAGGACAACTAAACGTTCAAAAGGGTATAAACGTCAGTGGCGGTGGTACGTTTGGCGGGCCAATATCCGCTCCATTACTCACGGTTCAGAGTCTCCAGCTCGCTGGTGACCTGCAAATAACCCGACATATCGATGCAGGAGGCGGCACACCGGGCAAAGTTGACGGTAACGCCCTCGGCAGCGGTGGTACCGTATCAGTCAGTGGCACCGATACTGCCGGTACTATCACCGTGAATACGGGTGGTGGTCCGGCCGCAGGATGCTTTGTGACGATTAACTTTACGCAACGATTTAGCGGCACCCCCCACATCGTTATTACCCCAGTTGGTTCGGGTGCTGCCAGCCTCAACTACTACATTAATCGCACCAATAGTACCTTTAGCGTATGTAGCACCAACGCTGCCGGAGGCGGACAAAGCTTCTCGTTTGACTATATTGCTATCGATTAAAATTAGACGTCGAGAAAAACAACAATTTCATTCTTCTTGACATGCATAATACCTCGTTGAATCGGTATCTTTTCTTCACCATTTTCAGTACGGACAACGATATCACCCTCACTTAAAAGGGTCATGAAGTTATGATGCCTAGATAAGACATCGAATGGCCCAGTGTCGTTGGTGGCAGATATACTGGTAGCCACGCCATCAAAATACACCTTGAAAGGGGCGTATACTTTGACATGCATAATGCTTCCGTCTGTCGAGCTGGCTCCGGCCGAGGTAGGAACCTGTACGTCTTGAGTTGGGGTACTATGTGTTTCTTCAGGCATATAGTGGGTCTTATTTACGCAATAATCTCTTCTATGCTTTGTAACGTCTCTTCTCTCGAGTAGAAATCACCAGCCACCCCAGTGTGCTTGGTCATGACATTCATGTTCTGTGTAAAGTTAGCGATTAGCTTCTTGGCTTTTGCATAATCCGCACGATCTGCCGCAGACAGTTCGTTTTCTCCAATAATTGCAATGATGCTCTTCAGAGATTCGTATTTTTGTAGCAATGCCTGGACCTGCACACTCAATAAATAGTGCCGGTCCCCTACAACATCAGGAGTCAGAAGGGAAGAACTCGTCTTGCTCAGGTCGACAGCCGGACGAATACCCTGCTCTGCTACTTTACGGGAGAGCACGATAACACTATCAAGCTCGTGCTGAATAAGCTGTACCGCGGGGTCGGATAAATCGTCTGCTGGGACATAAATTGTCTGAACAGAGGTAATAGAACCCTTTTCATTAGAACTCAAGCGATCTTGTAACACCTTGATATCAGAAAAGATAGTTGGCTCATAGCCACCTTCGTTCGGGATTTGGTCTAAAATTGTCGCAAGCTCGTTTCGTGCCTGGATAAAACGGTAGATATTGTCGGCAAAGAAAAGGATGTCCTTGCGTTCCTCATCACGAAAATGCTCCGCAAGCGCGACAGAAGAAACGGCGATCAAAGAACGCTGCACAGGATTCTCATTCATCTGCGCAAAAAACATGCATGTGTTCTTCAGCAGGTCATTTTCCCGTAACGTATCCCATAGTTCGTGGCCTTCACGGATACGCTCACCAATGCCGGAGAAGAATGACAGGCCACTCCCTGATCGCGCGATGTTATTAATCAATTCCATAGTGAGGACCGTCTTACCGACACCGGCACCACCGATAATGCCAATTTTACGACCTTTTACAAACGGGGTGAAGAAATCAATCACCTTGATACCAGTTTCCAATATCTCTGGCTTCTGAATCTTAAACTCTGTGGAGCGGCCAGGAAGTTTTAGGATGTCTTTGCGAGGCGTGTTGGGATCACCTACGGGACCGCCACCATCGAGTGGATCCCCAAGGGCATCAAGGATACGACCAATTGTGACCTCGCCTACCGGTATCTCAATACCCCGGCCTGTTCGGTCGACTTGCATTCCCTTTTGGATCCGGCGATCACTACGAACGTTTAAGCACATGGCCACACCATTTGGTTCAAGATGGTCAACAAGTAATTTGGTGTCATGGCCATTCTGAACCACGATGACTTCACCAACAAAAGGAGATTGATCGTCAAACTGCACGCGTACGACTAGATCTTTGATAGATACAACAAGACCGGAATTCATGCGGGGGCTCCTGCTTTAGACTTTTTCATGCCATTGATACTTTCTTTTAGGCGCTCATCTTTGATTGCTCGACGGGCACGGTTATAGTCCAGATGGAGTTCATTTTTGGTTTCATCTGCCCGAGTATGAGAGGCAGACATAGCGCGAAATCGAGAAGCATACTGCGCTAGTTTAGAATTCAATATGAGCTGGCTCATGGCAATCTGCATCATGGACCGCTCAAGGTGGTCAACAACGTCGTAGGTACTCGGCTCAAAGATGTAGTTTGCCTCGCTAATCACCTCGTCGGGTTTGTCGATGTCTTTTCCCTTACTTGTTACTGCAGTAGATAATTCGATACTTTTCACTTCTTGTACCATGAGAGACACATACTCCTGATAAAATACTGTGGTTTTTGCATAACGCTGTACTTCACGAATAATAGGGGTCACGTTGATGTTCTTATCCTTACTTGGGAGCTTAAAGTATTTTTCATACGTAATCCCCCGCTGCGCCAACTGTATTGCTCCGTGATGCCCGATAACAACAATCTCGTTTTTGTCTTTGTCGTATGTCTGTAACATGAGCTGGATAAGCTTTTGGTCGATATCTCCACTAAAGCCGCCTTCTGCCGTAATAATGATATAAAGTTCCTTATCGATGACCGCAATTTCTGACTGACTCCGTCCAAAACCGAATATTGCACTGACATGCAACTGGGAATATATGTGCCATAGTTCATTAAAAAATTGTGTCGCCTGGAGTACTTGGTTCTTAACCTGAGCAATTCGCATACTGGCAATACCTTCAAACACGCTGGTTAATTCCACCAACGTTCCCATCGCCATTTCTTCGCGCTCTATTTCACTCGGTCGTTTCATGACTTGGTCTCCGCAGGTTGTTTGGTGGTTTTATCTTTCTGCTTGTCGGCCTGTACATCGGGTTTGTCAGTTGTGTTATCTGAGGGTGGTGTTACTTCAGCTTTCTCTGGAGCTTTTGAGAGGGGACTTGCTTTGAGCTTTAGTTCATCGCGAACGTGCTCATATTGATCATCACTGGTAACCTTCGCAACATAATCAGTGACGTTCAGCTTCAGCACGCTAATGTCCAGTGGGATATTGCTATCAGCATGCAGTACGATATCGAGCATCATCTGCTGGGCCAATAATGAATAGGTGTCGGTGGGACTCTGAGTCATGAGTTCAAAAAGCCGCTTACCAATCTCAAGTGCCCGTTTTGCTTCGGCTGCCAGTTCGGTTCCAAAGTGTGAGAACTCTTCTGCTTGACGGTAATCAGCCAGGAGCTTTAGGGTCTCGGCCGCCAACGCCTTTTGACGCTTGTTGTGTCCAATACCACCGGCACGGGTAACGGATAAACCGATATTTACCGCGGGGCGAATTCCGTTTCTGAAGATGTCCATATCCAGAATCCACTGTCCATCCGTAATAGACATGATGTTTGTTGGCAGGTAAGCAGTAATATCACCACCAGCGGCATTTACAACTGGGATGCTGGTAAGATGGGCACCGGTGCTCTCAAGCCGTCCAGCACGCTCTAATAAGCTTGAGTGGGCATAGAACATATCACCTGGGTATGAGTCACGGCCTGGGCTAACGCCTGACATCAGGGCGACTTCACGATAGGCGTGAGCATGAGAAGTCAGATCGTCGTAGATGATAATCGTGTCCTGATTGAGTTGCTGCCACAAATATTCCGCCATTGCACACGCAACGTAGGGGGCAATGTAGCTAGTGATAAGTGACTCAAACATGGTGCTCACTACCACGATCGCTTTATCCATACTACCCGTGTCCTGCAAACGCGTCAGCAAGGTATCAACATCGCTCCGGCGCTTGGCAATGAGCGCGTACACGACAACCTGGTCTGTATTTTTCTGATTAATGGTTAGCTGTGTAACCAAGGTACTTTTACCTGATTTATTATCCCCAAGGAGGGCCATACGCTGGCCGCGGACTATAGGAAACAGAGCATCAACGGTAGTTACGCCGCTTTCAAGCTGATCGCTTAGGAGTTTACGTTCGTAGAGTGGAGGCGCTGTATTGAAGACGGGCCAGGCTGCATCAGCGGCAATCGGCCCCTTGCCATCAAGCGGCTCACCCGTAACACTAATAACTCGCCCGATAAAGTCCTTACCGACTTTGCAGACAAGTTCCTGGTGTTGTACGACGGCGACCATGCCAATACGCAGTACATCACTTCCAAGGTGTAGCACCATAACATGATCATGTCCAACCTGGTGTACGAAACCCTTACTACCATCTTCGAACATGACCAAAGCATGAACAGCGCAAGGCTGTAACCCAGACATACGCACGAGAAACTTATCTACTGCCGTCACTTCACCAACCGGATGGCCGGCACTCACTAAGCGATCAAAGTGTTGGTTACCACTGGTCATGTGGCTACCTCTGCTTTCATCAACCGAGTTAACTCAGCTCTCCTTTCCGTAAAACGGTTACGAAGACTAAAATCAAAGTATTTATTGGTTGTGCGCACAACACACCCTGCCCCAATATTAGGCTGGAGGCCTACCTGCAGTAATATAAGCGGGTGAAGTTCTGATCGGAGCCATGCAACCAGTTTTTGTGTGAAGAGGGGTGAAGGGTCAGCCCCAAAGCTCATGTGAAGCACGGGCGCGTGAAGTTTAACTTCTTGCAGGAACGCTATCAATCGCTTTCGATCATCCTCATGAAGCATGTTTAGCTTATTGTTATTGATCGTTTCGTCAAACAGTCGACTGGTTTTGGGCAATTTAACGGGAGTACCTGGTTCTCGGATAGCTGATTGTTGCATGAAGTTCTCGAGCGTATCGAGCTCGCGCATCAGCCGGCCCAAATCCACTTTTGTGACCACTGTCATTGGCAGCTGTAGGATAGATTCAGAAGATGATTGCTCTTTAGGAGCCATTTTTCAGATCCTGCAACATCGCTTCTTTATTGGCCTCGAGATCACTAAGGATAAACTCAAGTTGATCATTCAAATCAATTTGATCGCCAATCGCAATCAAAACATAGTGATTCACAATATCAGCCATATTGTCTTCAAATCGTTTGACGAGCCGCTGCTTTTCGTTCTGAATTTCTTGTAACAACTGCTGACCCATAACTTGTCGCTGTTGCTCGATTGCTTCTTGTGTCTTACCAATTGACTCGAGTGCTAACTGCTTCGCATCGGTGATGGACTGCTCATACTTGGCAAATTCTTCCTGGAGCTTATGCGTAATCTCACTCTTCATATAATCGTTGAGTTGTGATGTCGTCAGCTGTAAATCCTGCTGCAAGAACATGGCATTTTCACCAATGATTTTCTCAAAGTGCAAACGACCCCTGTTACGGAGTTCTTCTCGAAATTCTTCGTTAAAAATATGCTCAACATCACGTTCAGCACTCTCACTCAATATCTCTGTCTGACTTTTTACTTTGTTCTTAACACCGCCAAGGCGAAGCGCCAGCCATATGAATGATGCCGTTGTCGCACTCAGACTGATTAAGATTAGAACCAACCCCCAGGAGTTCACTGTAAGTACCCACCTATACTTTTATATCTTTAGTAGTAAATATACCCCAAAAACGCCAGTTATGAAAACTATCATTCCAGTAATGATGATTTGGAACATGCCACGAACGATAGCTTTCTTGCCAAGCGGGTTACGCCCAATAGAGATAATACCGCTCCGAACACCGCCGTACATGAGGATTCCGGCAATAGTAGTACTGACGATAAACACGAACATCGCGATATACACTCGAGTCGCATTGACCGGCTTACCTGCGATAGATTCACTTGCCTTTTTGAGAATATCCGGCAGATTAGGCTCCGTGGCCTTTAGCAAGGGATTCTTGGCAACGGTAACGTCGGCCTTCACCCGCCCGATATTGACTGTTGTTTCACCGCCATCGCTATTTTTCACTGTCGTAGTGCTAATTGCGCCGGACTTGCCATCAAAATCGCTTAGTGCTCGTCCGACCACGATCGGCTCTTTGTCGCTTGCCTTCATGCCAATACCATCGATTGCCGAGACGGCAATGAAATCACCGGCCTTCACAGGCCCGTTTTGCGTACTAACCAGTACTTCATACTGACCAGTGGTCGCAACAAAGACCTTCTGTCCCTCGTTCGACAGGGTAACAGGCGCATCGTTAGCATCCACTACTACGCCATGCATCTTCTCGGCTGCATCCTGTTTGACCGCCTCTATTTTCGTCGTATCATCTGTCTTGATAGCAACGAGCATACCCCGCTGCAACGTCTGATCTGACTTATAGCCTTGGGTAACTGCTTGCGCCAATATAGGGAATTGTGCGCTCGCAAGTATGAGAAACGAAAGCGCGCTGATAGCGACAAGTCGCTGTACTGTACAGAATTTACGGATTTTTGTTTTTAGCATAAGTGCTTATAGTATACTGAGCACTTTATCGGTATGCAATATTATGCAGTAAGTCGTGTTAGTGCAGTCACCACCTGATGCACATCAGCCTCTGTGGTCATACGACCCATCGTGAAACGAAGACTGGACTGCGCAGCACTATCGCTGAGCCCCATCGCCCGTAAAACATGGGACGGCTCTTCGTTACTTGCGCTACATGCCGATCCGGCCGCACAGAGAATACCCATAGTATCAAGTTCCATCATCATCCGTTCATTATCGTAACCAGGTATCGTGATGTGCACATTATTCGGCAATCGGTACTTCAAAGAACCATTTATCTGCACCTGCGGTATTGCAACTGCAAGTTCGTCAAACCAAAGACGCTGTAATACCTTCAAGCGATCCGTCTCTTCATGACGCCGTGTCTGCACGAGTTCAAGCGCCGTTGCAAAGCCAATGATATTTGCAACGTTTTCGGTCCCACTTCGCAGGCCTCGCTCCTGTCCCCCACCTAAGATTTGGCCGTTGAGTACAATACCGCCGCGCACATACAGTGCACCGGTTTGTTTCGGACCGTAAATTTTGCTAGCATTTAGCGTCATAAAATCCACTCCCAGTCGAGCAACATGTACATCAAGATAGGCCGGTGCCTGACATGCATCCGTGTGCAGATATAGTGGTAATTCATTCTTCGTAGCACGCCGTTGGCTCCGAATATCCTCCAAAATCATTGCAATCTCTCGTATCGGTTGAACAGTACCTACTTCGTTATTGGCATACTGCACGGTAACGAGCACTGTTCGATCAGTTACAGCGTCAGCAATTTCTTCGGGATTAATCCGGCCATCGGCACCTACAGAGATACGAGTGTGTGTATAACCTACGCTCGGTGCCAATACCGATTCATGTTCAATTGCACTCGTCACCAGGTGCGCATCAGGATACTGCTGCATGACCCCCTGTATCACAAGGTTATTCGCCTCGGTACCGCCAGCTGTGAAAATAATTTCGTTGGGGCGCGTGCCAAGCCAGTGGGCCACTCGACGACGCGCGTTCTCTACCGCCTGGCGAACAACACGAGCCGGCTCATATTGGGCAGAGGGATTATAGAATTGCTCACGCAAATATGGCTCCATAGCCGCAAGGACCTCGGTATCGAGCGGGGTAGCCGCAGCATTATCGAGATAAATAGTACGCGGGTGCTTCATGGGTGCTTCCTCGTATTAATCCCTAGTGTGCGAAGGAATAGATTTCAGACTGGATTCGTTGATAGTACTGGCTTGCGGCTTCGTAGAGTCGTGCGGCCTCACGGTCGCTGACCCGTTGATACGTTCCGCCCTGTGACTTCAGGATACCATTTGATCGAACATCATACCGAGTCGTCTGTACGCGGGGCGTACCATCGGTGTCAGTCCATTCTTCATGCCATATCCAGGTGTGCTTATCCAAGCAAAAGAATTCGCGCCGGTGCCCAAATGGTATAGTTCCGAACAACTCGCCGCCCAGCTTTGCTTCATGACGAATCAAATTACGGTACAGTTCCGCCTTACGTTCTTCTTGGCGCTGTTTAGTAACAATAGTTAGTAGTTTACGCAGCATCTTCAAGTCCTTGCAAGTATGCCTCGTCAACCCCTTGCCGGGCATTATCAGTGAAGGAATTTCGGGTCTCCGCGCCAATTACCGTGCTCGCGACTCTGCGCTCTTGGTGTTCAGCAAGAGATACGACATTATTCTCGTCATACGGTGTTGCCTGTAACTTTTCGTTGGTCGAGAGATGTTCTGTGCGAGACTGTGCGAGTACCGCTGCAATTTGTGGATCTTTTTGCAGCTCAAGAAGCGCCTCACCAACTATGCCAAGTCGTTGAAACGCAATAAACTCACCAGCCCTCTCAGGATTCGGGTGCACGTGATATCTCCTCTGACGTAAACAAATTACGAGCATTAGCTGTTGTGACACGGGCAATTTCTACTGTCGAAATGCCACGTAACTCAGCCAAGAATTCGGCTGTATTCACAACATGTTTTGGCTCACAGATAGTACCACGAAACGGTACAGGCGTCAAGAAGGGTGCATCGGTCTCCAGAAGCATATTATCGAGAGGGATGGTGGCATACATAGCCCGCTGCGCATCACCCTTGGCAAAGGTCGCAATGCCGTTTACACCAATGTACAGCCCCTCTGACACGGCACGCTCCATATGTTGCATGCTGTCAGTATAACTGTGGAGCACCCCCTTAATACCTGTAAAGTTCCGAAAAATCGGCCAGAAATCGTCAAAAGCCTCGCGAACATGGAAAATAACAGGCAAGTCGTGCTGCTGTGCTAGATCAAGCTGGAACTCAAGCATTGGTATTTGCGCCTCACGAGGGGAATGGTTGTAGAAGTAATCAAGCCCACACTCCCCGACAGCCACGACTTTTGGTGCGGTAGCTAATGTAGCAAATCGTGCAAGTTTGTCAGTGTGGCCAATATGCACCTGTGCTTCATGAGGGTGAATACCTATGCTCGCAAAGAGGTTTTCACGACTTTTCACGGTTTTCACGGCTAACTCACTATCCTCGACATCACAACCCACACATATCATCTGCCCAACACCTGCCTCGTGCGCCCGCGCAACCAGGGTATCAACAGTGGTATTATCCCCCGCTTGTGCCCATAATTCTCTCGTGCTTCGCTCGCCGTGTGCTAAACCGGCAGATTGTATATGGCAATGAGTGTCGACGTATGTCACCCGCTCTTATCCTTCTATCGGAGCGTCTTTCCGGGGGAAGAGTGTTCCTTCAAGTGGACGAACAACACCTTCCTCGAAGACATGACGTATCTTAAGCGATGTATCAGGCAGAAATGGAGCGAGTAGTTCGGCAATCTCAAGCAGGCAACTCACTTGATAAGCAAGGATCTCGCGCAAGTGATCTGGGTCACCTGTTTTAAAGACCTCCCACGGTTTTGCCTCATCAATATACTGATTTAAACCACGAACTTGTTCCCACACTTCGTCGAGTGCTCGATCAAATCGACAAGCCTCAAGTGCTTCCCAGTACTGCCCAACATCATGACCTGCGGGAGGCATACTGCCGATAAGCCCATTCTGATATTGCTTAATCATTGCGGCGGTGCGCTGGACAGCGTTACCTAGTTCATTACCAAGCTCATTATTGTAGGCGGTATGCAGTTTTTGCCAGCTAAAATCACCATCGTCGAGGGAGGGCACGTGACGAAGGAAGTAGTAACGATATGGATCAACACCGTACTCATCAATAATCTGTTGCGGATGGATAACGTTACCGAGCGTTTTGCTCATTTTCTTTCCTTCTACCGTAATAAACCCATGGACAAACAGTTTTTCAGGGAGTGGGAGTCCCAGCGCCAGCAGTATGCCCGGCCAAATAGCAGCATGGAAACGCAGGATATCTTTCCCGATTACCTGTACATTCGCTGGCCAGAACTTCTGGAAATCTTCATGTTCGGGATAGCCAAGCACGGTAATATAGTTCATCAACGCCTCAAACCAGACGTACATAACCTGGCTTTTATCACCAGGAACCGGTATACCCCAGCTTATTTTGTCTGCGGGACGTGATACGCTGATGTCTTCTAACCCCTCGTGGATGACAGCAAGTATCTCGTTGCGCCGGGTTGCCGGTACAATCTTAAAGGTATCCTTTTCTATAGCTGCTTGGATCTGTGGGGCGTATTTGCTCAGCTTAAAAAAGTAATTCTCTTCCTCGATCTTTTCGTATTTGCGATCGTGGTTTGGACAAACACCCTTGTTCTCTTTGACGACAGCTTCCGTAAAGAAGGCTTCGTCTCCGGTGCAGTACCAGCCGGTATACGACCCTTTGTAAATGTCGTCTTTGAGGTTTTTCCAAATAATCTGCGCCCGTTGTTCATGCCCTTTGTCAGTTGTACGAATAAAACGGTCATTACTGATGTTGGTAATCTTACCCAAGTTACGGAATGCATCGCTAATCCGGTCAGCAAACTCTTTTGGGGTCACCCCTTCTGCTGCAGCACGTTCTGCGATCTTACCGCCGTGCTCATCGGTGCCGGTGCTGAATATAGTCGCTTTACCGTGTAATCGTGCTGTTCGAGCTAAGACGTCAGCATGAAGTAACTCCATACCAAAACCAATGTGCGGATCGCCATTTACATATGGAATAGATGTCGTAACGTAATAATTCATGATGAGTAATCCTGTTTAGTGCTAAATGGTCAAATAGATAGTATAGCCCTAGGGCATCATGCGCGTGCGGAATGATACGGGGTGCATAATCATTTGTATAATTATACCACTAGTCGTGCGTCTGGCTGGAGAGATGCCACAGACCGCAGTGGCGACACTGATATGCCTTGAGGCTGGCACCATGTTGCCAATCAGCTGCGAGAGCAGTTGCTTCTGCGTCTTTCTTGGTATCAAATACCATCTTTTCTGCACATGGCAGCGAGGCTGTAACTTCTTGTTCCATACGTCTCGCTCTACTTCTCTGGGAACAGTTCTTGGCAGAACCGCTCAAACACCGCATTTGTCCAGCCGAACCCAGTCTGTGAGGGGTACACTCCTTTAAGCGGGGGTTTATCGGGTTGCACGACATTATACTTTTCTAAGAACACGCCATTTTGATTAAACCAGTCGAGGTTACATTTCACCCATTTGCGAGCAATACGCTCGGCATCTTGATGATAGCCATAGCGCTGCAAACCTTTAACTACGATGAAGTGAAGGGGTGCCCAGCCGTTCGGGTACGCCCACTGCGTCGGAAACTTGCCAGGCATAAACTGATTCATTATCTGCGCGTCCGTCGTTGCTAATCCACCTTTATTCTCAAAACGACGCAACGATTTAACCATTTGCTTCGCCTGCTCATCCGTTACCATACCAGCCCACATCGGGAAAAAGGCCGCCAGCGATGCAACGCTCCCCCGACGCTCCTTGGCGTAGTTGTAGTCAAAATATAAGCCCCGCAAATTACTCCACATCAGACGGTTCATAGTGTTTTTGCGATGTGTCGCAGCGTTCTTCCACCGTGCTGCTTCGCGCTTGTCTCCAAATATTTGCTCTGCGCGGGCAAAATCCATCTCATACTTGTATAGCAGTGCGTTGAGATCTACCGGTACGTAGTTGAGTGCCTTGCGCCCGAACCGCGGGGTCATATCCCAACCACTTTCTGCCTCTGCAAGATCATGGAGATAATTTATATCGTAATAGCGCGATAAGCCCTGATAGACGAGCCGGGCATTAGGCTTAGCCTCCCCCGTCCATACAGTCAGGTATTCCTCTTTTGCGATATCTATAGCCTGCTTAAGGAATTTGTCATCCAGTTTATACCGATCGTACAGATCAAATATAAAACTTGTCAGAAACGGTGGTTGTGAACGCCCCATTAGGTAGGTTCGGGAGGCATTGGGAATAATTTTGAAGCGGCGCTGCATAGCCAAGAGATTTTCAAGCATGCCCATCACGAGATCTTTATGTTTTTCATCCAATAGACCCTGTGCCATGAAATACGTATCCCAGTAATACATCTCGTTAAAATCAAATTCATGACCCTCTTCATGTGCCGGCACAAGATATGGCTTCGGGAGACCGAGCAGACTCTCGTCATCTTTTGGATGAAAGCGCTCTAAATTCACCCAGTAATTCTTGATGTACTCCCGTGCGTCAGCGACATCTTCAGCGGTCAGCTCCTCGCTGCGCTTAAAGAATGACTTGGCAAATTTTGTTGCTCTTTGTAATACCATTCCTTCAGACTATGCCACTACCATACGCTGGTCAAGAGTTAAGGGTATAAAATTAAAAAGACCCTGGCTCGTGCAGGGTCTTTTGTGGTTTTTGTCGTCGTTCTATGCGTTCACGAACGTCAGCGCATGACCAATCTTGCCCGCGCGGCCAGCGCGACCGATACGATGGATATAATCCTGGTATGACTGCGGTGTCGAGTAGTTAATGACGTGTGTGACGTCTGCGACATCAATACCGCGTGCGGCGACATCAGTTGCAACTAGGATGCTGATATCACTTTTTTTGAAACGATCGAGTGCACGTTGACGTTGGCCCTGTGACTTGCCGCCATGAATGGCATCTGCCTTAAAGCCGCGTTCAATTAACTCTTTGCTGAGCCGTTCTACGCTTCGCTGTGTGTCATCAAATACGATGACTTTTTCAACTTTTTCATCAACCAAGAGGTTGTGCAACTGCACCATCTTGTCGGAAATCGTCTCATACGCCACGATATCCTGGTGGACGTTCTCACTGGTTTCGCCCTGTTTTACGGATACAGTTACCGGTTCTTTGGCGAACGTATCAATGAGCTTTGTGACGCGGGGTTCCATAGTCGCCGAGAAAAACATTGACTGTCGTTCTGCTGCTACTTGGTTCAGGATAGTGGTTACGTCATAAACAAACCCCATATCGAGCATACGATCAACCTCATCCAGGACAATGGTATCAAAACCAGACAAATCAAGCGTGCCACGCTCTAGGTGATCTTTGATGCGACCGGGGGTACCGATAACAATTCGAGGGTTACCCCGTAAGTCACGAAGCTGCGGCCCCATAGAGGAACCGCCAATAAGTACCGCAGCACTTAATCGGCTTCCCTTGCCAATTTCTTTGCATTCCTGCTCAATTTGCTGAGCTAATTCGCGAGTTGGCGCGATGATAATTGCACGGCTCATTGGGTTTGTCATCAGTTTATGAATGATTGGAATAGCAAAGGCGGCGGTTTTACCGGTACCCGTGTTTGCAATGCCAATAACATCACAACCAAGCAGCGCCATAGGAATCGTCTGATCCTGAATTGGTGATGGCGTCACGAAGCCCTTGGCGGTCAGGTTGTTCTTGATAAGGTCAGAAACCTGAAAATCAATAAACTGGTGCGTAGTGACATATTCGTCGCGCTCAACAGGGTTTGCAACCTGCACGAAACGTGATGGGTGAATGTAGTCCTTCTTTGGGCCACGGCGTGATCCGCCGGTATTGCGACGTGGTGCGCCGAATGACTGGCCGGGACGACGTGTTGTATTAGTGCGATTAAATGATCGCCGTTTAGTTTGATAGGGCATAGAAATAGATCCTTTTGCTTATAGGATGTACGCTGCGTCTAACTTCTAAGGCAAAACTGTCTGGCTGCTTATTTACTACGCCAGGTAGATTGTCTTGATCAAGAGATGTGATGACGAGTACATCAGATTAATACATCGATTGTCCACAATGAATATCGAGTAATTAATCTACGTACAGACCCGGATTCATCAATAACAATAGGACAATATTAGCATAATCACTCTCTGAAGTCAAGATTATCGTGCGTAGGTTATAAGGCCGTTCATAACCTGATACAAGCTCATCCCCTTTGACTCATATTCTTGTTGCACAAATTTCCAGATAACCTCGGCGTCATCGAGCGCTCGATGACGGTTTTGTACTTCTATTCCCATCCGCTCAATCACTTTATCCAATCGATGGCTACGATGCTCTGGATAGAGTTTACGCGATAACTGCACGCTGCACATACGGTCCATACCAAATGTATTCCCGAATCGTCCATACTCTGCCTTGATAAAGCTATAGTCAAAATTGACGTTATGCGCGACAAAGAGCGCCCCGTCCAGAAATAGCTCCAAATCATCAGCTATACCTCGAAACGTCGGCGCATCCCACACCATTTCATTGCTAATGCCAGTCATGGTGGTAATAAAGTGCGGTATGGGCATCTCGGGATTAATTAGTTGATTGTAGGTAGCGACTACCTGATGGTTTTCAACACGCAAGGCACCGATCTCAGTAATACGCGCAAACCGCGCACTCGCGCCGGTGGTTTCAATATCTAAGAAAACAAATGGTCTGTGGTTCATAGCAAAACATAAAGACCTCACGGTGATGTGAGGTCTAGCTATAGTATACGTCATCTTGGTAGCAGCTTACGTGATATTGCTCATTGCACAATCTGGGAATATACCCCCCTCCTTCATCGGGGCAATCCTCACCCTATCGGGGCAGTACTGTCATTAACTTAGCCAAAATAAAAACCCCATCTTGCGATGAGGTCTTTATTTTGGTGGAGCTGGTGGGTACTCATTCGCTACGCTCACTTGTTCAGACATTTACATATTACAAACAAGTTTGTATCTGAAATATCTCTTGCGGATTGCCACAGGCAATCCTCACCCTATCGGGGCAGTACCCTCACAAATTGCACCAAAACAAAAACCCAACGCAAAGGTTGGGCTCTTGTTTTGGTGGAGCTGGTGGGTACTGCCCCCACGTCCGAAGGTTTATCTCGTTAGTCTATCCTACAGGTTTAGGTCATTTACGATAACTCATGTGGAGTAAAAATGACCAAAAGGCCACATGAGCGTGATCCGTTCGTCTTTGACAGGCTACGGATCAGTTGCCTGTCGCATCCAGAAGATATAAAACGCACGTATGCTATCTGATGTCACTTACGGCGTTGCCGTAGACAATTAAGCTACAGCGAAAGCTGCGGTCTTTGGTGCAAAAAGCGCCTTAACCTCAGCAATCAATGAATCGCGTGTTGCAATTATTGAGTGTTGCCTATCCGAGACCTATTACACGGTATTCTCTGGACTGCAAAATGTATCTTCTGGCTACAAACAGTGAAACCTCGTTCATCATAACCTGTTATGACTCACTCGGTGTTCACGGTTTTCGCTTCAGAATCTACATTTTTTCGTCATACAAAAAATACTGTGCAATAGGCCTCTCGCTGACAAGCGACCTGCTGATCTAACTGATAAAGTCCCACGTCGAGCTTAAAATTCAGCCCCGTATTATCGTCACGCTGACGATAATTTTATTATACCATGTTGCTTATCTTTTTTCTAGTGTGTAGCTAGGTGGTATTTCTCGGGGTGCTCCTCTTTATCAAGCACCGATTTGGGTACGCGGTAGAAAATATTGTAGACAACCCCACCGACCATGACCGTAATCGCCCCGACAATGACCGGCATACTAACACCCATAGTCGCCACATAGCCGCTGATAATCGCAGGAATAGCTTGCGCCAAAGCCTGCACACTGGCTTCTATACCCAATACTTCGCCCTGCTCTTTACTGGTAGCTGTTAAGCTCACC
>CAZPVS010000006.1:0-46526 GCA_964590315.1 uncultured Candidatus Saccharibacteria bacterium
GCGCTGCAACGCAGGAACCGCTAAGAACACAATGATCATAATCAAACCGGCAATAGCAAGCACGATTAGGACTTCGATGATAGTGAAACCCTCTGTCTTCTTTTTAATGTTTTTGTATGTCATAAGGCAAATGCCCCCTTTGCATTAACAATTTTACGCTTATGGTTTGATACTAAGGATATTGCCCACAAAAAGCAAGCAGTTATCCACACATGCACTAGTTTATGAAGCTCTGTCCAGCAAGACCGTAAATAGGAAGCAGCACTGCAGCGACAATGATGAACGCGACCACACCAAGCACCACCATGAGAACTGGCTCAATAATAGTTGAGATAGTCTTGATCTGTTGATCAACTTCTTTCTCATAATAGTCGGCTACCTTGGCGGTCATGGCTTCTATGGCGCCGGATTGCTCACCAATCCGCATCATGTCGGGTACTAAAGGCAAGAAAGTACTCTCTGCAGCCAATGAGTCCGACAGCGCCTTACCGCCCTTGACTTTCTCCGCAGCCCGCTTGATAGAATCCTCGATGTGCACATTGTTAATTGCACGTCCCGTGATATCAAGTACCTGTAATAGCGGCACACCACTTGCAATCAATGTGGTTGCGGTACGAGCAAACCGTGCCATGTACAGCTTCATGAAGAGTGGGCCGATAGGCCACCCGTGCATCTTAAACCGATCAACGACTCGCTTTCCCCCAAATGTACGAGCCCACCGGCTCGTGAAGAATGCGCCGAAGGCTAAGACGATTAATACTACCCACCAATATTTGATAGTGAAGTTAGAGATAGCAAGTAAGACCCGCGTCAGTAATGGCAGTTGCACACTACTCCCCAGCCCATCATACAAGGTCTCTACCTGCGGTAAGACCTTTACAATCATGAAGCCAAGGACACCAATCATGACAAAGACAACGATAATTGGATAGACCATAGCGCCGCGAACCTTTGAAAGCACCTCATCATCCTTCTCCTGCTGATACGCCAGGCGCTCTAGTGCGGCATCGAGCGTACCGGATGCTTCTCCGGCCGCTACAAGACTGATATAAATACGGTTAAAGGTCTCCGGGTGCTTTGCGAGAGCCACATTAAACGCTGCACCACCCTCTACATCGCCAACCACCTTATTAATCACAATTCTCAACGGCTTACTCGGCGTCTGGTTGGCCACCGTCCGCAGGCTCTGAAGCAGGGGCAGACCGGCGTTAATCAGTGTTGAGAGCTGTCTTGAGAAGAGAATCTTGTCCTTGGTCCTGACGCGTTTGAAATAGCCGCCGATTCCACTTTGACTTTGTGTCAGTTTGACCTCAATTGGTGTCAGCCCCTGGGACTTAAGGAGCTTAGCGGCAGCTTGCTCGTTCTCTGCCTCTACTTCTGCTCTGATGGTCTGGCCGGATGCAATATCCTTTGCGACATACTTGTAACTTAACATTGTACTGCTCCTAAGCTGCCTCTCAAAAGGTTCTGTGTGCTCATATTAGCCTCTCATCAGCCTATCTAGCTCTTCAAGATCCACGGCATAATTACGTGCTTCGTCGTAGGTGATAGTTCCGTTGTGTATCAGGTTAACGAGTGTCTTATCCATGGACTGCATCCCGAACTCAGCACCCGTTTGTATGACTGCTTCAAGCTGATGACTCTTACCTTCTCGGATAATGTTACGGACGGCCGGCGTAGCCATAAGTAGTTCGGCAGCCGCCACGCGACCGCCTCCAATAGACGGAATGAGTCGCTGTGAACAAATGGCCATTAATATGTTGGCCAGCTGTGCGCGAATCTGTGGCTGCTGGTGTGGCGGGAAGACATCAATCATACGATCGATAGACTGCGCTGCAGAGTTGGTGTGCAACGTGGCGAAGACTAAGTGTCCCGTCTCTGCGATGGTAATCGCAGCGGCAATGGTCTCTAGGTCACGCATCTCACCGATGAGCACCACATCAGGGTCCTGCCGGAGGCTTGATCGAAGCGCCGCAGAGAATGAATACGTGTCATAGTGAACTTCACGTTGGACGATGACTGACTTCTGTGACTTGTGCGTAAACTCAATGGGGTCCTCGATGGTAACTATGTGGGCGGCACGCTCGGAATTAATCTTGTGTACGAGTGCAGCGAGCGTCGTTGACTTACCGGAACCGGTCGGACCAGTAACAAGCACGAGGCCTCGGGGGTAGTCAGCAAACTTATTGACGATTGGGGGTAGCCCAAGTTGTTCAATGGTAAGAATTTCATTCGGGATCAAACGCAAGGCAGCGGCCATATTGCCGCGCTCATGAAACGCATTTACACGGAAACGACCCAGGTCGCCAAAGGCAAAACTAAAGTCGAATTCCTTATCCTTGAGCAATATTTGCTTCTGATCCTCATCAAGAATTGCAAATACCAGAGCCTCCACCCCTTCCTCGCTCAGCGCATCAGCGCCTTGCACTGCTATCAGCGCACCGTCAATACGAAGCATTGGTGGTAAACCAACCTGTAAATGTAAGTCAGAGGACTTCTTTTTAATGACCTCTTCGAGTAGTACTTCTATTCGTGGCTGTCCTTGCATCACAGGTCCCCCTGATGGGTATTACTTGATAGCCTTTTGCTGCTTGCCTGTTTCATCGTTTCCACCCTTACCTTTTTCTATCATCTATTATTTATGCGCTGTCTGCAGCTGCCACGCGGTTAACTTCGGTGAGCGTTGTATATCCTGCTAATGCCTTGAGGTAGCCGTCTTCACGCATAGTAATCATGCCTTGCGACTGCGCCATTTTTTGAATCTCTGCACTTGTCGATCGTTTGATGATAAGGTCCTGAATCTCTTCAGTTACCTCAAACACTTCGTATAAGCCCATTCGACCCTTATATCCCCCGGGTGTGGCAGGAGCATCCGTGCCCTTATACAAAGTATAAGCATTTTCGGCTTTCAGAGGCAAGGTTTCATATCCTAAATCTTCACTTACTTTCGCGATATCTTCTTTTTTGTCTGGCAATAACTGCGCTAATGTCTCTCTAATAGCCTGCGTCTCAGCAGGATCAGACTGATACGTTTCAACTTTTTCGCTACCAATTCGGCGTACGAGCCGCTGACCAATCACAGTATGTACTGTACTCGCAATAAGAAAGGGTTCGATACCCATGTCAAGAAGTCGAGGCAGAATACCCGCGGCAGAGTTGGTGTGGAGAGTACTGAAAACCAGGTGCCCCGTCAGTGCCGCCTGCACAGCCAGTGTCGCTGTTTCTTTATCACGTATCTCACCCACCATGACTACGTCAGGATCTTGACGGAGGATAGACCTGAGACCTGAGGCAAACGTCAGTCCAACATCAGCATTTACTTGTATCTGGTTAATTCCACCCATCTTGTATTCAACGGGGTCCTCAAGTGTAACAATGTTTATACTGTCGCTTTTTATTTCATTTAATAAGGCGTACAGTGAGGTTGATTTACCAGAACCGGTCGGTCCAGAGGTAAGAATCATACCATTTGGTCGCTCGAGACCGTTCCGTATAGTCCTGAGAGCCCTTCCGCGGTATCCCATGTCTTCTAACTTCAAGCTAGTGCCGGTTTTATCGAGCAAACGAATAACAACTTGCTCTCCCCATACGACTGGGGATATAGCGATACGGAGATCAATGTCCTTACCTGCTGCATGTACCGTGAACTGGCCGTCTTGGGGTACACGATGTTCGTCAATTTTAAGATTGGAAAGGATTTTTATACGAGATACCAGTGGTG
This sequence comes from uncultured Candidatus Saccharibacteria bacterium, assembly GCA_964590315.1. Lineage (GTDB taxonomy): Bacteria > Patescibacteriota > Saccharimonadia > Saccharimonadales > JALRHH01 > JALRHH01. The sequence continues at coordinate 3,722 of CAZPVS010000006.1, forward strand.
CTTCAGTTGCCTTTGGTAGCTTGAGAACTTCGCGCATAACCCCGTCTACTCGGCAACGTATCTTAAGCTCTTTTTCGAGAGGCTCAATATGGATGTCACTTGCTCGGTTCTTGGCTGCGTAATCCATAATGGTATTCAACACTTTACTAATTGGTGAGTCTTGAACGATAGTAGCGATTTTTTTAGAGCTATCATTTGGCGTAGTTTGTGCCGTCGTGACCGACGTGTTTTCCTCGAGCTCTTTGGTGACTGCATCAAATTCATTGCCGACATCACTACGAATAGTCGCGTCATACTGCTGAATAATATTACGTATGCCTTCTTCGCTCGCAGTGTACACCTTTAGCGGCCGACCTATTTTATTAGCTAAAAAATCTACTGCCTGCACGTTATCTGCGTCGAGCATGGCCACCACAAGACGCTTTTGCATCTCGCCAAGTGGCACCGCCATATAACGCTCAGCGATATCCCGAGGTAGCAAGTCGAGGATACGAGACTCTACGCGGGCGTTCAGAAGGTTTACATATGGAACTTTAGTTACTGCAGCAACTGTTTTAGTGAGCGCCTCATTCGTAATATAACCCTCGTGCACCAGCACACTGAAAAGCGGCGTACCAGCTGATTTTGCCGATTCCGTAACTTCTTTTAGCTTCTCTGCGCTAATAAGCCCATCTGCAATGAGCTTGTCTTCGACTTGTTTTTGGGTTGCTGCCGATAGAACGCTCATGGAGCTAACCCTCCTGTTTATTATTGACTAAATGGTTGGTTGTTTGCATTTTGTCCGATACGAATAATCTGTGTCGGGTCAATTGAGTTTTCATTAAAGTACTTTTTGTCTGGCTCATTAAATTCCGTGGTAATAGCTGTAACTTTTTCTGCTTTTAGGTTCTTTTCATCGGTGTTGAAAAGTAAGTTAGAGGCTAAAACCGCCAGAACAATACTCACAAAGCTAATCACTATTATGAGTGCGATGTCATTTTGTTTCATTTCACTACCTCACTCTTGAACTTCAACCCTTTTTCTGGTTGGTAATACGTTTTAGATTCGGTGCTCAGTGTTACATTCCCACCATCTTCTGCTTCGATCACAAGCTCAACCGTTTGGAAGGGCCGTATGGAACGCTCAAACACTTTTACAAGCTCCTGAATAGAAGGATACGAGCCTTTTACTGTCATACTGAAAGGCATCTCTACATGTGTGGGGTTAGGATCTTCTGTATTGACGTACTGGTTCACCTCATCATCGGTACCAGCAATATTTTCGATTTCGAGGCCCTGACTTTTAGCAATCTTCTCAAGACTTGTGGCCAGTGCCGGGAAATCGTATTTACTAGGCAAAGCGTCCAGCACAATGCGAGCATTGTCACCATCTTTTTCGCCCGTACCGGAAGAATTCCCACCGATAACATTTGGCTGCAAAGAAACAAAGTTCTGGTATGACTGAGTAAGCTTGTCTGCTGCGGTAATATTATCCTCGAGTTGCCCCAGAGCCTGTTCGCGGAGGCCAATAACTTTAGCTTGATAGCTTCTTTGGGACAGTAGAGACTTCGCTGATACAAGCGAGAAAAACGTCACAAATGCAGCAACTGAAACAACTATGACGATCGTAACATTCGCCTTATCAATCTGTATTCGCTTCGGTGCAAAATCTAATTTCCCCATATTATTGCCCCTCTCCCGTCGTTACTGGCTTATTCTGGAACAGATCACCAGGTTTTTCGGTCTCTGAGCGGGTGGTAATCATACCATCAGGTACTACCAGAGTTATATTGTTCTCGTCGGAGAAGATAACAGTATCGTACTTGAGTGAAATGGTATACGTCACCATCTTGTTAGGGTCTGTAGTGCTACCCTGCTGGTTCACAACACCAAAATCAGCGAGGACGACTTCCTTAAACGCTGCCGCTACCTGTGGTTCGCCTCCCGCTTCAGACGCATCTGTGGCGGCAGCTTTGAATGACGTAAACTTCAACGTGTCGACAAAAGTATTCACTGTTGCGAGAGAATCTGCAGCTCCTTCAATCTCTATAGTCTGTTCTGCAAAGTTAACCTTGAGATTGGAGACACTAGCTTTTTCAGGTGTTAGCTGCTGGATATACATAAATGTCCGAGAAGCGACTGGTTTTTGCTTATGGAGTGCTGGTAGGCTATTGAGCTGATTTTGAATGGTCAGAATCTTGCTCAGGTCTTGTTTTTTATTCAGGGTTTCCTTGCTCGTGGCTATGTCCTCGTCAAGATTAGCAAGGTGCCCCTTCTGGGCAACATTGACCAATAAGAATAGCATGACAAATAGTGCGAGTGATGCGGCGGCCACAATGGCGCTGAGTACCGTTACCGTACGCTTAGTGCGCTGGGCCTTGATGTACTGAACCTTTATATCTGGTAGTAAATTAAATTGTATCATTCTGTGCGCTCCGCGAGACCAGCTGCTACACCAAAATGGTTTGAAATTGCGAGTAGTTCATTCTGCCGACTTGTCGGGAACGCAATATTGCGCCACGAATTGCCAATCTCTACGCTGACGGCAAACTTATTTGCGATATACAACGGGAATTCTGGCAGTGCAGAAGCACCCCCTGTAACGATGATTCGATCCATTTTACTCTCCGGATAGCGCGTGGCGATAAACTTGATAGATTTTTCAATTTCAGTGATCAATAGATCAACGGTACCGATAATTGCCTGGTGGATTTGACCTTCAAGCTTATCCTTAGACAGGCCGAATTTGAATACAAACTGCTCTGCTTGCTTCGCGTCAATATTTAAGTTCTGCATTGCAGCACGAATGATAGCCTCGGATCCGGTAGGAATAGAACGCGTAAGGCGTGGTGCGCCATTCATTGAGATAACGAGGTCTGTGCTCTTATGGCCAATGTCCAATACCATTTGCGGCAATGAAGCATCCTGTGCGAGCATAGCACGCGTCAAGGCCAAGTTATCTGGCTCAAACGCAACGACATTCAACCCTATCGATTCCAGCATATCCAGACGAGATTCGACAAACTCATTTGGGACACTTGATATTAAGACTTCAACCTTAGTAGGGTCTGCTGGTGAATCACCGAGCAAAGCCCAGTCCAGCTTAGACTCAGCGATAGGTGTTGGAATAAGTGAGTCGGCTTGGAGATGAAGTGATTTATTCAGGTCAGATGGTGACAAACGTTCGAAATCCACGACTGTCGTAAAGACACGGCTGGAAGGAATGCCAACTGCAACATTCTTGGTCGTTAGTTGCGCCTGCCCAACGAGATCGCGGACAACTTGCGCCAACTTCTGCTGATCTGCTTTTGAATCACTCAATGCAATTTTGCTATCGACCGGTGCGTACGCATATTTAACGAGACTTTTTACTGGGCCGCTTCCAGATAGTTCGACAAGTCGAACCGCTGTTGTGCCTATATCTAGGCCAAAGAAATCATTAACCCCACTCAAGATACTCATATTGGTTCGTATTATAGCACAAGCATGATACGGTTCAGCAACCGGATTATTTATAAATAACAGGAGTTATGCACAGTTTGGAGGTTGCCAACTATAGAACAGGTGGCAGATTGATCAGCGCGTCATAGTCACTGGTGTCATTTGCTGACAGCCCAGGAGGCGTACTGAACCATGTTAGCGGATTAAAGATAAATACTTCCGCGCTGTTATTAGCTGCGACCGATTCCCCGCTTACTGCTTGGGCTACCGTACCTTGGCTGCGGTTCAATTCTACACGGCGGGCCATCACTGCCCCGTTCACGGTGAGGCGATTGGTGCTACATTCATTGACCATCATCGAATGGCTTGGTGTGCCGATACCATTACTACACGTATAGAACACCCCTGCAGTACCATCATTCTTCGGCTGTGCAACAAAGACACCGGCCAATTGCGTTACGTTAGGCAACACATGAATATTACCCTTCACTACAAACCACCGCTGCGGTGGTTCTCCGGATCCGGCGGTCCACGGAGCATATGTGATATTTGTATCGATAGTAAGATCGCCATCGACATAGATGGTCTGCTGTAGACCAGTAATAGTCGATGAAGTAATCAGAGTACTCAGATTCCGTGGGCCCGTGGTGGCTGGCAGACTCGGACTTCTTTGACCGAAGTAGTCAGGCACACAAGCAGTCATGGCAGAACCTCCACCATACCCAGACCCCCCATTGTTCGCAAATGTGAGTGCTCTCGGTAAACTGACTGAAGGGTTCAGGCTAGGATTACGGTTAGCGGAGGTAAATTCTTGTATTGGCTGGAGTGCAAATGCAGCGATCTGGCTACCGGAACCTGCATATGAGGAACCTGCACCTTTGTTATAGGCGCTTATGCGGCCAGTCGGTGTGCCAGTACACGACCCACCATTCGTACGGAACTGTGTACCTGCCTGAACATCGCCATTAAACACCTTGAAGTATGGTTTTGCCTCCGTGCTGACCGTGCCAATACAACCGCTGACACTTCCGTCAGTCAAACCCCAGGTAACCTGCCATGTGCCTATGCCGCCACTACTGACTGTAAAGATTGGAGTTCTTGGTGCCGTCCCACTAGCAGGTATGCCCGTTAGCGTAGCACCGTTCAATCCCGTCCCTGATACTGTCCATGTTACTTGTGGGTCAACATAGTTAGTGGGTAACGGTGTCGGCGGGGCATACGAAGTGTTCAGGGCGAAGGACCGCGACTCCGTCCGCTCCATAGTTATAGTGAACCCGCTACAACTTGCTGCAGGAGGTGGCGGGGCGTCTGTCACGTTCACGCATCGCATGACACTAAGGCCCGCGGGAGTTGTTACTCCTGAAGGCACACTAAAAATACGTGTTCTTAGACAATATTGTCCAGTTTCACTAAACCTAATGACTAGAGGACGTCTATCGTTTGGGTAGTCATTGTTGATGATGTTTCGCGTGTTAGGCCCCCATGCTCCACCAGGTATATTGCCAAACACATCCTCAATGGCCACACCGAAAGTGCCATTATTTGTAGGTGAGTTAGTCACTGCTGCCCAGTTCCTGAATGTAACGTCTTGATTTGTCTGAACCGTAATGTCATTAGGAGACCCGTTGACCGTAGCATTTGGTGTAATCCTTGGTTCTGCTGGAAGCTGATACGTAAAAACTATCCTCTTCTGTAGTGTGTTGAGTTCCTCCCCGTTTGTTGCATATATATTGACGTGTCGTGGATTCACCCAATCAAGAGTCATCTTTCCTTCTTGACTGTCACTACCTATGATCCATGTACCTCCAGTTTGATCAAGAATTGTAGGATTTGTAAACCTATATGCAGTCGCCTCGGAAGCAAGACATGAAAGCACCCAGCTTTGATTATTGTCAGAATCTGGTCTGTTAGTACCATTCACTGGACAACCGGTTCTGATACCTGCAGCCCCCGGTCCGTTAGGAAAGCAATTCAAAGCAGTATTATCGCCATCTCTAAAAGCATATGACGGATGCAGTCCGGCTGCCCCAGACCAGGGTCGGCAAAGATTCCCTTTCCCGCTAGCCATGTCCGTTCCTGAGTCGGTACCGGTAAATCTCGTTCTCTGTACTTCAAGTGTACGCGCAGTTCCACCCCTTGCCTCAGCTGTCCCATTATTGCGATAAATAATTGAGTTGTACCTATACTGATCAAATGTTTGACTATCAGCAGCACTCACTGGAGTTTTCTTGTATGACTCTACCGTGAACCTAAAGTTATCTGAATATCGGATGAGCTTACCAGTGCTATCCTCTATCCGAACAAAAACGACAATGTTAACATTGCCTCCGGCAGTCCCCAGACATGTGTCATTTCCACTATAGGCACTTGCCTTACCTGGCGAAAAAAGTAACACAAGGAAAAATAGTGATATAACAGCCCAAATAAATAGAGTTAGATTTCTTAACAGGGGTGAATTTCTTACGGCTAAACTCATGTTAAACATCTGAATACTCCTTGACCAACTTCTCAAAACGCTCAATAATGTCCGGTTGTTTATCCGACTTGCGCACTACATTAATCATCTGCCAGCCAACCAAGGTCCCCTCCCCACGGACAAGATCTGGCATATTTAAGCCATAATCTGTTGGTGGATATGAAAATACTACATCAGAAACTATGTACATTTTCCTATCTTGAGCCGCCCGCTTGACCTGCTCGAAGAGCATATCCCTAACTTCAGATTCCCCAGATATGCTGACCTCTTTCTTCTCTTCGGTAATAAACGCTCTACGAGACGCATTAGCATATTGTCCGTTAACTAATCGTTTATCCGCCTCAATCTCTTTAATAATATTGGATGAGCTTTCATTATTAGACTCCAGCATGGTTTTATACTTCTGGAGAGCTATTTCTGCATATTTCATGTCATCACGAATAGCTGCTTCATTACCTATGAGGTTCTTATCACCGAAATCATCCCTCACAAATCCTACGATATACCGAGAGAATGGAATATCTATAATAATGGATTCATACCCACCAGATGCCGAAAATGCCACAGCAGGATCTATCACACGAGCTATTGAAACCTCTTTTTGATACTGATTCGGTTTTGAGCGTTCGTTAATATTAAACTCCAGGTATGCGGCACTCGTTACAATATCATCTTGCAACGAGTATCTCACTCCAAGCTCGTCTGCAGCGGCACGGCTCGCCAAGCTCTTAGCAAGAGCGGCACGGGCTTCTTTTTTGCCAACCCCCAACTCACGAGCTTGCGCGAGCAGCTGATTATATTCCTGTTTATTATACGAATAATTCCCGACGCGAAGTGCTGGTTTAGTGACGCTGTAAATTATACCAATTAACAGGAGTAGGGCGACAACTGCCAGAATAATCAGTAGAGGTTTCTTGTGCTTTCTAATTCTAGAAAGAAGTTTACGTTCCTTCTCAATAGTTACCACAGTACTTCCTGGTACCGAAGGAGTCGGAGTAACTCCCTTAGAGCGTTTCTTGAAATTTGGAACCCTCATCAATCACCCACTAACAATGTAAATACTATTGTGTTCAATTAAATCACACCAGGCATAAGCATTACAATAAGTTTACGTACTGATGCGTCAGAGAACACACTACAAGCTGTAACCCGAGAGCTTCCTCTGTTATAATGAACCGTAATGAGCGTATCAATTGGCATGAACAAGACGCAACCATACCATTCAAAATCACTTTTCCCATGCCCCCATTAGATAAAAGAACCCGAGGATATACTCCTCAATACATAAAAGAACTGCAAAAAGAAGAGGGTGGCAAGTGGTAGCGCATACCCCACCCCCTAACTCACTATATTTCAAAATCCGAGAATAATTAGTTAGGTAGCTCTGTTAGTTAAATCGTCCAGATTATCAGGGTCGCGGCCTGCATCAGCTAACATATCGCGCCGCTTTTCCGTCTGTATCCAATGAGGTATGTCTACAACTCCCGCATCCTCAAGCAGCAGCCCTTCAATAACCTCTTTCGCCTCAACCGCTGCTTTCTTGTTTAGACCTTTTATATTTAGTTCGTGAGCGGTATTTTTTCCAATAATACGTAGGCCGCCAAAGACAGGCGTATTTACATATACCACTCGCCCAATATCCTTTACTGGCATAGTCTCCACATACGAAACCAAGAACTCATTACGAATCACGGATATAGTCTTTTCCTGGATAACTAACTCGTCAGGAAAAATATCTGCTATCCAATGAGCTTTAACTCTGAGCAGTTCACGGTTACGGTTCTTGGTTGAAGGCAAACTGCGAGATTCAACCCTGCCATTCTGTATCTGTGCAGGGTACGGCATATTGCGGCCTGTTTGAATAACACCGTTTGCCATAACAACCTCCCTTACTTACCTTTTACTGCTTTCTTTTCCTTTGAAGATTTAGTAAGCTTCAGACTCACACCGTCTTTGCTATCGTAAGTAAACGTGACAGTTGAGCCTTTGCTAACCTTACCGCCCAGTATTTCAGTAGCCAGCTTGTTCTCCACATCGGTCTTAATGCGCCGTTTCAGCTCACGAGCGCCGTATTCAGGCAGGTAGCCGACGTCTGCCAGGTAATCAACCAGCGATGCATCAAATGAAAGTTCAATACCTTGGCCGCGAGCAGTCCTTTTAACTCGTTCAAGCTGTAGTTCAACTATCAACTTAATCTGCTCTTTGGTCAGCGAGTGGAAGACAATAACTTCGTCAATGCGGTTCAGGAACTCCGGCCTGAAATGACCGCGTAATACACCCATTAGGTCTTCTCTTAACTTGTCGTAGGACTTGATGTTTTTGCCATCTTTAAGGTTGTTCTGAATCAGGTCTGAGCCAAGGTTAGAAGTTGCAATAATCAGCGTATTAGTAAAGTCTACGACTCGTCCCTTACCGTCAGTCAAACGGCCGTCATCAAAGACCTGCAATAACACGTTGTAGACATCAGGGTGAGCTTTCTCAATCTCGTCTAATAGCAGCACACTGTAAGGACGACGGCGGACCCGTTCTGTTAATTGGCCGCCTTCGTCGTAGCCAACGTAACCAGGAGGCGAACCAATCAGCCGTGCCACGCTATGACGCTCCATATACTCGCTCATATCAATGCGCGTTACCGCGTCTTCATCACCAAAGACTACCCACGCGAGAGCTTTTGCCAACTCGGTCTTACCGACACCTGTCGGGCCAAGGAACAGAAACGTCGCAATCGGCTTACTGCCTTCGCTCAAACCAGCACGGTTAAGCCGTACCGCATTAGAAACGGCAGTGATTGCTTCTTCTTGGCCGATAACCCGTTCGTGGAGGCGCTCTTCCATCTTCAGCAATTTTTCTTTTTCCTCCTGCGTCAATTCACTAACGGGGATACCCGTTATATTAGCCACGATCTGGGCAACGTGTTCAGCTAATACTTCACGCGAGGTAACACCTTTCTTCTTCCGCCAATCCTGGGTCAGCTTGTCTTTTTCAGACGACTTGTCTTTGATTTGCTGCTCAAGGTTCTTGGCTTCTTCAAACTGCTTGTGAGTGCTAGCGTATTCTTGCTCGCGCTCCAATTTAGCAATCTCGGCCTCTTTTTCCTTAATATCTTGCGAGTAAGTATCTGCTCCAATGCGGACGCGCGAAGCGGCCTGGTCAATCAGGTCAATCGCTTTATCTGGCAGGAACCTATTGCTTACATAACGATCAGACAGTTCGCTAGCTGCCACTATCGCTTCATCACTGATTTTAATTTTATGATGAGCCTCGTACTTGTCCCGTAAACCGCGCAGAATTTCTATAGTCTGTTCAACTGTCGGTTCGGGTACGAAGACTGGCTGGAATCGCCGCTCCAGCGCCGCGTCTTTCTCGATATACTTCTGGTACTCGTTTAAGGTGGTAGCACCGATAAGATGCAGCTCACCCCGCGCCAGAGCTGGCTTTAGGACGTTGGAAACATCTAAGCCACCCTCGCCGCCGCCCTGACCAGCACCTACAATGGTATGTAGTTCATCTACAAAGACTATCAGCTCGTCTTTATGCTCCACAATTTCATCAACCACGGCTTTGATCCGCTCTTCAAACTCACCGCGGTACTTACTGCCTGCCACCATAGCGTTAAGGTTCACCTCAACGACTCGTTTGTCTTTCAATACTTCAGGCACTTTGCCGTTATAGATACGCTGCGCCAACCCCTCAACAATCGCCGTCTTACCAACTCCCGGCTCACCAATAAGGACCGGATTATTTTTGGTACGACGAGCTAATATCTCTATGGTGGTTTCAATTTCTTTAGCGCGACCAATAACCGGGTCTAGTTTGCCGTTACGGGCCAGTTCACTAAGGTCACGCGAGTATTTATCAAGCTGCGGCGTGGTGGATTTGCTCTCAACACGGCCTTCTTTAGCGCCCTTGCCAACAACCTTAACCGTTTTTTGGCGCAACGCTTGAGAAGTGAGGCCGTATTTGCGCAAAACGTCACCAGCCATACCTTCATCTTCTTCAGCTAGAGCAATCAATAAATGTTCAGGCCCTATGTAGCCGTGACCTAATTCACGGGCAGTCTGAAAGGCATTTTCTAGTACCGACTTAATACGTGGGCTAACAGTAACTTCCACTTGCCCCTCATCAGGCTCTTTCTCGGTTCCTTTTGGTGCATTAGCTTCAATGTAGCCTTTCAAATCCTCTTTGGTTAGCTTGAACTGCTTTAGCACTTCGGCAGTTACGTCGCTATCGGCTAGTGCATACAGCAGGTGCTCCGTATCAACCTCACGTCGCCCAAACTTAACCGTAGTCTCGGCGGCTTGTTGGATAATTTCCTTAGCGTGGTCACTTAGTAAGTCTTCTAAGTTAGTAGCCTCTCTATCACGAGGTAACGGGTAACCCATATCCGAGCTAAAGTTCCCAAAGTCACTAGGGAGATCATCAAACATATTGAATGGACTGCCGCCAAATAACGAGTCAAATGGAGAAGCAGTATCACGGCTGCGCAGGCGGGCATAATCCTGATTACACAGCTCAGCCACTTCCCGACGCCCATTGCGAGTAATTACCACAGTATGAGTGGCTGGGCGTTGTTTACAAATATCACACAATCCCTTAGCCATATGTATTCCTCCTTACTTTTACTATACTCCTGGTAAAAAGATTTTAATATAGTTAGTGAGTTCCCGATCCTCGACACCAGCACTGTGACTAATGCCGAGTTGTCAGAAACTTACTTGGTTTCCGATTTAGTATTGGTTAGCGAAGCTAATTTCGCCTTACCTTTGCTGTTACCAGCTTTGATTTGGATGCGCTTGGCTTCTGGTCGGTTAACGGGAACTGTAACCTTAAGCAAGCCTTTGTCCAGTTCGGCTGAAATATTATCAGCGTCAGCACCTTCTGGCAGAACTACCCGACGAGCGAAGCTTGCGTTTCTTTCACGGACTAGATAGCTTTTCTTGCCCTCTTTTTCCTCTTGTTTTTCAGACGTCTCGCCCTTAATTTCCAAGATACCGTTGCGTACATTGAGCTCAATATCATCGGTGTCAAAACCAGGGGCTTGCATTTCAACAACCATATGGCTGTCGTCTGTGCTGTAAATGTCAACGGACGGAAGGTTAAAGTTGCTGCTAGGCATTCCAGCGGTTCGCCAGAAATTATCAAATAGTTTGTCGATTTCTTCAAAAGTTGACAAACCAAGCGTATCGTTTGGACGACGAATTAAATCAAACATAGCTTTCCTCCTTTCCCCGTCGCTGCCGCGATGAGCCGAAAGGTTTGCTACTTAGGAGTGACGCTGCCATAGGTATTCGGCCATTTATTGCGTCTCCTAACTCCGTCTGGCAAGCCTCAAGCACCACGCGGAGAAACGGTCATAACTTAGGTTTTAAAAGACACTGGTGCCGCATTTCTGCGGAGTGATTGCCTGCCTTAGAGGCTTAAACAACCACTAATTTTTATATAGCAAACTAGCACTCTGCTGTCAAGAGTGCTAGTTTGCTTCGATATGGTATGCTTTACTGTATGAAAAATAGAGTCATGTTGTGTCCCTTCAAATAGGCATCGTGGGCTTACCGAACGTCGGCAAGTCAACCTTATTTAATGCATTAACCGACAATAACATCTTGGCGGCCAACTATCCGTTTGCCACTATTGAGCCGAACACCGGTATTGTACCGATACCTGATGAACGACTGACCAAGCTGGCGGACATGTACCATAGCCAAAAGATCGTGCCTGCCACTGTGACATTTGTAGATATCGCCGGTTTAGTAGCAGGTGCGAGCAAGGGAGAAGGTCTCGGCAACCAGTTCTTGAGCCATATCCGTAGTACCAACGCCATTGTGCAAGTGGTGCGCGCGTTTTCCGACAACAACGTCCAGCACGTTGACACTGAACATAATCCACAAAAAGATATTGATGTCATCAATACAGAGCTGGTACTTGCCGATCTTCAGACGGTTGATAAGCGCCTCCCGCAAGTACAGAAGCTCGCCAAAGCCGATGCCAAGATCCGACCGCTTGTAGCGTTGCTTGAAGATGTGAAAGCCACCCTGGACAGCGGCCAGCCACTGTTCCAAAAGGGCGACGAGTGGCGCGAACAGCACGCCGAGGCACTCTACGACCTTCACTTACTGACCATGAAACCAGTTATATACTTGTTTAACGTCGACGAAGATGATCTCCATGATGATGCCCGCCAAGAAGAACTACGGGCGCTCGTCTCCCCTGCCCAAGTCTTATTTGTCTGCGCACAGTTAGAGAGTGAGCTGCGCGGGTTAGATGAAGCTGATCGGAATGAATTACTTACGAGTTACGGGGTTAAGGAATCAGGGCTCGTACAACTCATTCATGCTGCCTACGCCACGCTTGGCTTACAGAGCTACCTGACCGCTGGAGAAAAAGAAGTCCGGGCCTGGACTATCCGCCAAGGAGCTACAGCACCACAGGCTGCAGGCGCTATACATACGGACTTCGAAAAAGGATTTATTGCAGCCCAGATTATTAGCTACCCTGATCTTGTTACAGCCGGTTCGGAGACTGCAGCTAAAGCGGCAGGAAAGGTTGTTACAGCCGGAAAAGATTATGTCATGCAAGCCGATGATATCGTCGAGTTCCGATTTAACGTCAGTAAATAACTTAGTTAGTTGTCGTATCGAGTATGTGTTGATGGATGCGTCCGGTCAGTTCTGCGATCTGCTTAAACGATCCATCCTCTGAGAAAATACTCAAAACATAGCTGCCGGACTGATAACGCACAATACCGACATCGTGAACAAAACCATTGCTTGAGCCCGTCTTGGTAGCGGTCGTGCAGCCAGGACACCCGGCAGGGATGCCTTCGCGCCAGCGCTGTTCGCGAAGACTTTTGAGAACATTCTCCTTTGCATTGCGATTCAACATATCACCATTGAGTTGTTCTAGGAACCGTGCGGTGTCAGCCGCAGTCGTACTGAGTTCACTTACCTTAAACTCAGTTGATGCATACCCTGCCTTGTTGAGTGTTTGCTGTGCTTTGCTCCAATTCAAGTACTTACCGACGGCTTCACCGCACTCGTTGTGTGATAGGCGAAGCATGAGATCGAGGCAAGTGCTAATGGCACGCGGTTGTCCATTGACGGACACCGTAATTTTCTGCTGATGCTCCAGCGGAATTTGATCAAATAATGGCTTCACTAAGAATAATTTATAGATACTGGCTGACCCAAACTGTCGATCAGGATTGAAGGCCGCATTGAATGAAGGGCCTTCCAAGCTTTTAATAACAATTCCCCAGTTCTGATCAGGATGTTCTGATACCCACTTGTCAATAACAGGCTGTATATCAACAATGTTCTCAGCAGTAGATTGGGCCAAGGGCGTTTGCGTTACTTTGGCAAGCTTTCCTGGGCCAGATGTCTGCGACGCAAGGCTTTTGACATCAGTCCTAACCACCATATAGCCACTCACCGCCAATCCGGCCAGCGCAATCATAAGAAATGCAGCAAACGATTTGCCGAACCAGCCAACTCGCTTTTGATACCAATGGATAACGGGTGGTTGCTGATTAATAGAATAGTACGTCGTCGCCATACGTCTTTAGGCCACTTCCTGGACAGGTAGCCCAGGGGCCACGAAAAAACGTCGTTGCGATGCATGCCGTAGGATCATGCCTGTTTCCTTTTTTTGTTGTTTATTTACTCCAGAACGATAGAACACGCAGCTTTTTGCTACTTTTTTCTGTTCCAACCTTCAATGTTCTGTACACAGTTAGTGCTTATGCACACAATAGCGCCCTGGTCCCCTGGTTGTCAAGATGTTTCTGCGGATACGCTACGACCAGGCTCAGCACGCTCCCAGTTGAGTGTAATATTGCGCATAATCTTCAACACACCATCAACGCTCGGAATCGTATTGTCGTCATAGTAATGGTTGGTCCCCATATAATTTGGCTTCACGCTCAAACAACACAGTTCATCTGCCATTAGGTGCATTCTGTCGACGGCCGGAATGCTCGCTACGGGAGTCACGGCTACCATTTTCTTAATAGCAATAGTTTTCAAGAAGTCGGCACACAACTGCAATGAGAATCCCGTAGACAACCCATCGGACACAACAATGACGACACGGTGACGAAGTAGATTTTTATCTATTTCGCCATCTCTTCCTAAGAGCACGTGGAGGTCATGATTCGCTTCCATGCGCTTTTGATCGATATAGTTATGGTACTCCGTTGCAAGATCCTCTATCTCGCCAACGCTAAAATAATCATTGTAGGTGTACGTTCCTGTAGAGCTCAGCCCGGCAATGGCCTGCGTTTCTCCAGGCAAATAAATGTTCTTGACCAGGTATAGCACCATGTTCGCATGTAATCTCATGGCAATCTGGGCAGCCACAATACTTGATCCCTCGTCGAGAGCTAGTACAACTATATTCTGAGCTTTATATTTTTCGAGCTGAGTCGCAATCTGCCGTCCAGCCTCAGCACGATTCTTGAAATACATACCCGTAGTTTAGCACTAGCGCCATCTTACAAGCTACTTAATTCTCACGCTCATATGGAACAGTGCATGAAACACAAACAGCAATCTACAGGGGCTTTAGTAGGTAGAAACGCTCTCTATTTCCTTTTGCCCCAGCAACAGCACTATCAGCCTTGTCCTGAATAACAAAACGGCTCCGTACCCATTGCTCAAAGTCCTGCAAGATATCCCGACGCATCCGATCGTTCTTAATGACTCCCTTATGTTTTGCCTGATGCCCTGCCTCAAACTGTGGCTTCACCATGGCTACGATCTGGGTGGTGCTATGTGAGAGTCGAGCAACAGTTGGCAGGATCTCCCGCAACGATATGAACGAAACGTCAATAACGACGATGTCTGCCGGTTTTGAGAGCGTCTGTATGTCTCGGATATCAGTCTGTTCATGGAGTTCAATCAACGGGTTACCACGGAGGCTTGGGTGCAGCTGGTTCGTTCCCACATCGACGGCAATGACATATGCTGCACCATGCTGCAGGGAATAATCAGTAAAACCGCCAGTGCTGGAACCCACATCGAGCACTACTTTATCCCGAAAATCCAACCTGAGCATCTGCGCTATAGAAGCAAGCTTTAACCCTGCTCGAGACACATACTGCTCGGTAGCTGTCAGTGTTATCACATCCGTTTCCGATACCATCGTCCCTGCTTTGGTGACCACTTTTTTGTTCACCAACACCTGGCCCAGCTTAATAAAGCTTTCAGCCTGGGAACGACTCGAGACCATACTACGGTGAACCATCGATTGATCGAGGCGTTCTTTCATGCAGACTGCTTTCTGAGGAGTAGTGTATCTACGATTTCACAATTCTGCTCATCCTGAAGTTGTACGAGTGTCACAGTTTCTACAGGAAACATATAGCCCGGATGAAGACGGTCAGAACCATGATGCGTCACATGCGGTCTATATTCCCTGCGCAGCCACAGCTGAGAGGCAACAAAATGCGCACCGATGTCATCCAGTAGTTCGAGCAGCACATTATGCAAGAGTACAAATGGTTGTCTGTTGGCGATAAGACTTACAGGTGTATCATGCTGTGCGCCAAAAAACGTATCCTCACCTGTTTCGGCAATAAAACTCGTTTCTTGCGCAATAATGCTATGGAGACGGTGCTGTAGGTCGGTCACATTTTGTACCGTAAACCATGGCACAAGTGTCACATGCAGCGGCCACCCGAGGCGGGTTCGTTGAAACTGCCGTGGGGCATGAGCCGGATCAATCATCGCAACCAGAATACACGCGCCTGCTTGCATCATATCTCCGTCATAATTTCTGCGCCGAGCACAAGGACACCAATAAGCACACTGAACGCTGCACGTCACGAAGTACTTCACGACCCCTGTATTGTTCACCACGAGCAGGCATACTGACTAATCCTTTACCCGCTCCCGATATGCACCTGTCGCAGTATCAACCGAGATAAGGTCCCCGTCTTTAATAAATGCCGGCACTTTTACAGTAATACCGGTTTCTAGTTCAGCATCTTTTAGTACGTTACTCGTCGTATCGCCTTTGACGACATTTTCGGTGTAGGTTACTTTCAGTGGCACGTTCTTAGGCAGTTCAATGTTGATTACACGGCCGTCAAACAGCTGCGCCTGCACCCGGTCGCCCTCTTTCAAATAACCCTTTTGATCTGCCATGTCTTCAGCCGAAAGCTCGAACTGTTCATACGTTTCTTCATCCATGAAATGAAAGGCAGCGTCGTCCGAATACAAAAACTGTACATTTTTGTTTGTGATATCTGCGGCCTCGATAGATTCATTGCCTTTGAACGTTTTAGCCAAAACCTTGCCATCGATCAAGCTCTTGATTTTGACGTTCACAATTGAGCCACCCCGTCCCATTACTTTCTGGGAGTACTCAACGACTCGATACGGCGTACCATCCATCTGAAAGACTTGCCCTTTTTTAAGATCAGTGACACCTAGTGCCATATATACTCCTTCATGCGTTTACTGTGGTCTACGTATTACCTATAGCATACCACCTCTGTTATCTTTGTGGCTAGAGCTTGGCTGCGGCACTGCGCAAACCTTCACAGGTGCCTTTCAACTGGTCACTGTGATGAAAATCCATGACTTCCCCGTCCACTCTATCGAGATTGCCGATAATAATCTTCAGCCGATTATCAATAGCCTCACGACTTTTCTTCTGCTTGAGGTCGGAAACTAACCCTTCCACCTGCTGCATAACCTGCCGAGCGTGTGCATCGTTTGGCTGGTCAAGGAAATCTTTTAGATTATTACGCAATTTCTCTGCCTGTCGTGTGCATTGATCATAACTACTCATTGTCTGCTCCTAATCCCAATTACGTGATGGGCCACTCGATCGATACGGGGAAAACATGATGAACCCGAGCATCTGCTGAGAGGCAATTGCCCGTTCTTCATCTTCCTCGCTCAGTTTGTGCTGCGCTACTTCGATAGCAATGTGTGCTTCGTCTTCCGCCACCTCAAGTACGATCTCCTCATGCTCCACATTTAAGGGTGGTATACCCTGCTCCGGATCTCTGTGTATCATCGTTATATCAGCTTACCACTAATATACCCGATTTGTGCAGTCAGAAACGCCACGTCAACAGTACCAAGTATGTACATCGGTTTCTCTGTCAGTGCTTTCTCTATCTGAAGTAATCGCCGACGGGCGTCCTGGGCATTCCGCACCTGATGCTCACGCGTCTCCGCCAGTTCATAATCCTGAATATCAAGCCGTGCATCAATTAAGCTATTTTTAAGCTGAGCAAGTTTGTGCTGCTCCTTCGTATCAAGTGTTGTGACATCAAGTATTGATATTAACCGTACGATATCGGCTTCAAGCTGCTTCATTAATAAAAAGGGCGATTCGCTCATGAGGCCTTATGACTTACGGGCACGAAATTTTCTGTATTCGCGTCGAAAAACGATAGACACAAGCACCGCAGGTACGGCAAACATCGCTCCTATAAACCAGAAGATAACCAGTCCAATGATGCCTATGCCGTTAACCTGTCCTCCGGGTCCAATTGTGTTTATCAACTCCCATAAAATACCCACACCCACAAGGGCAGCGAACAAGGCCGCCCCCCACAGTGGCAAACCAATAATGGCCAATGCTATTAACTTGATAAGATGTGTATTCATGTACAATACAGCCTATCAAAACTTTTTGGATTGATATTAGAAAGGGATGTCGTCGAGGTTGATTGGCTCGTCACCAATGTCTTCTATGACGATGTCGTCTTTCTTTTTGCTTGCAGGGGCGCTCTGAGTCGTCTGGTCGTATTCACCGCCACCTCGGTTTGCGGTACCACCTTCACCGCCCGCACCACCAAGAAATGTTACGTCTTGTGCCACCACTTCTACCTTGCTTCGCTTCTGACCATCCTGCTCCCAGCTCCGGGACTGCAGGCGACCGTTGACAAGACAGGGACGGCCCTTCGTCAAATACTGTGAGACTCGTTCCCCTAATGGCCCCCATGCCACAACATCGATATAATCGGTCGCTTCGGTCCAGTTACCGTCAGCACCCTTATAGCTCCGATTCAACGCCAGGCTGAAGCTACACACTGACTGACCATTCGGGGTCTGCCGAAGCTCTGGATCTCGGGTTAAATTACCCATTAATATTACTTGGTTGAAACTACGTGCCATGTGGCAGCCCTCCTTGTCATGGAACTATGTCCATTTAGTTTGTGTATATATTGTACCGTATATAAAAAGAGCTCACTACTGCGAGCTCTTTTTTACTACACTCTACCACTCTAGCCATTAGCAACGAATGGAAGTAGTGCGATGTGCCGGGCACGCTTGATAGCGATAGCCAAGCGGCGCTGTTCGTGTTCTTTGAGACCGGTCTTTTTGCGAGACTCAATCTGACCGAACTGGTTTACATAGCGCTGTAAAGTCTTGAAATCTTTGTAGTCAAAATATGCCACATCTGTCTTATGCTTAAAAATCTTAGCCATAATTATTCCTCTGATTCTTCTTTATCATCGCTTGATTCACCACGAGCAGCAGCCTTGGCAGCCTTTTCAGCCTTGGCAGCTTCTGCTTTTGCGATAGCCTTCAGGTCTGGCTTGGTGAGAAGATATCGGATAACTTCATCAGTGATGTTCAGCGTAGCTTCGACCTTTTTCACGTTTTCGCCGGGTAGCTCAACAGTATAGAACACGTACACGGCATGTTCTTGTTTTTTAATAGGGTACAGTAGCTTGCGCTTGCCCCAATTGTCAGTCGCGGTTACCGTCCCACCGTTATCGGTGAAAATCTTGGTAACGCGTTCTTCTGCCTTGGTCAAATCGACTTCTAGGTCAGGATGATAGAGTACAGCAACTTCGTACTGTGCAGTCATAGACATACTCCCTTGGTTAATGCCCATGCACGATGATTGTCATGAGCTGAGTTGATAACGTGCCTATTGTACTACAATTACCTCTGTTATGCAACACTTGGTCGCAAGCCTGGGTGACGTTCGATAACTAATGAGTTGTCCCGGAAGAGTGCTACCGTGCGCATTGCTGCAAGATGCCCGAGCTGCTCGCCAGCGTGATAATCGGATAGCATATTCATAAATCGGCCGGAGACGCGTTCAACGATTTCTGTTTCTTGGCGTGTCGCTACTCCTTCGTGTACAGCTGCTATTGCTGTAAGTGTTGTACGGGGATCGTAGTGTCCCTCAGGAGAAAGATGCATCTTGCCCCTGACCAGTAAGGCACGATAACGATTCCTGTCTCTGTTGCTTGCAACCGATTTAATTTCAACCGGAATCATACTCCTGATGTTTCCCCACTTCTGTCGGATAACAAGCAGGTCATGCGTCTGTTCGCTGTGATGATACCCGGTATCTGCACGCGCCATCGCCGGAATGGCAAACCATGTTTTTGACTGTAGTCGGTTCAATGATAAGAGTGCGTTGCATTCATAGCCAAATCCAACATGATCGCCCACAGCCTCCACATCACCCTGAGTAGCTGCCAACTTAAGCTGGATAACATTTGCCTGTGCTATGTTTAGGCAATCCTGAAAAGCTTGCGTACAGATACCGTCAGTCACGTTGCCCGCAACCACGCCTCTGAGTAGCGGCAGTACTGCTAAATCGAGGCCCATTCGGTAAGGGGCCGTATGCTCGATCAAATGATTTCGATTACCATAATTAATCATTTGTTGCGTTCTCAGTGCTCGGGTCCAACTTTCCTGACTTTTATCAAGGAGGCGCATTCTGTGGGCAGCCGACTGGTCAGTGCCAATAAGGGCGGCCTCAGCAGCGGCCCACCCTGCAACAGACAGATATCGGGGCATATCCTCATGCTCTAGACTCCGCGCGATATCCACTAATTGGCTAATTGTGGCCTTTCCGACGAACACTTTGTGCATACGCATATAGTCCTCGTAAGCAGCATTTGGCTGGAAACGAAGGAAACTGTCTGGATCATTTACCTGGGGGTCATGTGAGAAATCAACATCAGGGTGCAGCAGCGGACCAGTGACGCGCTCAACTGGGCCCTGCTGTCGTTCCATATCAGTCCCCAATAACCTTATAGTCAATCATCTTAAGCTTATAGTACGAAGATTGGAGGGGTTTTACAATACAATGATAACGCGTTTCTTACACCATCGGCTCATCGAGCGCGGCAATTGCCAAACTATCATCATCAGGGTTATACCGCCGATATGATTCATACAAATCAACCGCTACCGCCAAAGCAATCGCATGTCGTGCGGTACCATCTGTTACTGCTTGTTCTTCTACGGCTCCGCGGTGCCAATAGCGTTTGACGATATCCATACTGCCGTGGGTCACATTAATGCGCACATACCCGTCACCATGATCTCCGCGCATTCGGCTTTCAATTGATGCTTTTTGGAGTAGTGCCTCAGTGGGGGTTGTTTGATAGTTCAAGAAGACTTTTAGTTCTGGATACGGACGACCTGACTGCTCCAAGCTGGCGAGGGAAGCAGTCGTTTGCCCGGGTCTGTTTTCTCCCAGGGCTTTCGTGGTCCACTGCACACGTCGTGCCTCTCGGTGCACAAGTCCCTCGCACATCGCTAATATGAAATCAGTAGGATTGAGGACAATCTCTTGCTTCTGCTCTGGCGTCAACGGCATGCCTCGATACAACGAAGCCGTGTCGCCATGCAGCACAAGCTTATCAATAATGTGTGTTCGTAACTTGAGCAGGCGTAGCGCTTCCTCGGCCTGCAAGTCAGCCGAGCTTTCAAGACGCTCAGCCAGCTCATCAGGGTGAAATGATAATTCGGCGGCCTGCGAATCAATATTTCTTACTACTGATTCAACCTGCGAGAGTTCGGTTTCATGAACCGACGGTTCATCTACAAGCACATTGAGGTTCATAATATCTACGCTTTCTCATTTTTTGTTTTAGTGATAGATAGCCTCTATTATATGCCTCTCTGTCAAACTCAGCTGCAAGTACCCTATAAACTAAGCTACAGATACAGACTTTTATATCATAAACAGTATAAGCAAGCGGCTTCTTTGTATATGATTTTGAAATAGCACTATTACTGGACGAGGAAGCGTTCGCGGGGCGAATCATTATCATCCGGGAAGTTCTCATCAAGTACCGCGTCAGGTCCATCCCCGCCACCAAACACTTCATCCAAACTACTCACAAGCACTTCTCGTGGCCGTGAACCGTCTGCCGGCCCCACAATACCCTGTTCTTCCATGCTTTCAATAAGTCGGGCTGCGCGACCATAGCCGATACGCAAACGCCGCTGTAATAAACTAGTACTCGCCTTTCGCGCCTCAATAACGGCCCGTACGGCATCGCGGAACACATCATCCTCTGCGTCCGAACCGCCGTGTTCCATCACAACCCCGCCCTTACCGTTCAGCTGCACAGGCTGACTGATGATCTCCGGATCATACTGTGGTGGGCGCTGCATCCGAATAAAATCGGTGACCTTCATTGTCTCTTCAGTAGAAATAAACGAGCCCTGGACACGTCGCGGCTTCGGCATATCCGTTGTCAGGAATAACATATCGCCCTTTCCGAGTAATTTTTCGGCCCCAATTTGGTCGATGATAGTCCGAGAATCAACCTGACTCGATACGGCAAAAGCAATACGTGCTGGCACGTTTGCTTTAATCAGCCCGGTTATTACATCTACAGAGGGCCGCTGGGTAGCAAGCACGAGGTGCAGACCAACCGCACGTGCCTTTTGTGCTATACGCACGATAAGTGCTTCTACGTCCCGTGCGGCCATCATCATCAAGTCAGCTAACTCATCGATGACGATGACGATATAGGGCATGCCTTCTTCTTTTTTAATAGCGTTGTATTCCTCGATGTTTCGCGTCTTTGCCTCTGCAAGCGCACGGTATCTGCGCTCCATCTCGGCCACTGCCCACTTCAAGGCACTAATACATTTTTCCGGTTCGGAAATGACCGGTGTGAGCAGATGCGGAATGTCATTATATGGCGCAAGCTCGACGACTTTCGGGTCTACCATGATCAGTTTGAGGTCACTTGGGGAATTATTGTAGAGCAAGCTTGTCAGTAGCGTGTTGATCATGACTGACTTACCGGATTTAGTCTGTCCGGCTATCAGCACGTGCGGCATATCGGCCAGGTCAGCGACCACAGAGTGACCGTTGATATCCTTACCAACTGCAAAACTCAGCGCCCCTCGCTTATTTGCCCACTCTTTGGACTGCAGCAATGAACTAATACGCACAATAGCCGCCTTTTTGTTCGGTACTTCAATACCGACGGCGCGCTTGCCGGGGATTGGCGCTTCCATACGGAGCGTATGTGCTGCAAGGTTAAGTGCCAGGTTATTCTCGAGTGCCGTAATCTTGGTCAGTTTGACATTGGCGGGAGGCTTAAGGGTATATTGGGTGACCGTTGGACCCACGGTTGCGCCTTCCATGGCGACATCAATGCCAAAGTTGGCAAAGGTTTCTTGAATCAGTGCGGCACTGGCATTCACGTCACCGGCGTCGGCTTTATCAATCTTTTGATCAAGTAAGTTGATGCTGGGAAATTGCCAGTCAGAGTCCGCACGTGTCACCAGTGCGGCATGGTTTTCTGCGGGAGTCAGTTTTTCGGATGAATTCCGTAAGGTACTGAGACGTGGACGGGGCTTATCTTCAGCTTGATCATGGTGAACAGTCGGAACTCCTTCGTTGAGTTTAAAGGCATGGCTATCCTTGAGTGCTTGTACGTCCGTATCTTTTTCTTTAGGCTCTCGCTTCTGGAACATTGCCTTAAAGGGCGCCAACAACACCGTCAATGGCGTCCCCGTCGCAAGACAAATGCTCACCGCCAGCAAAATAATAAGTACAATCGTCGAAAGGATGACGTCAAGCATGCCCAGAGATAACCCGCCAACCGAAGCTCCAACGGTACCACCTGCTCCTTCCGCGAATTCGCCGGTGGTCTCATTACGGTCTGCGGTAAGGACATGCAGAAGGCCGGCAAGTAACAGGAAGGAAAGCATAGTAAACGCACTTTTTACTTTAGGGAGTCGCTTTTCTTCATGGGACAATTTGAGAACGCCCAGATACAGAATGCCAATTGCAACAATAAATGCTGCACTTCCAAAAGCACTTGCGACGCCATCATAGAGCGCCTGCGGAAGCGGCCCTCCCGCATTAAAACCACCCACCATCAATAGGACAGCGGAAGTAATAAATAATATGCCCCACGTTACTGGCCAAAAATATGATGGCTCCTGCGCTTCAACCTTGCGTGAGCTTGGGGATTTCTTTTTTCTAGTTTGTTTTTTCTTCGCCATAGTCGCTAATGATTATATCAATTATTCTGTAGGATGGTACTTCTCAAATAAACTCTGTATGGTCAGCATGCCGGTGTGGAGCTCATCAAGCTCCTCTGCCTCACGAGCCGGAAGTTGTTTACCTTGTGCTCGCAGCTTACGACTTCGATCATATAATTCCGTTTGTCGTTCTTGCATCCAATCAAACCCATTACGTAATTGTTCAGGGGTGGCCAAGTTCGCTATGAGAGTTTCTAGTGAACCTGCAACCAGTTCGGGATCATGAGGGTAACCGTATTGTTCGGGAGAGTTTTGGGTCGGATCTTGATTTTCGTTCATCATGTTGTATATTTTATCACGAATAACCATAACCGTCAAGGGTAATATGAGCAAAAGAAGAACAACATCCGGCTGTTGTCACACCGCTTAGTCAGTTCGGGCGTCTTGGCCAAGTAATTTGGCGCGCATCTGCTCAAACCGTTGTTGTTGTTCTACGGCAATTTGTTCCGGAGTCTTCTCTGACTGGGTCTTCGTGCCATTGGATTGCTTCTTGTCACTACTACCCTTTTGACTGCCGCCTCCGCCACCAATCACATTCACGACAGGAATCACTATCGGGGAGCGACCCGTCTGTTCAAACAAGAAATGGGTCACGTGATCCTTGAGCTCTGCCTTGAAACGATCGAGATCAACGCGCTTAAACCGTTGTTGGACGGCCCGCTTCAACTCAATACGGAAGCTATTCATGAGCTCCTCACTGTCACGAATATATATGAACCCGCGCGTGATAATATCAGGGCTTGTCATGAGATTACCGGACTTTTTGTCAACAGTCAGGACAATCGCAACCAGACCCTCTTCGGCAAGCATGAGTCGATCTTTGATGACGACATTACTCACGATAGCACCGGTCTGATCCACCAACACGGTACCGTGCGGCACTTCTCCCACAATCTCCATGGTGTCAGGAGTAAATGCGATAACTTCTCCGTTTTCTGCGTTGACCGTATGCTTGCGGGGGATACCTTCTTGGACAGCGATTTCTATGTGTCGCTGCTTCACACGGTAAGCACCATAAATGGGTACAAAGAATTTTGGCTTAGTGAAATTAATCATATCGGCGTACTCATCTTGCGATGCATGACCGGACACGTGGAGTGGCCCAACGCCATCAATCTCGTGGTTACGGTGCTCAAATACATGCACACCCTTACGGACTAAACCGTCAACCATTGTTCCAATCAACGAATCATTCCCTGACTCAGGGATAGGTGAAGAGCTGAGAATAACTGTGTCTTGCTCTTTTAACTTAATGTGTCGATGATCACCCGTCGCCATACGCTGCAACGCAGAGCTTGGCTCACCCTGACTACCGGTACAAACCACGACCACTTCGTGATCCTGCATCATTGGTACGTTTGCTATCGGCACAAAGGTACCTTTCGGTACGCGAACAAAGCCGTTCCGCACTGCCATCTCAAGCGTACTAATCATACTACGGCCATCCATGGCAACTTTCTTATTGTGGTGGACGGCGGCATTAATAATCATCTGGACACGGTTCATATTGGTGCTAAATAGACCGACAAATATGCGACCGGGTGCTTGATCCAAAATATCGATGAAGCTTTGTTCAATAGTGCTCTCACTGGGGGTACGACCAGGACGCTCTACGGTGGTACTCTCTGAAAAGAGTGCTAATACGCCTTCATTACCAAGCTCTTGCAGCCGTTCAACGTCAGTACGCTCATGGTCAAGTGGGTTCGGGTCAAGACGGAAGTCACCGGTGTTAATGATACGGCCAACGGGGGTATCCAATACGACAATAGTAGACCCGGGAATTGAGTGGGTGACCCGCACCAGCTCAACATAGAATGCACCGACTTTGAGTCGCTCATGGGTAGTTTCGTTCATGACGACGGTACGAAGCTCAAAGCCTTCCGGCATAGGCAGTCCAAAATTCTCGAAAATTTCTTCGACTCGGCCGATGGTGAACTTCGAGCCGTAAATAGGCGCCGGGAATCGTGGTACCACGTGCGGTAATGCCCCGATATGGTCCAGGTGTCCGTGTGTGATGATGTAGCCGCGGAGCTTGTGCTTAATGCTCTCAAGGTAAGTCATATCGGCTATGCCATAGTTAATGCCTGGCAGGTCAACCCCAAGGTCGTTGCCACAGTCAATAATGACCGCGTCATTCATATATTCGACAAGCATGGTGTTTTTGGACCCACCACCGTCCATACCGCCAAGTCCGATGACTTTCAGGCGAGGACTATCGTCAACGAAGTTTGCCCTTCCCCTGCCTTGGTCCTGCTGTTTGGCAGAGGCGTCCAGGTATTGGTTGGCGATGCGGTGCGCATCCTCTTGTGTCCTTCTTTGAGCACGAATGGCTGCGCCACGAGAAACTCGAGAGCCGCCAGCGGCATTTGCCGACTTGGCAGGAGCACTCGCTCGCGGTTGTTTTGGTTTGTTTCCGCGGTTCCCCGCAGGTTTTTTATCATTTGGTTGCATGTGTTCCCTTTCTATATAGATGGTTAGGAATTATGTTGTTTCATTTCTTTAATAATGGTGGGTAAACGGGCGAAATCATCAAGCAATGTTTGCCTGAGACCTCCGTTGTACAGCGCAGCTGCCGGGTGGAACAATGGTACGACAATGAGCGGTACCGATGCACTATCCGTATGGAAGCGAGCGTGCAGCCGAACTGCATGACCGTGTACCTGGCTGATGGTGGCATCTGGCAGGAAATACTCCATACTGTGCCGACCAAGTGTTACCACAATAGTCGGTTTAATGACCTCCAGCTGTCTGATTAAATAGGGCCAAAAGGCCTGCTTTTCAGCGGGGAGCGGGTCACGATTGTCTGGGGGACGGTATTTCACGATATTTGTGATGTACACATCCGAACGATCCATGCTCACCGTTGACAGCATCTCATTCAGAAACTTCCCTGCTGCACCGACAAAAGGTAGGCCTTGCTCGTCCTCGTTCTTGCCGGGGGCTTCCCCGATAAAAACAATATCCGCATCAGGATTACCATCACCCATAACAAGGTGCTTGGCCTGTTTGGCCAAATCTGGACAGATATTATCAGCTATAATATCTGCCCTAATCTGGTCAAGAAGCTGTTCTTTATGCTGCATTATGGCGAGTGAAAGCCTGTATGGTATGTTTTACAGATAGTATAAAGAATAGAATTGCTGCAAAATACACGCTCAGTCGTCCGGAATCAATAGCCCAAGACGCCAAAGCATACACCAAAATGTATCCACCTATCGCTGCCACTGCGTGTTTCCAGGGTTTATCAAATATCTGGTGAGTCTTTTGCATCTTCACTTCTCCTCTATTTTTTCTGTTCGCGAGCTGCGGCTTTCATACTTAATTGTAAGCGGCCACGATCATCGATAGCAACCAGCTTAACGGTCACCTTATCACCTTCTTTGACGACATCACTGGGTTTCTCGACACGATCTTCTGACATTTCGCTGACGTGTACAAGGCCGTCTTTGCCTGGCAGAATCTGCACAAAGGCACCGAAGTCCATGACGCTCACTACTGGCCGATCGGTGTAGATCCTGCCAACCTCTGGTTCCTCAACAATCGTCTGAATCCACTGCTTGGCTGCCTCGATGGACTTGCCATCAGGGCTCGCAATCATAACTGTTCCATCATCCTTGATGTCGATTTCGGCACCGGTTTCGGCAACGATTCGTTGGATCGTCTCACCACCCTTACCAATTACCTCGCGGATTTTGTCAGGATTAATGGTGATGGTCTCTACACGGGGTGCGTATGGGCTGAGTTCTTTGTTTGGTGCAGCAATTGTAGTCAACATGTGTTCAAGAATGTGCGCTCGGCCAACCTTACCTTCATCAAGTGCTTGTTTGAGCACAGAAACTGGTAAGCCGTGAACTTTCATATCCATCTGCAGTGCGGTAATACCCTTGCTAGTACCTGTTACTTTGAAGTCCATATCACCCGCAAAGTCTTCAGCATCTGCGATGTCGCTGAGAATGTATGGTTTGTCGCCATCAATCATCAGACCCATAGCAATACCTGATACAGGAGCTTTCAGTGGCACACCAGCATCCATAAGTGCTAAACAGCTCGAGCAGGTGGCAGCCATAGAGGTTGAACCGTTCTGGCTCATGATTTCAGTTACTGAACGAATAGTGTATGGGAATTCTGCTTCTGTCGGCAGTACTGCACTCAACGCACGCTCTGCGAGGTAGCCATGACCAATCTCGCGGCGGCCTGGTGAACCAAGACGACGAACTTCACCAACAGTGTACCCAGGGGCATTGTAGTGGTGGAAGTAGCGGCGTTCGGTGTTTCGCTCCATGGTATCTACTAATTGGTTATAGCTGAGGGGGGCCAGGGTAACAATATTCATACCTTGCGTCATACCACGGGTAAACAAGCTTGAACCATGAGCGCGCGGCAAGAAACCGACTTCGCTAGAAAGTGGACGAATTTCACCCAGTTTACGGCCATCCGGACGGATACCGTCCTTGATGATGCCCTTACGAACGTCTTTGTGAAGTGCCATGGTGAACGCCTCGTCGTAGTCAGCTTTTAGCTCATCGTATGTTTCAATCTTGTCTGTAAATTCAGCATGGAAGGCCTCACGAAGGGTGTTTACTGCTTCGTTTCGCTCGGGGTATGGAGCGTGTAGGTTCTTACCAAGTTTGCCATCAACCCACTTGTCGACAGCTTCCTGGATGGATGCGTCTGGAAGTACCAGATCGTACTCCATCTTCTCTACGCCAACTTTTTCGATAAGTTCCTTCTGCAATTCGATAGCCGGAAGGATATTCTTCTGGGCAAATTCGAGCGCGCCAACAACTTGTTCTTCGGTTGCTTCATTGGCACCAGCTTCTACCATCATAATGCCACTGTCTATACCAGCAACAACCAGGTCAAGTATGCCCTTATCGAGCTCCTCGCCACTCATGAATGCCTGATACTCACCTGCTTCGTTGATACCAACGCGAAGGCCAGCAACGGGGCCTTCAAATGGCGCACCGGTTAACATCAGCGCAGTGCTCATGGCTACCATGGCTACCATGTCCGGACGAAACGCCGGGTCCATGCTCAGCACCGATGCCACTCCCTGTACTTCATTACGATAGCCCTTAGGCCATAATGGACGGATAGGACGGTCGATCAGACGGCCGATGAGAATCGCATCATCAGATGGACGGCCTTCGCGTTTGATGAAGCGGCTGCCGCTAATCTTGCCGGCTGCGTAGAATTTCTCCTCGTAGTCGATACTCAACGGGAAATAATCCATGCTGACCGGTGCCTTGCCGACCATAGCAGTACCAAGGACTACCGTGTCGCCATAGCGCACAATAACAGAGGCACTGGTACGGAACCCTACCCGGTTTACTTCTAATGAGAGCGTCCGGCCACACCACTCAGTTTCTACTGTAATAGGGTCTTTTCCGTAAGGGTTAATTGTTCCCATGTATTCTGGAAAACCTTTCTTTCAGACTCATGTCGTTACAGGGTGCAAATATACGCTCCGGCTCTTGTGCTGAACGTGCACGGGGTATATCTGGTCTCTATAACGAACGTCTGTTTAGTTTAATGTGCACAAGCTTCGTTTCTCTAAAGAAAGATCCTGGTCTGTTCACATTCTCCCTATACTATACCGGATAGCTGGAGTTTTCGGGAGGAGTGGAGTTTGCTTGATTGCCGAGGATGATATCCAAGGAAATCGGGCACCCTCTGCCCTCCCAGAAAGTTCTAGCGGCGAATACCGAGCTTCTTGATAAGAGCCAGGTATGCAGCACCATCTTTAGATGCGATGTACTTGAGGTGACGCTTACGCTGCCCAACCATTTGCAGAAGGCCACGGCGTGCCATAAAGTCGTGCTTGTTCACCTTGAGGTGATCAGTCAGCTCAGCAATACGAGCAGTCAAAACACCAACTTGCACCTCTGGTGAACCGGTGTCCTTTTTGTCCTTTTGCAGGTCAGCAATAATTGCACTCTTCTTGTCTGTTGAAATCATGTATTCCCTTAACTTAAAATTGGTTATTCTCGTCTAGATACTAACGGAGAATGATGGCGCTTCAGTAGATATTACCACACTCTCCCCTGTTACGCAAGGATTAGGCAACGAACTGCAACACGGACTATCACTTAATTCTGATGATCTGCGATTGGCTCGGGGATGTCTTTCCGCCCAGACTGCGCCTGAACGTATATACTGTTAAATGTTTCCGCGTCAATACCCTGTTGAGCGAACTTTTCCTTGAGCCGGAAGTAGACGGTCAAGTTGTCCTTATCCCGGGACTTGAGTAATGATTCAATACTACCCTGGGGATATTCAGTCTGAGAAAGCTGCTGCCAGTAATCCTCAACTAACTGATAATTCCGTAAAGCCGCTTCCGCTTCTGGTGTTAGTACCTTCTTTTCCTGTAAGGAGTTCGCACTTTCACGTATGGCATCGTGACGAGCCATAACAACCGACTCGCTGGCTTTATCGCGAATCTCAGAGAGCTCCTTTTGTGCTAATGCTATCTGCTGCGAAGACTGCGCACGAAGTTCATCAATCTCAGATGAGGACTGTCTCTTGAGTTCGGCGAGATGCTCATCTGCACTACTATCGACGCCCGCGTTGAACTGTTGATTCTCACGGGCTTCTACTCGTTGACCATAATCACGGGCTTCAGCTTCCATGTCACGTGCCGCAATTTTCGAGTGGTGTGCAACAGCGTTCTGTGTGGGTGTCTGTATACCAAAGTGATTCATGGCCCACCGGCCAGCAATTCTAAATCGTGACTGCTCATGCTCCGACTGCAGTCTCTCGATCCAGGCTAAGCTGTTTTGCTTATGGTCACTGAGCACATTAAACATACGCTGCTCGGGGGTAGTCATATCGGTTGATGCTAGTGCTGCATCAGGTTGCGGTGTTTGGATAACGTCTGACATGTTTATCTTTGAGTTCCTAATGAATACATTAGCACTGTTAGTTCGTTTTGTCAATGTTTACGTACTCATCCACAACCTTTGCAACATAAAAGCAGGCGCTCCGTATACTGTGTTTACGACTAAATAAATACAGAGAGGAGGCCTGCTATGGCCTATTCTAGCAACCCTAACTTGCCTAAAGCGAGAGCTTTGGCGATGCAACTGCTCATTCGTGAGCAGTTGCCCGTACAGACTGTAGCCAATCGCTGCGGCGTCCACCGCAGTACGATCTACCGCTGGAAGCTAAAGTGGGATGTGCTGAACCAGCACATCCAAATGGACAATCCCAACAGGCCAAATAGGGCCTACAGTCGAACGAATCATCTCAAGCGTTGTACCTGGCATATTCCAACACTCGCAAGTATCCCGAAGACCTACCCGACGGCGCTGAGCCAGGAGCTGGTACGGCTCGTGCTCACAACATGGGCACAACTCAAGCGTTGTGCCGAGGTGGTGTGGCACCACCTCGTAACTGTACTTGCCGTTTCAGTATCCCTGAGTAGTGTTCGACGTATTCTGTGGCGGTCTGGTGTTGCTCGCGGGAGAAAGAACCGTGTTCGAGCAGATAACCCCAGACGACCGCATGTCACTCATCCGGGCGAACTCGTCCAGACGGACACCATCCACCATGTCAATCCCAATACTGGTAGACGGCTGTACTACTACACCGTCATCGATCTATTTACTAGGATGACTTACGTCATCCTAGTACCAAAGCTCAGCCCTGGACATGCAGCACGGGCTGTACTAGAAGCACAGGAGCAATGGGGATTCCCCGTTGCCATGGTGCAAGCAGACAATGGGCCAGAGTACGGCCGGTACTTTGAACAGCAGATGAAGCGAGCCGGAATACAGACCAGGCACAGTCGCCTCCACCGACCGAATGACAATGCTCACGTTGAACGCTTTAACCGTACCATCCAGACTGAATGCATTGGCTACTTCTGGCGAAAGACCGTTCCGCTCTCCCGCCAGAGAGATACGCTAACTGCGTATCTTGAGTACTACAACACTAAGCGAGTACACTTAGGAATACAGATGCTGACGCCGACGCAGATGTTGCAAAGGTCTTGAGTTTTATACGTGCGGCTTACACGCCCATGATTTGTTCCGTACCGCCGAGGTTTTTAACAAAGTAGCTGTCGTGGCTCACGTAGATGATGGCACCGTGGTACTGCTTGAGTGCATCCTCAAGCTCCTCAATACTTGGCAGGTCAAGGTGGTTTGTTGGCTCGTCGAGTATGAGTAGCTGGGGATCATTAGCAAGCATATTCATCAGTTGAAATCGAGCTTTCTGGCCACCGCTCAGGCGGGAAATCGGCACTTCACCATCGGTCATAGGGTTGAAAAGGTAGTCACCGAGAAGCTGCTTGATCTTCTCGTCCCCTACTTTGACATCTTTGGCCATAAAAGATTGTTCGATAGCACTCGCGAGCGTCATGGTCAAATACCGTGGGCTAATTTCTTGCTCATAGATGCCAATCTTTAGCTCGCGCAGCGTATCAATAACACCACCGTAAATAGTCGCCTCCGGCTTAATGCCACCCGCAGCAGCCAGGATGGCCTTGATAAGAGTGGTCTTACCAGCACCGTTGCGACCATGCAATCGTAGCTTTTCACCCTCGCGGAGCTGGAAGCTGATGCCTTCAAACAAAGGGCTTGCATAACCAAGACTGAGTTTTGATACATCTACCAGCAGATTGCTCGACTTAGTTGCCTTCGTACGGGTACGGATAATGATGTTACGAGCCTTGTGCTCCTCATAGGCCTCACCCATCTTGGTATTAAGATTATTCACGGATTCACGGTCAATCCAGAATGACGGCTTGTCCATCTTTTCGAGCTCGCGAAGTTCCTTCGTTGCCCGCTCCTCGAGTGACTTGAAACGATGAATCGTACCGGGGTCTCTAGAACGCTCCTTAAGGCGACGGAAACGAATAATGTCTTCTTTGAGATTCTTAATGCGACGTTGAGAAATGGTGTATTCGTTCACTTGCGAAGTGATTTTGGTGGCGTTCGTACGCAAATAATCGTCATAGTTGCCCTTGAAGTTGAATGCCCGGCCATCTCGAATCTCAAGAATTCGGTCCACATGATGCAGGACATCGCGATCATGCGTAATGACCACTACCGCCTCTTTGGTTGCCTTAAACCAATCCAGGAAGCGTTGCTTCGCAATGTAATCCATGTGGTTGGTCGGCTCGTCGATCAATGCCAGGTCTGCTCGGGCATGCTGGACTTTTACGAGTTCAATAAACCTTTTCTGGCCTCCGGATAACTGGCCAATTGTGCCTTTAATTTTATCAGCATCAATCTGATAATCTAGCAGGCTCCGTTCAATTTCTTCTTCGACGCTGAAGTACCCCAGTACATTAAATCGCTCCAGAGCCTCGGAGTATGCTTCCATTTTCTTCATGCTACTTCCCATGGTCGCTGGGTAGGTATCGAGAATGTGCTTCAGTGTTGTGTACTCGGGAAGATCGTCTAGAATATATTCCAAAATAGGTGTATCTTCAAAACCGTGATGTTCCTGACGGGAGTCAATAACAACTAGGTTCTTACGAAATTCGACATCACCGGCATAATCAGTATCAGCGCCAGTTAGGATATTGAACAAGGTCGTCTTGCCCGTACCATTACGGCCAATCAAGCCAACTTTTTCATGGGCATTGAGCGTAAACTCAAGCCCACCGTAGAGAATTTTGTCCCCGTACGATTTGTCGGCTATATCAATTTTTGCAATCATGCTGCTACGCTACCAGTTTTCATACAACTCGTAGCGTAGCATACGTAAGCTAGTCTGACCTATCCGATTACTGGCCGAATTTGCTTGCAAGCAAGCTGAAGTCTTGCAGGTTAACGATTTGGTCTCCGTTAATATCTGCCCGACCCAAAGCCGTACCCGTCTGGCCGAATTTGCCCGCCAGAATACTAAAGTCGAGTAAGTTTACGGCGCCGTCTTGATTGATATCTTCTGCCCAGTTTTTAATCGTAATCTGCGCTGTATTGCTAGAACCAACGTTGCCAGCCGCATCATATGCTTTTGTCTGTAGATTATGCACTGCGCTACTATACTTCGTTGTATCCAGTGTAAAACCGTATGGCGAAGTCGTGTCTGTGGCAATCAACTGATTATCAATATAGAACTCTACCTTTGTCACTCCTACTGCATCCGAAGCTGTGGCTGATACGGTAACGGAGCCAAACAGTGAGCTGCCAACAGCCGGAGCGGTGATTGCCGTTGCCGGTGCTGTCGTATCTGGTGTTTGTAATGTAATAGTGCTATTAGTCACAACGGGGTTTGTATATGCCCCTGCCTTCGTGGCATTACCCGCCACCTGAAGTGTTGTCGTACCCGAGCCCGCGATTGCGGTAAACGTGACATTGGCAACTAATGAGTCAGTCGCAACACCACCATTGAGATTACCTCGTGCGATTTTGACTGTCCCCGCCCCGCCGGTTTGCGCACCAAGAGCGATATCAAATGGTGAGCCGGTACTATCAGTACTGACGTATGTCAATTTAGTCGCATCATACGTAATTGTCGCCTCGACACCATCTACGGTTGTTCCAGGTGTTAAGCGTACTGCTATCGTGACATTGGTGTTGATAAACATTGATTTTGTTGCCGGTGAGATGTACAGATTGCCTGTATTGCCGACTGTTATTGCAACTGAAGTACTGTTGTTCGCTTCGTTTGATTCGTCAGGAATGACATTGTTGTCATCCGCAACCGCCCGCACAGTATGAGGACCGGTAGTGGCAGTCCAGGTCGCACTCGGTGTACCCGCATTGGCTGTTAACGTGACGCTTGCTCCTGCCGCAAGCCCCGTAGTATTTGACTGATTCCAACTGACTTTCACATTATCGACATAGAATGCAACGCCCACGACCGTACCCGCTGGTACTGCCGACGTCCCCTGGTTCTTCACGACAGCCGTAAAAGTGACTGCCTGTCCAGATGCAGGCGCAGTGGGGTTCATGGATACTGACGTAACTACGAGGTCGTTACCAATTGCAGCACGTGACTGCAGTAATGTTAGAACCCCTACTAACGCAAACAGGCAGACAAAAACGGCAGGCATAAGGAATCCGCGGTATTTTGTGCTCTGTGTACGTAGTTTTTGAGCGAGGCTTGTATGTTTTGCCAGCTTTTTCACTACTTTATCCTTTTTAGTATTTACAAAGTTATGTTCGGAATATAGCACTCGCATAAGCACAATGCAAATATTACATCATACTAAAGCTCTTTACGCCCCTTGAATATGATCCAGTATGTCAGGTGCATCGTGGGTGGTAGCATCCGCAAGTGCAAAATCACCGACTTGCGTACGCCGAAGTTCTGACATGTACGCTCCCGTACCAAGCTCACTACCCACGTCCTCAACCAAACTGCGAATATAGGTGCCACTGCTCACACGGCTTACAAACTTCACGATCGGATAGGAATACTCGATGAGCCTGTTCTCATAGATCTTAACTGGTCGGGCCTCAAGATTAACAACTTCGCCGGCGCGGGCCAGTTTATATGCCCGTTGGCCATTGATTTTCATTGCTGAGAACTGCGGTGGTACCTGCATAATGTCACCGGTAAACTTGAGTAGCACAGCGCGTAGCGCATCGTTATCTGGCACTGCATCCGACACAATAGTCTTACTACCCTCTTCGTCACCTGTGGTACTTGTTTCGCCTAATTTCATCGTGACGAGA
This sequence comes from uncultured Candidatus Saccharibacteria bacterium, assembly GCA_964590315.1. Lineage (GTDB taxonomy): Bacteria > Patescibacteriota > Saccharimonadia > Saccharimonadales > JALRHH01 > JALRHH01. Next base: position 38,529 of record CAZPVS010000006.1, read on the forward strand.
TATGTCTTATCCAGCTTAGTATACTCGCCTGCCCGTCGCGTGTACTCCTTACCGACAAGCAACACGAGCAGACCGGTTGCGAGCGGATCCAAGGTACCGGTGTGGCCTACTTTTATCTGCTTTGGTTTTTTACCCTCAGCTGTAGCCACCAATTTGCGTACATAATTGACCACGTCAAACGAAGTCCATGTTTTGGCTTTGTCTATAAGAAGAATTCCTTGCACTATCAGCTCATTATAAGCTATACGGACCTACGCAGGTGGCAAATTAAATGGGTTTTGGGAGCTTACAGACTGCTCGGGCGCACCCTGGGACGGTCCCTGGGGGGAAGACGTACGATCAACCTGAGCCTGAGGAGTGAATGTACCGTACATATCAGGAGGCAATGGCGGCGGCACGGTTGGAGGAGCCGTCGGGTCCTGGACTGGTGCAGCGCTCATGTCCACGGGCATATCTGCAGAGGGAAGTAAGTTCTCAGGCATGGTAAACATAGGTGACTCGCCAGAGGGTGGAGTAATAATACCTGTTTCTCCAGTTTGCTGGATATCGAGATCAAGTGGTTGTGCGTTCAGCGCAGCAATAGGCGGTAACGGCTCGTTACTGTCTGCAAGAGCTGCGGATACGGCATCCCGAGCGCCACCAATATTTTCTGTCGGAGTGGGCACAAAGGGTTCAGGCTGCACTTGTTCTGCAGGAAGCTGAATGCCTTCTACTCCTTCCAAGGGGTGGTTCTGTTCCGGAACAGAACTGTATGCCCCGCGAACTGCTTCTTCAAGTTCAGTTAGCGTTCTCTCATGAAATTCTTCTGGTTCAGGTTCGGTGTTTGTCGTGCCCTCATCTGCTGGTCGTGCGTGGTCATTATCCCCCAAGGGTTGTGACTCAGGCTCTGATGGTGTGTCTGGTGCGTTTTCAGACGCTGGAACAGGCTCGGGCAATTCCATATCGACAGTTTGCGACAGCTGATCTGCCTGAATATCCCCTTGAGACTCACTATGTGCAGTAGGTACATCAGATAGTGCCTCTGTGTGTTGCTCAAGCTGCACTTCATCAGTATTGGCTTGCTCGTCTGCTACAAAAGCCCCTAGGTTCTCAGTATCGGATTGTTGTTCTTCGGCGGGCCCTGCTTCCTGATGGTTCAGCAGAGTACGCTCATATGTCTTGGCACCGAGTGGATCAGTGGCAGGGTCAAGCTGTTCTGGCTCGGTATTAGCTGTCAATTTACCCCCGAGTGTCGGTGGCTCAAGAATCATTGAACTACCTCCCTGCACTACTGACGGCTCAACCGTCATTGACGATGTACTTTTTTCCGGAGATTGGGAGACAACATTGCCATCGGTATCAATAGTAACTTGGCCGATAGGAAGAGTCGGTTCAGGATCCGGCAATTCTTCGGTCTCAAATAACTGATGCTCTATCTGCAAGGAGCCGTCCTTTGGCACTTCAGCAACTGGGGCTACGTCCGTGGAACCGTCTACTTGTGGTGTCTCTTGTGAGGCTTCACCTTCTTGTAATTTACTCGCAACCAACTGCTGGTTCGCGCCTGCGGCCATAAGCGCTGCGCTAATGCTCATCGTCTGAGGTGTTGTCTTATCATTACTAAACCGCGCCGTTTCCGCCACGATACCCGTCATGAACGCCGTTGCCATTTGGCCGTCTAGCACTCCCTGTTGGAGTGTGTCCGCAAGACTGGCAGTCATTTCACACAAACTGCTCGTATCGCTACTCGACCAATTAATGGAACCAAGACTACTTGCTGGACCGTTCGTAATAGAAATTGTCGTTGCATCGTGGAGGATACGGCCGTGAGCAGTAATCGCCTGGTCTAAGTCTTTCTGGTCATTAACACCCAAAGCTACCACTACTTCAACGTTAAAGTCACCTTGGCTGAAATCAAGATCTTCCTTTGTGATTGATGTACGGTATGGGGTGATAAAAATCTTTACATGACTATCCTCTACCTTGTAACGCAACTTGTCTGCCTTGGATTTATCCAGGGCAATAATAAAATCACGGAGTGAATCAGTGTTTTTCTCAAGTGTTTTCTCTGGCTGTAGAAATTCTATTGTCGATGGTATTTCACCACTGAATACAGCGGTCGCATGTTTGCCCATTTTGTTCAGCAGCAAGGTAAAGCCAATAGCTGCCGATAGTTGGTCGACGCTTGGATTTGCGCTCACTGTTACCAGCACGTTGTTAGCTGATTTGAGGCGCTCAAGAAGCTGCTTTTTAGGATTTTCCATTTTTATTTTTTATGACCTCTGTAGGCAGCGTACCATAAACGCTCATGGTTAGCAAATACAAAAAAGTGGCCAATAGCATCGTATTTGTGGCGCAATGCACCGCTTCACTTTGCTAATTCCCGTCTACTTCTTTGACAAGAGGGAGATCATACTCTATAGTAGTTTTTCGACGAACTAATAAAATCGTAATTAAAGGAATATCAATGCCCATCATCAAGTCAGCAAAAAAGCGCGTTAAAGTTGCACGTAAGGCAACCGTACGTAACGTAAAGACCAAGCGTTCACTGAAGACCGCCCTGAAAGAGTTTTTGGCAAAGCCAAGTGCAAAAGCTCAATCATCTGTTCAGAGCAACCTTGATAAGGCTGTGAAGAAGGGTGTCATCAGCAAGAAGAAGGCAGCTCGCAAGAAGAGCCAACTTGCTACCAAGGCCAAGGCCGAAGGTGTCAAGCCAGCTGCAGGCACTAAAAAAGCTGCCACAAAGCCAGCTGCCAAGAAGACCGCTGCCAAACCAGTTACAAAGAAAGCTCCCGCAAAAAAGCCTGTAGCTAAAAAAGCCCCAACTAAAAAACCAGCTGTAAAAAAATAAGTAATACGGCTTCGTAGCGAAAAGAGCCGGAGACGGCTCTTTTTTAGTGGAGTAATGGAGAGTTTTTAGTAACTCAGCCTGACTATGAGGTTCTGGAGGGCGTCATCAACATCAATTGATTCGGACTTTAACCTAATATCAAGCGTGTGCACTTCGTGCACGAGCGCTTTCAATTGTGATATGGTCATTCGCCCGGCGATACCCTGACTCTTCCGGATGACAAATGGCTTGAGTTTAGTTTCTTGAGCAATCTCGTCAACACTTCTGGTTCCTGCGGTTTTAACCAATGAGAGGATATGTAACTGCCAGATGAGTAGCGACAGTATTTGTTGTGGCTCAATCCGCATTGAGCGTTGCTCTGCATACAAATCGAGTGCACGTTTGGTGCGTCCCGCCAGTGCGGCGTCAAGCAGTTCAAAAATAGTGCTCTGGGGCGTCCGTTCTGTCAGCATATCAATGGTCGAGCGGGTTATTGCAGCATCGTAAGACAGAAGCTTTGTAAGCTCACTGCTCAGCAGCAACTGATTGGCACCAACTCGCTCGATAAGATACGACGCATCGGAAACGGAGAGTTGACCACCCTGCTCTTTTACTACCCTAGCCAACCATGTAGCAAGTTGGGGCGTGTCCAGTTCCTGACAGTCAGTCATGGTTGCATGTCTTTTGAGATATTTGTAGTACGCAGTACGCTTATCCAGTTTTGTCTCTACTAATACTATTTCTGTCGACTCGGATAATTCCGACAAAAGTGATTCCGCCTGCTCTAAAAACTGCTTATTGGCGCTGGCGTTTCTGAGCACAACAATTTTACGGCTCGCAAGAAACGGCATGCTTTGCAGTGCCTCACGCATGCGATCAAATTCGACTTCCTCTCCATCAAGACGCTCCAGTGCCATATCACCGTGTTCAGCTACAAAGCTATCAATAATCGGCCGCAGCTCCTGCTGCAGCATATATCTATTCTCTCCCGTCAGTACCGTAATCACAGACTAACTATACTAGAATTTAGTCCCCTCGGCACCCTCGGATGTATTCTGCTTCACAGTATTTGCCAGTCAGCTGTGGCATACTAATAGCCACATGCAATTAGTGATTGTGTCGAACCGTTTGCCAGTCAGCATCAAAAAGACGAATGGCAAGATTGAGGTCTTCCCTAGTGTGGGCGGACTTGCTACCGGACTATCCTCGTATACGGAATCAAAGCGCAACAAATGGGTTGGGTGGCCCGGTATCGCCCGCGAAGACCTGACCGAAAAGGAACGAGAACATGTTGCAGAGGAACTTCGGCACTATAACTGTTATCCTGTCTTCCTGACACACAAACAAATTGACCTCTTCTATGGTGGGTACAGTAATAGCGTCCTATGGCCGACATTTCACAACAGCCCTATTTCCGACGAGACAACAGCGCACATCAAGGAAATGTGGCGGGCCTATAAACAGGTTAATGCGCAGTTTGCCGAACAAGTTCTCGCGTTGAGCGAACCAGGTAACAATATCTGGGTCCATGATTATCAATTGCTGTTACTCCCCACGTTGCTTCGGGCCGAGCGACCACAAGATACCATTGGTTTCTTTTTGCACATCCCCTTCCCGGCAGTTGATGAGTTTGGTCATATACCGCAAGGTCGTGAGCTCTTACAGGGGCTACTCGGTGCCGACCTCATCGGCTTTCATACTACATCGTATACCGCACACTTTTTAGAGATAGTTGAAGCGTATCAGCTTGGTATAGCACAGTCTGGGAGAGTGCTCCTGGAAAATCGCGTAGTGCGCGTCACAGACTTTCCGATGGGGATTGACTATGAAAAATATGTCCGCGCGCGAAAATCCAAGGCCGTCAAAGCCGCCTCTGCACGATTGCGACTTAAGTATCGAGGCAAGAAAATTATCTTGACGGTGGATAGGCTTGATCCTGCAAAAGGCTTAGTAGAGCGCGTCGAAGCGTTCCGTACTCTATTGGCTAAGAATCCTGGGCTACACGGTACGGTTGTGATGGTTATGCTCGTAGTCCCGTCTCGGACTGATATCAAAGAGTACAAGGAGCTTAAACAGCGACTCGAAAAACTCGTTCGCGACACAAACCGTCAGTTCCGCACGCTGCGCTGGAGACCGATTGAATACAATTTTAAAGCCCTGCCTTTTGCGCAAGTCACTGCCTTGTATCATGTTGCCGATGTGGCATTTATTGCCCCGCTGCGCGATGGGATGAATCTCGTGGCAAAAGAATATGTGGCCAGTAAAGAGACACCGCACGGGGTGTTGGTTTTGAGTAAAACTGCTGGAGCTGCCCAGGAACTGAAGAATGCGATCATGGTTGATCCCGCAGAACCAGCGTCATTAGTACGGGGCCTGAAACGCGCCATCACTATGTCGCAACCGGAGCTAAGAAAACGAGTAAAGCACATGCAACGGCATCTTGCGGAAACAACGGTGCAGCAATGGGCTACTACATTTGTGAAAACAATGGGGCGTGCCAACACGCCACGTATGCACACAGCACATATGATTCGGCCGGCTGACCAGGATTTCTTGGCTGCCGCTTTTTCGGCCGCTCGGCATAGTTTACTACTCCTTGATTATGACGGTACACTCGCACCCTTTAAGAATAATCCTGAAAAGGCTCGGCCGAGCCTAGAGCTCATAACACTCCTGGACCGACTTGCCGAACATAAAGGAGTAGAGCTCGTGATTATCAGTGGCAGGAGTAAGGCAGACTTATCAGCCTGGTTTACTAACTCAGCTCTTACATTGGTCGCTGAGCACGGAGCGTTTATACGTAAAAAAGGTGCAAAACGGTGGCTACAATCAGTCTCCACGACCGACTTGGATTGGAAAGATATCGTTGCTCCTGTATTAGAAAAATATGCTGCCAAGACACCGGGTGGTTTTGTTGAGCACAAAGACGCGGCGCTCGTATGGCACTTCAGAAAAGCCAGCCCCTATCACGCCCAGAAGTACCTTGTGCATCTCAAGCGTGCCTTGAAGTCTGTATCCCACGACTTGGATTTATCCGTTCGTCAAGGTCACATGATATTGGAGATCAAGCCACGCGAAATTCACAAAGGGTGCGTCGTCCCGAATCTGCTTATCAAGCAATACGACTTCATGCTCGCAATGGGCGATGATTATACCGATGAAGACACGTTTAGTGCGCTCCCGCCCCACGCGCACACCATCAAGGTCGGACGCGGTCAGACTGCAGCGCGATATCGAGTAAAAAATGTGTCTGCTGCGTTGGACTTGTTGACCGCGCTTGCGCGCACCCTTCCCTAGCCGCGTTGGCACTGCGGGCACGTGTGCGTGCCGCGGCCAGCCACTTTGGTTTTAATAATTATTGTTCCGCAACGAGGACATGGAAGATTTTCACGACGAAATACACGGGCAAAATCCATATAACTTCCCTTATTGCCCTCTGCGTTCACGTATGTATGATTTGATGAGCCCCCTTTTTCTATTGCAAGTTGGAGCACGAAACGTAGTTCTGTATAGAGCTTCTTAATTTGGACATCCTTCAGGTCGCGTACTAGGGTCGTAGGATGGATCTGTGCACCCCATAACGATTCATCTGCGTAAATATTACCCACCCCCGCAATGACCGTTTGATCAAGAAGTACGGCTTTAATATTTGAGGCCTTACGCCGCTGTATACGATCGCGAAAGTTATGCCAGCCAAATTCCGCATTGAGCGGTTCTGGCCCCACCTTCTTGAAAAAATCGAGATTCTGAACCTCAACTGTTGGCATAAGACGTACCCAACCAAACTTGCGCTGATCATTGAAGAATAATTTCGCTCCTTCACTCAAAGAAAATAATACCCGGGTCGATTTATCTGGTAAGTCACCGATTAATGAGTCGTTCGGATGGCCTGCGCCAAATCGTTCTCCTCCAACGAATACCAGCTGACCCGTCATCTTTAAATGAATGACGAACGTGTAAGCGGTATCCAGATCAACCAGGAGCACCTTCGCACGACGGCGAACCGCGATGATTTTTGACCCCACGGCAAACGTGTCCACATCAGGTCTAGCATTGGGAAAGCTCTTAGCCCAGTCATGAGTAATAGCCCGTATTGTCTTGCCTGGCAATAATCGGGCCAACCCGGCCCGTACCGTTTCGACTTCAGGTAGTTCTGGCATGTACCTCTATTGTAACAATTTACCGACGGTACCAAGAGGTTCCATCAGTAATAAAATCGAGACTTTCCCATTGCTGGTTGAGAGCAATTGATGCGTTGCCTTCTATAGTCCCGCTTTGCGCAACCACAAGAACAGCGTTGACGCTGGCATCAACCTTCTTGACGCTAATATATGTGCCGTTCGCTTCCCCATTTGGCAAAGTAACCGTAAAACTAGCAGTTGTCGCATCAGCGAGTATGAACTCCCCTGTAGCTCCCGTTGCATTTGCACTCCGGCTAACGACCACTTGCCCGCTTGTACTGGGTGCTGGTGTCGCCCATGTGCCGTCACCTCGTAAGAAAGTGGTTGCATTGGCTGTGCCGGAGCCCAAACGAGCAGTCGCGACGACACCCGATGCGATGTCTGCCGCCGCGTGGGTGTGTGTGGCATCTGCTTTGTTAGTAAGATCAGTCGTTAAATTAGCAATCTTACTTTGAGCAATATTCGCTGAGGCATTAATGTCGGCGTTTACAATTGCGCCCGCTGCTATCTGAGCGTTGCTTGCGGTGCCACTTAAATCTCCGCCCAAACTCGGATCAGCAGTACTCGCAGGTACATCATAAAATCCTTTAGCACCTGTCCCGTCTGTCCCGTAGTATTTACTTGCCCCGGGAGTTGCACTGTCATTAACAAGACTGAGCGTGCGGTTTGCAGACAAATCGCCCCCACCGGTTACCGAACTCGCCCCTGTCACAGTAGTAGTATTATTGGCTTTGCCGTTAAGACTTGTCTGGAGATTGGTCACATCAGTAATTGCATGAGTATGTGTCGTGTCCGATTTGCCTGTCAGTGCGGTATCTACTTGCGACTGCGTGTAGTAGCGCGCATCACCTCGAGCGTCGGTATGATACTGCGGATGATCATCATCAGTAAGGCCAAGTAAGGCACCATGGTCACTCGTGCCTCCCGCGCCTGCTGGCACGCCCCATTCAAAACCGGTACCATTATAACCAAGAAACTCGCCAGTGGCCGGTACGTCACTCGTGAGCTTAG